>JBJEKJ010000018.1:0-57517 GCA_051878575.1 Muribaculaceae bacterium | reverse complement strand
TCTTTTCCACTCACAAAGACAGTCTCGGCCTTAACTTTCTTAGAGGAAATTTAGCAAAAATTTGTGCAAATCGAATGCAAAACGCAAGTTTACTTGCGAGTTTTGCCGAGATGCCGCCCGATTTATTGAAAATTTCATCTCTCTACCGCCACGTCGTAGCGCAAAAGGCGAAAAGCGACGTCGAAAGGCTGAGACTTCAGCCGCGGCTTCGAGCCATAGCGGTAATGATAGGCGCGGTCGGTGTCGAACGATGGCACCGACACCTTCTGCGTCAGTCCGGGCATGACGTCGCATCTCACCACCACGGTGCGCTCTGCGATGACTCTTCCTCGCAAGTCGGTGTATCGAAACAGCAGTTTGAGTCCGGTGATGTGCCGGCGTGTATTGTTCGTAACATGAAACGTCTCCCGATAGTCGCCTGCACGCTTCACGAATCCTCTTAGCGTAACGGCATTTGGCTCAAAATCGTACGGAGCCTCGGCACAGACCGAGTCGGCAATCACAGCCACCTCGCGCTGCCGCGCCCCGGCAGTGCTCAGATTGCGCCTCGTGGTGTTCACCGGCAGGGCCGTCGCCACTGCAAAAACGATTGATATTATCGACAATAATCCTCGCATCATATTTATTAATTAACCCGAAGTTCCATAATGCTTGTCGGTGGGCGTGCTATTGCCGCTGCACGACGCCGCATCACAGATAGCGAATCTCATCGCCACGGCTTCCATTCTCGCCGTCGGCATCGGGATATATCTTTCTGAATCCCACGGGCAGCTTCTCGGTCTGCACCTCGGGAGTCACGGAGATACCTCTGAACAGTTTAGGAAGGAAACGCGCGAAGTTTACCCGCACTTTCACATTGAGCGAGCGAATGCGCCTGAAGAGCAGATTGCCGTCGCTGAGCGTGGCCACACATTGCACGGGAGCTCTCAATCGTTGGCCCTGCTGCTCGCTATAAAGCCACAACTCATACTTGTTGCTGTCGGCACTCTCGGCCACATATCCTATCACCGTTCCTGGAAGCAGCGACACATCGTCGGCCTCAAGCATCACCACCCGGTAGGCTATCCGCGGCGAGAACCTCGCCGAGCCGAAACGCTCTATCGCCACCGTCATCATCTCGTCGGGATAGCTCCACACTCCCTCTATGGCGGCAAGCGGCATCGTCGACATCTTGGCGACGCAGCCGCGCATCGAGTATCCTCGCAGCACCTCGGCCTCCTCGGGCACGCCATCGGCGTAATATCCCTCGACTGCCGGCTCGCCGGCTCGAGCGCCTATCGCACACAGGATGGCAATGAGAGCCGTGGCCATGAATATGTTGCGAGTGTGGTCCATATCCGGTACCCTCCCTACGACAAGCGGCCGGTTACTGCATCGAGAAGCGATAGGTGAGTCCGAAGCTCAGAATCTCCTTGAACTGCCAGTGATTCCACTTATCATGGGGAGCCACGCCATCGTCGTAGCGCAAGTGCAGATAGAATTGCGTCGACAGATACTTATTGATGGTGAAATTGAAAGTGTGCTCCCAGTCACCCTGCACGAAATCATAGTCGGTGAAGGCATACAGGCGTGAGTTCCAGCTGATAGCCGGTGTGATTTTCCACTGGAAACGTGCCTCAAGGCTCGAACCGAGCTTATGCTTGAGGTGCTTGCCGGCTTCGACGCCCATCGCTGTGGGGTCGACACGCGTATTCTCACGGCATATCTTCATGTTATAGGAAATCGGCGAGAGCGAGAGGTCGAATGTGGCATATCCGTTCTTGCTCTTGGCGTTGTAGGTCATACCTAAGCCGAGATTCAGCTCACCGGGGGTGAGGAACGAAGCTTTCAAGTCGTTGGTGTTAGGCCTGAAGTTGTTGAGAATCTGCGTCTTGAACAGTAATGTGGTTGAATAGTACCAGTGCTTGAACGCCTTGTAACCGAATTTGGAGTTAATCTGCAAGAGGTCCTCGCTTATGCTGTAGCCTCGCAGGGAGTCCTGAGGAGCCGACTGCAAGCCGATTTTATACTGTATCGTGTTGTCGAACATCAGGTTGGGATATTTGTTCTGGTTCAGGTTAACGTCCCAGATGAAATTTCCGAGAATGTTCAAGTTGTTGTTACCACCCTGATACCAGTTCTCGGAGATATAGGCCTGTGAGAACTGTATCGAGCCATTGAAGGTGTGCAGCCAGTTGCGCACGTTCACCACGTCGATAGCCTCGTCGCCCGGAATGTCGATAGTGTTCTTCAGCTCCTTCTTCTCAAGCTCCAAAGTGCGGCTCGAGGGGTCGGCCACTATCTCATATCGCTTCGGAGGCTCGGGGAGCATGTCGAGGTTGTAGCGGTTGAGCTGCGGCTCGCTCACCATAGTGTGATATCGCGCCTTACGCATATTCTCAGTCTTCCTGCACTCGTCTCTCAGCCACCCGTCGCCGGCATCGAAGCGGTAGATGGCATTATCGGGCTCCTCGGCAAGCGTCTCATTGAAAGCCTCATATTTCTCAAACACAAGCGGCACAAACATCATGCTCGGCACTATCTTCACCGTGTCGAGATTCATCGTGTGGCGATCGCCAAGCACCACCGTAATTATTCTGATGGTGTCGATGGGATTTATCACCTCACCGTCGACAGGAGCGACAAGCAAGCTGTCGTTGACGCTCTCTTTTTGTACTATTCTTGTGGAATCCATTGCCCACGCACTGACTGCGCAGACTGCCATTATCATGAAGATTGTTGCCCTTAGTTTTTTTACCATAATGGATTTGTTTTTTTACTTACTGCGAAAGTTTCTGCCTGTTTCATTTTGAGGTTACAAACTTAGCCAGAATTTTTCGATTTTCACACTTATTTAACAATATTTTTTTCACGAATGCTAAAAATTTCTCGCAATCATCGGGCGAGCCACACATTCCACAGCACCGAGTCGCCATTGAACACGTTCAGGTCGACGTCGCCATCGATTCCCGCCACGTTGCCCCAATGGCTGTATTGGTGCAGGGTCCAGTCGTATCCTTCGAGGTCTTTAGGATGCGAGAACGCACACAGCCATAGGCGCATCCGGGGGAAAAACCGGCGCATATACTTGCGGTATCCGTCCTTATTCGTGTAGACCATCAGCCGCAGCCCCTTTTGCTCGAGGCGGCCTATCATGGTCCGCAGATTGTTCACCGTCTCGGTGTCGCTTATCAGCATGCTGTTGCCCCAATCCTCCACATCGATAACGTAGGGCATGTCGACAGCCGCCCCGTCGGTGGCAGCCATGAAGTTCTCGGCTTGGAGCTCGCCATCCTTGTCCTTGCGGAAGAAGTGATAGGCACCCACCTTCAGCCCCGCCTTTCGTGCCGACACTATGTTGACGTCGAAACGCGGATCCCTGTACGACACGCCCTCGCTCGCCTTCACATAGACGAATGCTATGCTGTCGGCAGCCACACGCGAGAAGTCGATCACCCCATTATGATTTGACACGTCGATGCCTTGAATGGGATAGTCGCGCTTTGCCACCACCACGTCGTGACGGCGCAGATGCTTGCTCACATGCCACAGTCCGGCCACAAGCAGCACCAGCAATATTGCGGCCACAGCCATCATCAGGCCGCGCCACACCTTGCCATGAGTATTCTTTTTCCTCTTTTTCCCCACCCTGCGATGCGTGTTATGCGATATTCAAGTCATTTGCCTCCGCCAAACAGGCATTGCGCTATTTCTCGATTTCCTTGCAGCGCAGACGGTCGCCGGCGCCGTTCACTATCGTGCGGTAATACTCCTCGTTGTAGCCGGGGAACTCGGGTTGCACGGGATAGTCGTATATGCTACGCTCAAACTCGCCGTTCTTCTCGCGCTTGCGGTTTCCGTCGAGATATTTCACGAGCAGATACTCGCCAAGTTTGCGATATTTCGCAGTAGCGTCGGCAGCTACGGTCTCAGAGTAGTCGTTAAGCAGCTTCTGAGCCTCGGCAGGCGACGTGGAGTAGACATTAAGCGCCTTATCCTCAATCACTTCCTGATTTTTAGCAAGCTCATCCTCAATGCCGTCCTGCACCTTGCGAATGTCGGGAATCATGAGCGAATAGCGGCTGTAGGCTTGGTTGGCCACCCAGTTGTTCACCCAGAATGCGGCCTCCCAATTGAGATTGTATAGGTCGCCGACGCCCTTGGCATAGCTGTGGGGCACCTTTGTGAGCGAGCAATACATCGGCAGGAACACATTGGTATTGGCATCGTCGACGCCAAACCACATCACGCCGCCAATGGCATTGGGGAGCCATGAGCGCATTTGCGACACAAGCACGAAGCCGGTCTGCTGCGTGGCGATGGCACGCTCGTTGACATACTCCTTGCCATCGACCTTGAACGTCATCGGGCGGAAACGATAAGGCACGTCCCACAGCACCTTAGCGCCGGGGTCCTTGGTCATATCGAAAGGCGTACCCTCGAAGTGGTCGCGCATCATCTTCTGCACGTCGCGTACCGAGGGCTTGCGGTCGGGCTTCACATATAGCGGCATCACCTCGGCCCCCTTCTTGCCGTCGAGATACGGCAGATAGCGATCCATTCCGTCGGCAAAGCGGTTGAAGAATGCCCATGCCCTTGCGTCGCATCCGCGCAGCGTGCCGAAGTCGGTGGGATTGTAGGCGTCGGCGAAGTCAAAATCCGCATCCTTTCCGCTGAAATACCCCATTTTGCGCGCAAAGGAGATAACATCCTTTGAATATAGGCAGTTCACCTTGTCCTTCAATGGGAAACGGTGGATTCGAGGAGAGTTGGCATGTGCGGCTATACAGTCGTCGGGAATGCGCACTGCCACCCACACGGCGCCCTTCTCCTTGCCGCCCTTACCTATCATGTCCATCACCCACACCTCATTGGGATCGCCTATCGAGAACGACTCGCCCTCGCTGTAGTAGCCATATTGTGCCACGAGTGTGGTCATCACCTTGATTGCCTCGCGCGCCGTCTTCGAGCGTTGCAGCGCAATGTGCATGAGGCTCACATAGTCGATGATTCCCGTGGTGTCCTGCAACTCATGGCGTCCGCCCCACGTCGACTCGGTTATAGTAACTTGGTGCTCATTGATGTAGCCCACCACCGAATAGGTGTGCGGCACCTCGGGAATGAAACCCAGCGGCTTGTTGGTGTCCCACTCGCGCACCTCGCGCATCGCCCCCTTCTCATGGTCGGCGGCGGGAATGGTCTCAAGGCATCCATATAGCACATGAGCGTCGGCCGCGTATGTGATTATGGTCGACCCGTCGGCCGATGCTTTCTTGCCCACAAGCAGACTGGTGCAAGCATCGGCATCGATAGCCGTTGCACCTACCGTGAGGGCCAATGTGATTGTAGTGATGAAATGTCTCATATCATGCAGTTTTTTTATTTCTATAATTCGTTATTTCGTTACTGTGTAAATCTTTCCTATCTATTGCCGCCCGGAAGGATTTGCCATCTTCCCTACCTATTGACAGCAAAGAGGGCCATCGTGAACGCCACCTGCTCCTCAGCGTCGAGCATGGAGCATAGCTCAATCGCCTGCCGTCTGCCGCCCGCCATGCAGTGTGCCTCGGCATGCAGTCGGCCGTCGGCTCCTGCTCTCATTGCCGAGTCGATAGAGAAATCATCGCGAAGCGACGCTCCGGGCACTCCCGCGAGCTTATACATAGCCTCCTTTGCAGTCCACACGAGCGTGTTGGCCGCCACATCGTCAGCAACGATGTGCTGCGCCTCGGTGTCGCCCACAAACCTGCCGCGCACCCTCATCACGCGCTCCGATATGCGCTCCACGTCGATTCCCACGGGCTCATTGTCGCTAAAGGCCATCATCACGAGACCTCGGGTGTGGCTTATACTCACATATCCGCCGAATTGCGTAACCCTCGGCGCTCCGTGCCTATCGTGCTCCAACGCAGTCGGGCGGCCGAAGTGCCCTGCAAGCATCAGCAGCTCGGCGAGCATCTCGCAGCGCCGGCCCTCAGCCTTCGGCAGCTTGTCGGCATCGACTTTCACGCCAATCCCGGCACACGACTCGAGCAGTTCCTGCCACGATTCAGTCAATTTCCACCTGACAACGGCTATATCGCCGCAAAATCGCAAATCATCGAGTCTCGGCATGGCTCTCTCACTTTTCAGCCTCCTTGCGGGGCAAGATTTTCACTCTCACTGTGGCGATGCGATGCTTCAGCACGCTGAGCACCGTGAAACGGCACCGTCCGCAAGCCATCTGCTCCTTCTCCTTCAGGAAATCGCCCTTCAGGTTGAGCAGAAGTCCGGCTATTGTGTCGGCATCCTCGTCGACGTCCTCAATCTCCTCCTCGTCGACTCCGGTGATCTTGCAGAAGTCGTTGAGCAGCGTCTTTCCGTCGAAAATATATGTGTCGTCGGTCAGTTTCGTATACGATTTCTCCTCAGTGTCGTATTCATCGTCGATATCGCCCACAATCTCCTCAAGCACGTCCTCAAGCGTGGCGATGCCCTGCGTGCAGCCAAATTCGTCGACAACAATGGCCATGTGTATTTTCTTCTTGCGGAAATCCTCGAGCAAGTCGTCGATCATGCGCGTCTCGGGCACGAAATAAGCATCGCGCAGGAGCTGTTGCCAATTGAAGTTGCGGTCGCTCTTGCCGATGTATGGCAATAGGTCTTTTGAGTATAATATGCCGCGTATGTTGTCGGGAGTGTCGGCATATACAGGCATTCGCGAGTAGCCGTTGGTCACCACGATGTTCACCACCTCATTGAAGTCGTTGCCATAGTCGATGTCGACCACGTCGACACGCGGACGCATAATCTCAGCCACCGTCTTTCCGCCAAACTCCAAGATTCCCTGCAAGAGCTCGCGCTCGTCGCCCGATTTCACATCGGAGATTTCAAGAGCCTGCGAGAGATCCTCCATCGAGATGTCGTCGCTGTGCTTCGTCACCATCTTGTTGAGGAATGTAGAGCTCTTCACCATCAGCTTGGAAAGCGGCGAGAGCAGATGAAAGAGCACCGATAGCCCTCCGGCGGCGAATGTGGCAAACTTCACACCATTGTCGCTGGCATAGAGCTTGGGCAGAATCTCGCCAAACAGCAATATAAGGAATGTGAGAATCACCGACTGAATCACGAAATCGAGCACGGCACTCTCCACCACAAGCAGCTGACTCATAAAGTAGTTGAGCAAAATCACTATCGCCACGTTAACGAGGTTGTTGGAGATAAGGATAGTGGCGAGCAAGCGCTCGGGCATCGACAGCAGGCGCGACACGCGCTCGCGCGACAAATCGTCGTCGATTCCGTCGCAGTCTTCTTTTGTCATAGAGAAATATGCAATCTCCGAGCCCGAAATGAATGCCGACATGAACAGCAACAGCACTGCGAGTGTCACGGCTACAAGCCCACCCACACCGGGGGCCTCAACGTATATCAAGGGTTTCACCGCCGCTACGGCAGTGTCAACAAGGGTTATGCAAGAAAGAGGGTCAGGGTCCAAAATAAATTAAATTAGTTAAACAATATAGTAGGCGCACGCAACCGGCCATCTCGATGGTATCGCCATAGTTTGCCTGCGTCGACAAGTCCCGGCGAAAGGCCCTGCCAAGCGGCAAGTGCCCTTTCACTTTGCAAATGTAATAATAATTTGCACAAGTCGAACGCAGAACGTCAAATTTATTTGGTTATTTCCGCACTTCAGCGTTTTTTCGGCCTCAAAAGACCGCATTTTCAAAAAATTCACAAGAGGCTCTAAAAATTTTTAAGCGGATGGGGCGATTCCCCGACAAAACTGTAAATTTGCAAATACATAATCGAAAAACGAGAGAAAAATTTCAGGTATGAGGATACTCCCACTTCTTTTTAGCATTATAGCCGCAGCACTTATGCTGTGGGGATGCGGCACATCTGCCGATGACACCTCGTCGGTCGACAATCCATCGCCCGACAGCCTGCAAGCGGCACCTGTCGCCCCCGTAAGCACCTCCACTGAGGCTGAAGCCGACACCGCCTCACATAAATTCGACGGCATTGTGCACCGCATGAAAGTGCGTGCCGTCGGGCCAAGCCTGCAACGCACGTTCAACGACAGCAACGCCGTGCACCTCGCTGCCGCACACGCCGCCGGCTTCGCTCCTATCACCGACTTGCGCTCCACCTACCATCTGTCGAAGCCCATCTTGGAGATTAGCACCTGCGATGCCTATCACGTCGACAACCTGATCCACTCCCTGCCCTACCTTGTGCCACAGGCCGCACAGCTGCTCCACGACATCGGCAAGGCTTTCTCCGACACCATTCGCCGCCGCGGCGGAAAGAGCTATAAAATCAAGGTCACAAGCCTCACTCGCACCGACGCCACTGTGAAGCGCCTGCGCCGCCGCAACCGCAACGCATCGCCCGAGTCGGCCCACCGCCTCGGAACCACTTTCGACATCAGCTACTCGAAATTCATCTGCTGCGACTCGTCGTACGTAATTCACGAGGGCGACTTGAAAAACATACTCGCCGAGGTGCTCTTCAGAATGCGAGAGGAAGGACGCTGCTATGTGAAATTCGAGCGAAAGCAGGGCTGTTTCCACATCACCGCCCGCTGACAGCCACGAAGACACCGGTGAAGACGTCCCATGACTGACCCTTGAGCATTTTTTCCTTTCGGCTATCATTTTTCTCACATAAAGATATTATCTTTGCATAATCAAGACCAATGATTATGAATGTAAAAAAGATAGCTAAACGCTCCTTGAAAATAGGAGCCTGGATTTTTGGAATTCTCATAGCACTGCTTGCGTCGCTCCTTTGCGCCATCGTGTGGATTCTGACGCCCGACAGGCTCACGCCTTTGGCTCAGGACATTGCCAACGAAAGCCTCAATGCCGAGGTGTCAATAGGCCGCATGGAGCTGACGGCATGGAGCACCTTCCCAATTCTGACGCTCGACGTCGACGACCTGAGAATCGTGTCAGCGAGCCTGAGAGACCTGCCCGCCGAGATGCGCGCCACACTGCCGGCTAATGCCGACTCGCTTATCGAAGCCAAGCATCTCCACGTCGGCGTCAACGTGCTTCGAATGTTATATGGCACTTTCTCACTAAGCGATATCCACGCCGACAATCTGCGGGTGAACATCGTGGATGTGGACCCGGCCAATGCCAACTACCTTATATCCAAGCCCTCGGAGGAGCCTGAAAGCGAGGAGCCTCTGTCGCTGCCGACAATTCTTTGCGACAAGATGCGCCTTACGGGCGACACCCGCATAGCTTATTTCAATGCCGCCGACACTCTCGACGCCAAAATACGCCTTGAGAAGGTGGAGCTCAACAATACCGAAGGCACCGACTACCACCTCGCCATGCAGGGAACCGCCGATTGCAGCATGGGAGGATTCGAATATGCCGGCAATCTGCCGGTGAGCCTCGACGGCGGACTGACGTGGAGCTCCGAGCACTTCGCCGACGTGGCGCTGAATGGCATGAGCGTCAAGGTGCTCGACATCCCGGCACTAATCGACCTCAGCTTGGTGTCGGAGAACGCATTCATGCTCGACAAACTCGCCATGCGGCTCGGCCCGGTGAAATTTGACTCGCTCAAGGGGATTCTGCCCGAGGCTTATAGCAATCTTTTCGCCGGCATAAAAAGCAACATCAGCGCCAACATCACCACCACGCTCACCGAGCCCTACGACCTTATGGGCACCGACTTGCCGTCGATAGACGCCACATTGTCGGTTCCAGCCTCATATATCGCCGCGGCCAATGGCAAGGCTCGTTTGGAGCGTGTGGCAATGGACGCCGCCATGTCGCTCAACGGCAAGACGCCCGACAAGAGCACCATCAACCTGCAACGAATGATTCTTGAAGGTCGGGCCGTGAACATAGAGCTGAAAGGAACGGTCGACAACTTCTTAGCCGACGCTCACGTGAAAGGCAACGTGAAAGGCAATGCCGACATTGAGCGCGTGGTGAAAGCCTTCAACCTGCCCATGAGCTTCACCGTGCGCGGAGACCTCGATGCCGACGCATCGGTCGACGCCCACCTAAGCGACCTAACCGGCAACAACTTCCAGCGCATGAGAATAAACGGCTCGATGAATCTCTCCAACCTTTTCTACGACTCTCCGGCCGATACTCTCAGCTTCTACGCCCGCAACGCCAGCATCAACTTCGGCAGCAACGACAAATTGCAGCTACGAGACAATACTGTCGACAACCTGCTGCGGCTGACTACCGACATCGACACATTGTCGGCATCGATGGCAGGACTGCGCCTGACGGCATCGAATGGCAGAATCGGGATGGGTTGCGTGGCCGACAACGCCTTCAAGCTCGACACCACCACAATAATCCCACTCGGAATGAGGCTTCGCTCGGGCAGACTGTCGGTGGAGCAGGCCGACGGCTCTCGCATACGAATTCGCGACCTCGACTGCGGAGGCTCTATATCACGCTACGCCGACAGCGTACGGGTGCCGAAAATTCGCCTCGCACTTAGCGCAAAGCGCATGTTCTACAAGGACAATGCGGCAAGAGTGATGCTATCCGACAGCCGAATGAACATCACTGCCAACATGCGTAGGCGCAACAGCCGGAACGCCTTGCGCATTAAGCGCCGAATCGACTCTATCAGAGCCATCCACCCCGAGTGGCCGAGCGACAGCGTGCTGATGCTCGCAAGCCGTCGCAAGCGGATTCCCGCTAAGGCCGACGACAATGTGATGGACCTCTCGGTGGACAACGGCCTGAAGCAGCTTATCATGCGATGGCAGTTGCAGGGAAGCATAAAGAGCGAGAAGGGCCGCATGTTCACGCCTTATTTCCCACTGCGAAACTCGCTGCGCAACATCAACGTGCAGTTCAGCATGGACAGCGTGATATTCAAGCGCATGACCTACCACGTGGGCCAAAGCCAGTTCGACATCAGCGGTGGAATACGCAACATGCGAACGACCATGCTCGGACGCAACCGTCAGCCACTCGACCTCTCTTTCTTCGTGAAGGCCGACACAATCAATGTGAATGAGCTTATTAAAGCCGCCACCGACGGAATGGCCTACGCCAACAACGCCGTGGGGCTGAACTCGCTCGACGACTCCGACGACATCGACGCCGTGAGCACACAGGTGGCAGAGACCACGAGCGCCGACTCCGCACTGGCGGCCATAGTAGTACCGTCGAACATCGACGCCAACATTCGGCTTCGGGCATCAAACATTCTCTACTCCGACCTGTTCATGAGCAAGTTCAACGGCAATCTGCTCGTGCACGACGGCGCTATCAACCTGAATGAGCTGAAGGCAAAGACCGACATGGGCTCGGCTCGCTTCAACGCGCTCTACGCCGCTCCCGACCGCAACGACATAAAATTCGGATTCGACCTATCGTTGAGCGACATTCAGGTAGGCAAGTTCCTGAAAATGATTCCCGGATTGGACACCATAATGCCGCTGCTTGAGTCGGTAGATGGAGTAATCGACGCCGACCTTGCCGCCACCACCAATGTGGACTCGGCGATGAACATAGTCATGCCATCACTGAAGGCTGTGATGAAGCTGCACGGCAAGGACCTCGTGTTCATGGATGCCGCCACGTTCAAGAAGATAGCCAAGATGCTGCTTTTCAAGAATAAGGAGCGCAACGTCATCGACGAGATGACGGTGGAGATGCTCGTGGAGAACTCGCAGATGGAGCTGTTCCCGTTTATGTTCGACGTCGACCGCTATCGCCTCGGCGTGCTCGGTCACAACGACCTCGACCTGAATTTCCGCTACCACATCTCGGTGCTAAAATCGCCTATTCCATTCAAGTTCGGAATCAACATATATGGCAACCCCGACGATATGCACTTCCGCTTCGGGGGCGCGAAATACAAGGACAACATGGCCCGGGAGAAGATACAGATCGTCGACACCACCCGCATCAACCTGCGCGAGCAAATCAACTCGGCATTCCGCCGTGGCGCAAAGGCTGCGCTGAAATCGGAGCTTGACATCCGCAAACGCCCCGGCGTGGGCTCCGATCTGTCAATCGACACCACCTCGTTCTCCCATGAGGACAGCGTGATGATGCAGCAGGGCGGATTCTTCGAGACTCCGCCGGCACCTGTTGCTCCTGCCAATCCACAGCCCGCTACCGATGGCAAGTCGGGAAAGAAACCGGGAAAGAAATCGACGAAATCATCAGCCACCCGCAAAGAGAACTGAACGCACTGAATTATGGAAATACTCATGCTTGGCACCGGAAGTGCCGCAGTGACAGAATGTTATAACACATGTTTTGCCATAATAGCCGACGACGGCCGCCCGATGCTCGTCGATGCCGGCGGAGGCAACGGAATCCTGCGGCAGTTGCAGCAGGGCGCGCTGCCGCTGACCGATATTCACGACATGTTCATCACCCACACTCACACCGACCATATTCTCGGCGCGGTGTGGATAGTGCGTATGGTGGCACAAAGCATCTACGGCGGCAAATATAGCGGCACACTCACCGTGAGAGGTCACGAGGAGGCCATCACAGCCTTGCGCGCCATCTGCTTCGCCACGCTGCCGGTGAAAGTCACCTGCCACATCGACAAGGAGATTATGCTCACAGCCGTCGCCGACGGCGAGCATTTCAGTGCCATAGGACTGGATTTCACGGCTTTCGACATCAACTCGTCGAAAGCAAGGCAATATGGATTCATGATGCTCATGCCCGGCGGCGACCGATTGGTGTGCTTGGGCGACGAGCCATTCAACGAGCGCAACCGCCACTATGCCGAGGGCGCGAAATGGCTGCTTAGCGAGGCTTTTTGCCTCTACTCGCAGCGTGAGCGCTTCAAGCCCTACGAGAAGCACCACAGCACAGCACTCGATGCCGGCGAGCTCGCCGAGAGCCTCAAAGTGAGGAATCTGCTGCTCTACCACACCGAGGACCAGACGCTAGCCACAAGGCGCGCCACCTACACTGCTGAGGCGGCAACACGGTTCTCGGGCAACATCATCGTGCCCGACGACTTGGAGCGTATAAAGCTGTGAGGGCAGAAAACACCTGACGGGCGTAGAATCAATCTTTCGGCTGAACGTACTCCGTTCCGTCGATTACCGACTGTAGCAGGCGGCGTACTTCCTCCTTGTAGATTCCTCCCTCGTGAGCCTTGCGGCCACCCACATAGAATGTTGGCACATAATAGTAGTCGAAACGGTCGGCAAACTCGGGCTGCTCGAGCTCGTCGACTTTCTCAATGTCGATTTTTCCGAATTCGGGGTTCTCGGCCACCAACTCGTCGATATAGGCAAATGCCCTCTTGCAGAACGGGCACCGTGCCTGATAAAACATCATCACCTTCTCCATAGCCATATCCTTATTTCACGCTGATTTCGTCGACAAACACGAATCCGCCCCATTTTGGCAGGTTGTGCCACTCGGGAAGCTCCTTAACCGTCTTTACCACAAGATGGATGTATCTCACCTTCTGCTTCTTGAATGGCAGCCGGTGGGTCACCGTGCCAAACTCCAGCTCCCGTTTCACCTCGGGATAAGTCTCGTCGACTACCGTGGTGTATTTCTTCCCATCGGTCGACAGACTAAGCTCTACGCCGCTTGTGTCGACCACTCCGTCGCACTGGAATATGCAGCAGTTGAACGCCACCTCGCTGAGCGGAATAGCCTTGCCGAGATCTATTGTCACGTCACAATCCTTCTTATAGAATCCGAGCCATCGGCCTGTGCGGTAGCTGCCATTGCCGCGAATGCCGTCGACGAGAGTCGGCCCGCCGCCATAAGTATAAGAGTGCCAGGGAGCATTGTTGAGCGTAATCTTGCAGAAAGTGGCGGGATTCACCTCTATGGTGTCGCAATAGGTGCGGCTTTTCGAGCCGTCGGCAGCAAAAGTTGCCGCCTTTATCACGGTGTTGCCGTCGATCATGAATCCCTTCTCAAAAAGCGGCGATTCGAGGGTCGGCTCCGAGCCGTCTAGAGTATAGCGTATAGTGCGTCCGGCCAATGTCTCAAACTCCACCTTCATAGCCTTTCGCTCGGACACGGTGGTGTATTTCGTAGTGACGTCAGAAAGATGCTTAGCATAGTTGTAGCCCAAATTGTCGTAGATGCTCAAAAGTGCGGGAACGCGCTTCCTGAAAGAGGCATAATCCTTCAGCTCGGGCTGCGTCCACACCACCTCGGAAAGAGCCGCCATGCGCGGAAGCTCCATATACTGCACCTGCTTGAAATCGACCACATATTCCGTCCACAAGTTGGCTTGCGCGCCATACACGAGCTTGGCCTTTTCGCCGGTGAGCTGACGCGGCACCGGCTCGAAGTCGTACACCTTCTCCACCGGCACATAGCCTCCGATTGCCAAAGGCTCAAACTGAACGTCCTTCGACTGGTAATAATCGAAATACAGATGGGTGTTTGGCGAGAGAATCACGCGGTTGCCACGCTTGGCACCCTCGATGGCCCCTGCATCGCCACGCCATGATGTCACTAAGGCGTCGGCAGGGATGTCGCTCTCCAAAATCTCGTCCCAGCCTATCATCACGCGGCCACGGCTCTTTATCACCCCGTAGGCATAGCGGGTCACATATCCTTGCAGACGGTCGTCGGCCGAGAAACGCCCTTTGGCGGTTATTCCCTCGGCCTTGATGCGTGCCTGGCACTTCGGGCACTCATGCCAGCGCGTCTTCGGGCACTCGTCGCCACCAATGTGGATGTATTCCGAGGGGAATATGTCCATAATCTCATTCAGTACATCCTTTATGAACAGCATTGTGGAGTCGTTGCCTGCACATAGCACCTCGGGAGTGACGCCCCACTCGGTCCACACCTTATATGGGCCTCCGGTGCATCCGAGATGCGGATATGCGGCAAGGGCGGCAGTCATGTGTCCGGGCATGTCGACCTCGGGAATCACATTGACATACCTCTCGGCGGCATAGCGCACAATCTCCTTTGCCTCCTCCTGCGTGTAGAATCCGCCATGCGGTTTTCCGTCGAATTTGCCGGTGTTGCGACCTATCACCGTCTCGTCGCGCATCGAGCCCACAGTGGTGAGCTTAGGATATTTCTTAATCTCTATTCTCCAGCCTTGATCGTCGGTGATGTGCCAATGGAAGGTGTTCAGGTTGTGCAGAGCAATCATGTCGATAAACGTCTTCACCTCCTCCACGTTATAGAAATGGCGGCTCACGTCGAAGTGAGCGCCACGATAGTCGAAGCGCGGCGCGTCGGCAATTCTCACAGCCGGAAGCTCCACAGCGGCAGCCCCGGCAACCGGAATCGACTTGCGAAGCGTCTGTATTCCACGAAACACGCCGGCCGGCGAGGCACCGTCGATTACCACACTGTCGGCGCTCACGCTGATTGTGTAGGCCTCCTTATTCCCGGCACTGAGCGAGGCGCGCAGCCTGACGGGCCGTCCCTCTCCGTTCACCGTGGGCACAATACCTGTCGACTCCTTGATGTAGCCGGCGAGGAAACGCGCATTGCGCACCATCTCGTCGCCCTGAGCCTCTATGGTGACGCCTGCATCGAGCACGAAAGGCTTGGCCTTAATCATCTCCACGCTGTTGGGCAAAGGAATCACATTGTAGCATGCCGTAGGTGCGGCGGCTGCGGTCCATGCCATAGCCACGGCAAGGACAACCGTAATTTTTCTCGTCAATTTCTTCATATCTTTAGCATTTGTTTTACTCATCATAAAGCTCATTATGCGCCATACAGGGCCAATTACGCAACCGCCCGCATCGCAGCCATCGCTGCAAACGACGCGCGCCGCACGACGGCCCCCGACGAATCCGCAAAAAGGCCGCATGCCCTGCTCCACACGTTTTCGTCGCCCCAAAGATATTCAATATCGGATAAATAAGCAAATCGGAAGCCACAAATGCCGCCATCGGGCCACGGCCACGAGAGAAGTCTCGGCTAAATAATGTCATTTTATGGTTTCCAAAATCTGCCAGCACTGGTAGAGGCCTCTCGGCACATGGAAGCAGCCTTTCCATTTGCCGCCCTTGCCATCAAGAAGCACCTCGCCTCGGCGGTTGAGATATCCGAACCACTCGGGATACTCGGCGTCCTTGAAGTGCGACCAAGTGTAGTCGTGCACGCGCTCAAACCACTCGAGGCAGCGCGCGTCGCCGGTGAGCTGATATCCCTTCAGCATCGAAATGAGAGTCTCAATGTGCACCCACCACAGCTTTTGGTCCCACTCAAGCTCCTGTGTGGGATGCCCGTGAAGGTCCATGAAGTAGAATATGCCTCCGAACTCCCTGTCCCAGCCATATTCGGCCATGCGTATCGCAGTGTCCTTGGCCTTCTCTATAAGATCGGGGCGATTGAGGCGCTTGCCGAGGTCCATGATGAACCACATGGCCTCAATGGCATGCCCCGGATTCATGTGGCGGCCGTCCATGCAGTCGACGAGCGATCCGTCGTCGGCCACATTCTCCACTACCAGTCCGCCAAGCTCCGGACGCAGGAACACTTCCATCACCTCGTGTATGCACACGTCGATGGTGCGCTGCATGAACTCCGGGTCGAGCAGCGACTCTATCTCAAGGGCAAGGTTGCACAGAATCATTGGCAGAGCGAAGTTTTTCAGCGACCGGGTGCCTGAATGTACCTTGTTCCACTTGCCTTTGGGATTGTCGACTTTCGAGAGAATGATGTCGAAGGTGCGCTTGGCGATGTCGGCATACTCCTTGTTGCCGGTAGCGATGCTCAGCTGCCCGAAGGCCATAGTCGCAAACGTGTAGGAGAATATGTTGTAGGGCTCCACAAGCGGCTGTCCCTCGCGTGTGAGCGAGAAATACCAGTTGTAGTTGCCGTCGTGACCATATTTCTTCAGGAACTCGCCTCCACCGATGGCGGCGTCGAGCCATTCGCGGCGCTTCTCAACCTTATTATAGAGCATGGAGAACATCCATACCTCGCGGCCCTGGAGCCAAATAAACTTATCGGTATCGTAGACCTCACCCTTGCGGTCGAGGCAGGTGAAGTATCCTCCAAATTCCTGATCAATTGATTTTTCAAGCCAGAAAGGCAGCACAGAGTCGAGCAACTCGCTCTTGTACTGTTCAGCTAATTGTTTAAAGTCTATCATAATATATATATTTGATTATTTTTTTGTCCAATATTCTTCAATCTCCTCAAGCGACTTGCCGGTAGTCTCGGGCACGAGCCTCCACATTATGAGCATATAGGGCACGCACATGGCGGCAAAAAGCAGGAATGTGCCGGCGGGAGTGATGTTGGCAAGCAGCCACGGTGTGAGCTGACCGATAAGGTAGGTGCCAATCCACAGCGCAAGCCCGGCGATGCTCATTGCCACGCCACGCACTTTCACGGGATACATCTCGCTGAGCAGCACCCACACCACGGCACAAATCGATATTGCGCAGCTGAAGATGTAGGCAAGGAAGAATGTGAGCAGAAACAGGCTCGAGATGCCCATCGAAGCTCCGAACGTGAAATAGAAGGCAATGAGCAGGAGCGACACTATCATTCCGCTCACGCCCCAGTATATCAGTTGCTTGCGGCCCACCTTGTCGATTATCACGAGCGCAAGCACGGTGGTGACGGTGTTCACCAGGCCTATCATCACCTGATAGAAAAGCGAGTCGCCGCCACTGAGGCCCGAGTCCTCGAAAATCGTTGGCCCGTAGTATAGCACGGCGTTCACGCCCATAAACTGGCCCAAAATAGCTATCGACACGCCTATGAGCAGAGCCTTGAAGATGCCGGGAGTGAAAAGCAGCCGCCAATTGCCGCTCTCCTCCTTGCCGCTCACCTTGCGCGACGCCTCCACCTGCTCCTCCACCTCTGATGGCACGAGATACACGCGCCTGATGGTGCCGCGGGCGCCGTCGATGTCGCCCCTGAGAATCTGCCAGCGCGGACTCTCGGGAATCATGAAAATCACAATGAAGAATAGCAGTGCCGGCAGAGTCTCCATGCCGAGCATTCCACGCCACACCTCGCTCACAAGCAGCTTGTCGGCCCAGCCTGTGAGCACCGCGCCGCTCTGCGAGTAGTTGAGCAGGCCAAAGTTCACAATATATGCTCCGAGGAAGCCCACCGTGATGGCGAGCTGATAGCACGACACGAGCCGCCCGCGGTATTGTGCCACGGCAAGCTCGCTGATATACAGCGGGCAGATGATTGAGGCGATGCCTACGCCCACTCCGCCTATGATGCGATACACCACAAGCTCGGTGAGCGAGTCGCTGATGGCGCAGCCTGCCGCCGACATTGTGAAAAGCAGCGCGGCTATGATCATGGAGCGCTTGCGGCCTATGAGGTCGCCCATAAAGCCTGCCACAAGCACGCCGCCTATCGAGCCTACAAGGGCACAGCCCACATACCAACCCCGGGCAATGCTGTCGAGCCCGAACTGCGACGCCACCATGCCTATGGTTCCCGAGATTACTGCCGTGTCGTAGCCGAACAGGAAGCCTCCGAGAGCCGCCACCACCGACAGGAATATGAGATACGCAAAATTATACTGTTTCATTGATGCGATATTTTATTCATTGATGATTGATTGAGTCGTAGTATCGGTCACTTGATTCCAAAATACTCCTTATAGCGGTCGTAGAGATGTCCGGCCTGAAGATATGCCGACTGCGGACTCATGAAGTGGCTGAACTCGAAGGTTATGGCCTTGTCGTAGCCGGCGCGCTTGGCGGCCTCGAGCTTGAGGCGCAACTTATCGAACTTGATGGGCAGGAACTTGATGGGCATGTCGCGGTCGAACGACTCGGCGTTGGTCCAGCACTGCATTCCATACTTGTCGGCAAGGCGCTTGTTCACGGTGAAGAATGCGTCGAGCTCGTCGTAGTCGATATGCCCGTCTTGGAAGGCGCAGGCATCCACCACGTCGTGTATTCCGTCGAAAATCTCGTCCCACTCCTTCTCATGCTGCTGCACGCTCACGGCATCGTCCTTGGTGAGGTTGGAGCCGCTCGCCATCACAGCCTTCTTGCCGTCGATCCACGGCGAGATGAATGTGGGCAGCCCGCCCGACACGTCCTTGCATTGTTTTCCCATGGTGTGGAACGCACCGATGGCTCCTCTCGTGGCACGGCTTATCTCGCCGCTGATATACCATCCGCCGAAGCTCTTGTGGCGGCAGCCATAATTGCTCCACACCTCGTCGATAACATATTTGTTGTCCTCTATCTCCCACGACAGGTCGCCGGTGTCCCAATAGCGGCCTGAGTCGTAGAGGCCAAAATAGAATTTCATGCCGTATTTGTCGGCAAGGGTGAGAAACATCTCCAGGAGATCCTGCGACGGACGATAACACCCTTTCTTAATAAGATAGGGCGAGTCGAAGGTGATGAACTTCCTGTAACCCGAGCGAATCATTATCACCGTGTCGATGCCTATCGCCTTCATGTGGCGGAAATCGGCATCCCACTCGGCTACGCCCCAGTTCTGGTGTGGTATGTCGTGAGAAATCTCATCAAGGAATGTTCCGGTGATTCTCAGTCCCTTACCCTTATCGACAAGCCAGAAGTTATCGGCGTCGACGGCTGCTTGTGCCATCTGCTCGTCACTCGCCTTGCCGCAGCCCACAAGTGCCGGGGCTGCCGTGGCCGCCGCCCCTATCAGGGCAAGATCTTTTAAAAATTTCCTACGGTCAGACATATTATATTTTGCAGTTTTATTCTTCTTCAATCGTTCACTAAAGTGGCAGCTTGCCGATATTTCCTATCGGACCGCCTTCACTTTATTCGCTTTTGAATTTCTCATTTTTTATTTTTTCAGTACAAACGTACTAATAAGATTTATTAATATCAAATTAATTACTAATTTTTTTTATTATTTACCTGCTTTTTCGGCATTTTCACAATTGGCTACACTTTTTTTATCTAATTGCACCATATTTCATACAATCGCAATTATCAGCACCAACTGCCCCCAACTCCGAGCCTATTTTATTATATCTGCTTGTATATCGGGCAGAAACGCAGCTCACAAAGGCACCGATGCCGTCTGTGGGCTTTGTGACGCACAAAATTATATAGTAATTATTCAAACTTTTTAATCATTCGCCTATTCCAACTTTCACTGATTTTAGCTAAATTTGCGAAAAACAAACGTGCCAATGAAGCGCATATTCCTTTATATACTATTGACTATAACGCTACAAGCCAATTGCACCGAGCGGCTCGACTCGTTGCTGCATGCGCTCGACTATGCTATAGCCAATAGTGAGATATACACCGCCCGGAAGCACGCCAAGATAGCACGCCTGAGGCAGCAGATGAACCGCTGCAATGGCGACCACAACCAGCTCTACGAAATCAACCGGCTTCTATATGAGGAATATCGCGCATTCCGCTTCGACTCGGCGGTATTCTACCTCAGCGAGTGTATAGAATATGCCGCGGCGCTCGGCGATATCCAAAAGAAGACGCAAAGCAAGCTGCGACTGTCGTATCTCTACTCCTCTACCGGTCGCTACGAGTCGGCCATCGACATCCTGCACTCGGTGGAGCGTGGCTCGGTGTCGGGGAGCCTGCTTGCCGACTACTACGCATGCTACGACCACTGCTACGGCGAGATGGTGAGCTACGACATCGGAGGAAAGGAGCTGCGCCCATATTACGAACGGATGATGCACTCCTACAAGGACTCGCTCTATGCCGCCATCGACAAGGGCAGTGTCGACTTCCTGAAACTTGAGGAGACAAAATACCGCGATGCGAAAATGACAAGCGCCGCCCTGAGAATCAACGACATGCAGCTGGCTCGGCTGACCCCCGACTCGGCCGACTATGCCGTGACTACCTATTACCGGGCTCTCACCTATGGTGTGGCGAGAGACACAATATCGCAAATGGAATATTTCGCCCTATCGGCGCTCACCGACATTCGACTCGCAAAGAAAGACCACGCGTCGCTGTGGATGCTCGCCAACCTGCTATTGAGGCGAGGCGACATTGAGCGCGCCAACAACTACATGCGATTCTCGTGGAACGACACCAACTTCTACAACTCGCCGCTACGCTTCTGGCAGTCGTCGAATGTGCAAAAAATCATCGACGGACAGTTCCAGAACCTTATAATCACCCGCAACAAGACGCTTGTCACAGTGGTGATAGTGATTTCGGCACTCGCCGTGCTACTGCTGCTCGCAATGCTGCAAATCATCAGGCAGAAACGCCGCCTCACCATGGCTCAGGCAAATCTACAGGAAATCAACGGCAAGCTGAACGACCTGAACACGGAGCTGAGCCGCATAAACGCCGACCTGAAGCTCGCCAACACCAATCTTGAGGAGTCGAACTGCATAAAGGAGGTGTACATATCACGTTTCGTGAAGCTATGCTCGGAATATATCGACAAGCTCGAGAAATATCGTGTAACCATACAGAAGTCGCTATCACTCGGCAAAATCGACGACGTGAAGAAGTTGGCAAAGTCGAGCTCGCTGCTCAACAATGAGGTGAAAGTGCTATATCAGAACTTCGACACCGCATTCCTGCACATTTTCCCCGACTTCGTGGCAAAGTTCAATGCCTTGCTGCAAGACGACGAGCAGATAGCACTAAAGCCCGACGAGCTGCTGAACACCGAGCTCCGCATCTTCGCGCTGATAAGGCTCGGCTTCAACGACAGCTCGCAGATTGCCGAAATTCTGCGCTACTCGGTCAACACCATATATAATTATCGCGCCAAAGTGAAGAACAAGGCCAAAGGCAACCGCGCCGACTTCGAGGAATTGGTGCGGAATATCCGCTGAGAGGCTCCGACAGTCAAGTTACACAATCCACATTTTTCCTATACTATTTTCATCGCACAAAGCTATAAATCAGTTATATACATCACACAACAATCCACATTTTAGCCACTATGCAAAGTAAGCGTTGCCTTTTATGCTTAAATTTGCCTCCGACTAAAAATGAAAACCATTTTTATCGTAAACCTAATTTATTAATTAAAGAAGTAATATGCATGAAACAGAAAGTTATTAGCCACCTAAGCAAGTGCCCCAGGCTCTTGGCGGCGCTAATGGCATTGACTTTTGCCATCGGCATGTATGCTCAGACGATTTCGGTGTCGGGCACGGTCCTCGATCCGAACAATGAGCCGCTGATTGGCGCAAGTGTGTTGCAGAAAGGCAGCACAAAGGGAACAACCACCGACTTCGACGGCAAATTCACGCTCGAGGTGCCACAGGGCGCCACTCTCGTGATTTCCTATGTGGGCTATCTCACCAAAGAGGTAGTAGCGAAGCCCACAATGGAGATTGTGCTCGACGAGAACCAACAAGTGCTCGAGGACGTGGTAGTGATAGGCTACGGCTCAGTAAAACGCAAGGATGTGACAACTGCCATCTCAAGCGTCTCGACCAAGGACATCGACCGACGTCCGATAGTGTCGGCAGGCGAGGCCATCCAGGGTCGCGCGGCAGGAGTCTCGGTAGTGTCGCCTTCGGGTCAGCCGGGCGGAGAACTGGCGATTCGCGTGCGCGGCACCACATCGTTCAATGGAAGCAACGACCCGCTATATGTGGTCGACGGCGTACCGGTTGACAACATCAACTTCCTATCACCCAACGACATCGCCGACATGCAAATCCTCAAGGACGCATCTTCGGCGGCAATCTATGGCTCGCGCGCAGCCAATGGAGTGGTGCTGATAACCACAAAGTCGGGCTCGAAGGGCGACGCAAAAATCTCATTCAACGCCCAGTATTCCATCAATAAAGTAGCCAAGCGCATCGACGTGCTCAACTCGGCGCAATACAAGGAACTCCAGGACGAGATAGGATTGGTGAATCTGCCCGACAACCTGCCCGACCTCACCGACTGGCACGACGAGACCTACACCACAGGTCACACGCAGAACTACCAGCTCGCCATATCCAATGGCAACGACATCATGAAATACTACCTATCGGCAGGATATCAGCACGAGAAGGGTATTCTCGACATCTCCTACTTCAAGCGTTTCAGCTTCCGAGCCAACGTGGAGGGAAAGGTGCGCAAATGGCTCACCGTGAATGCCAATGTGTCCTACTCCGACTATTCAAGCAATGGAGCCGGAGCTATGGGAACCGGCGCAAACCGCGGTGGAACGGTGCTCTCGGTGGTGAACACACCTACCTACGCCCCGATTTGGGACTCTCTCAACCCCGGACAATACTACAACAACTTCTATGGCGTGGGCAACATCACCAATCCGCGTGAGAACATGGCCCGTGCCGAGAACGACAAGTCGAAGGAGAACCGCCTCATTGCATCGGGCAGCCTGCTATTCACCATCCTGCCCGAACTGACCTACAAGGCCACTTTATCGCTCGACCGCCGAAATGCCATCAGCACGTCGTTCCTCGACCCGATATCCACGGCCTGGGGTCGCGAGAACTACGGACTCGGCTCCGACAACCGCAACATGAACACCGTGCTCACATTCGACAATGTGGTGAACTACGTGAAGACGTTCAAGGACCACAGCATCGACGCAATGATAGGCTCGTCGTGGACCGACAGCGACTACACCAACAGCTGGATCAACGGCTCGCACTATCGCAACGCCGACGTGCAGACACTGAACGCCGCCAACAAAATAGCATGGAACAACACCGGCTCGGGAGCCTCGCAGTGGGGTATCATGTCGTATTTCGGCCGAGTTTCATATAACTATCTGAGCAAATATCTCGTGACAGCCAACGTGCGCGTCGACGGCTCGTCGCGACTGCACGAAGACCACCGCTGGGGCACATTCCCATCATTCTCGGCAGCATGGCGCATGTCGTCGGAGGAATTCATGAAGGATCTCACATGGCTCAACGACCTTAAGATTCGCGGCGGCTGGGGAAAGACCGGCAACCAGAACGGAATTTCCGACTACGCCTATCTGCAACGCTACAACATCAACCGCGTGGACTGGACTGTGGAGGGCAACGAGAACGCAGTGCCAAACATCTCACCTGCCAACCTCCGCACCAAGGACCTGAAGTGGGAAACCACCACACAGACCAACATAGGCTTCGACTTCACAGCTTTCAACAACCGACTCACCGTGAACTTCGACTGGTATTACAAAAAGACCACCGACATGCTCATGAACGTGAGCCTGCCTGCAAGCGGATCATCAGTGGCCTCGAGCATTCAGCGCAACGAGGGTGAGATGACCAACAAGGGCGTGGAATTCACCATCAGCAGCCGCAACCTCGTGGGCGAATTTGAGTGGACCACCGACTTCAACATGTCGTTCAACCGCAACAAGCTCACAAAACTTGCCCTTCAGAAGGTGTACTCAACCTGCACCACAAGCGACTTCATCAAGGAGAACGTGGTGCGCAACGAGGAAGGACGCCCGCTCGGCGGATTCTACGGATATGTGGCTCAGGGCGTCGACCCCGAGACGGGTGAGATGATCTATGCCGACCTCAACAACGACGGAAAGGTGACTTCGAGCGACCGCACCTACATCGGCGACCCGAATCCCGACTTCACATTCGGCATGACCAACAATTTCTACTGGAAAGGCATCAGCCTGAGCATTTTCCTCCAGGGAAGCTACGGCAACGACATCTACAATGCATCGCGCATCGAGACCGAGGGCATGTACGACGGCAAGAACCAAAGCGCGCGCGTGCTCGACCGCTGGCGCGTGCCCGGACAGATCACCGACGTGCCTAAGGCCGGATGGGACATCCGCAACTCATCCTACTTCGTGGAGGACGGCAGCTTCCTGCGCGTGAAGAACATATCTATTGCCTACGACATCAAGGCCCCGTTCCTGAAGCGAGCCGGTATCAGCAAGCTACAGCCCTATTTCTCGGCAAGCAACCTGCTTACATGGACGAGCTACAAGGGCATGGATCCCGAGGTGAACCAGTGGGGCAACAGCGGCGCCGTGCAAGGCATCGACTGGGGAACCTACCCCCACTGCCGCTCCTACGTGTTCGGTATAAATGTTGAATTCTAACAATAATGGCTGATTTATTATGAAAATCTATAATTATATAATTGGCGGACTCTGCGCGATGGGAATAACCACCGTGGCATCGTGTTCGCTGCAATACGACCCGGTCGACACCTACTCCGACGTGACCGAGGGCGTGAATGAAGACGGCAAAGAGGCTGTTTTCAAAGACAAGGCGGCTGTGGAGTCATACGTCACGGGAATGAACAATAAGTTCCGCGACCGCCAGGAGCACTGGTATCTCGACGCCCTGCTTATAGCCGAGGCTCACTCCGACAATGCCTATGCCGGAACTACCGGCGCCGAGGTGGTGCCCTTCGAGCGTAACTCTATCGACGGCTCCAACTCCGTGCTCGCACGCGACTGGACACGCTTCCTCGAGGATGTGGCCTACGCCAACCAGCTTATCAACTTTGTGGGCGACGTGAATGAGCTTACGGCTGCCGAGAAGGCGAGCTACCGCGCCCAGGGACTGATTTTCCGCTCAATGATTTTCTTCGACATGGTGCGCCTGTGGGGAAATATCCCGCTCGTGACGACTATCGCCGAGGATATCACCGCCGATAACATCGAGCAGGTGTACAATGCCTACTTCCCCGACCAGGTGACCGCCGACGTGGCCTACAAGCAGATTGAGACCGACCTGCTCGATGCAATAGCCAACGGCGCGCCTGCCACCAATCCCGCCGACAAGCGACTGCTGAGCCGCGACGTGGCCTACGCCCTGCTTGCCAAAGTTTATGCCGAGAAGCCTATCCGCGACTATGCGAAGGTGATTGAGTATTGCGACAAGCTCGCTGCCGACGGCTACGACCTCAACGACAACTATGGCGACCTTTTCGACCTCAACGCCGACGGAACCGACCTTGCCATGCGCAACACCCGGGAGTCGATCTATGAGGCGCAGTTCTCAACCGCCAACGGCAACTGGTGCACATGGATGTTCGGCCGCGACCTCGGCGACTGGAACAGCAATTTCACATGGGCCAAGTGGGTGACGCCATCGCGCGACCTTATCAATGCCTTCGAACAAGCCGGCGACAAGGTGCGCTACGAGGAATCGGTGGTGTGGTACGACTGCCAGTGGAGCAACTACTACCCATCAGACAACTATGCCTTCATGTACAAGTGCCGCTCCAAATACAACAGCCTGATAAAGATTCGCTACGCCGACATCCTGTTGCTGAAGGCTGAGGCGCTGATTATGGGCAATAACGCCGACCTTTCCGGTGCCGCAACTATAATCAACCGCATTCGTGCCCGTGTGGGCCTCGACCCGCTACCGGCAAGCGCCACGGCAAGCAAGGAGAGCATGCTGAAAGCCTACATGAACGAGCGCCGTCTCGAGCTTGCCTTCGAGGGCCAGCGATGGTTTGACCTCGTGCGACTCGACAAGGTGGAGGAGGTGATGAATGCCGTCTACTCGGCCGACAGCGGACGCTTGCCACAAGTCTACACGTTCAATCAGTTCTCCTATCTGCTGCCCATACCGCAGAGCGAAATCGACTCCAACGACAAACTTCACCAAAACGACGGATATTAATTCTTACCTTTAATATAACAAAAACTGAAAATGATGAATTTCAAGAAATCATTATACATGCTGTCGGGACTGCTCACCGTGTTCGCGGCTTGCAGCAACAGCAACGACGAGCCCACACCGGCTCCGGCTCCCACTGGCGACATCAATGTGCTCGTAACCACGGCCTACCGCACCAAAGACCTCACGAAGGAAGCCGTGAACTTCAGCACAAAGGATAATCTCGCGCCCACCAACATCGTAATCGACCCCGCCACACGATATCAGGAAATCGACGGCTTCGGAGCGGCAATCACAGGCTCCACTTGCTACAACCTGATGAAGATGAGCGCCGACGACCGCAAGGCATTCCTCACCGAGACATTCTCACCCGGCGCCTTCGGCTTCAGCTATGTGCGCGTGTCGATAGGATGCTCCGACTTCTCGCTGAGCGAATACACCTGCTGCGACAAGGAGGGCATCTCCAACTTCGCGCTCACCGACGAGGAGACCGACTTGGTGATTCCAATCCTCAAGGAGATTCTTGCCATCAACCCGAGCCTGAAAATCATGGGAACTCCATGGACCGCACCGAAGTGGATGAAGGTGAACAACCTCACCGACCTTCAGCCCTACGACTCATGGACGAGCGGACAGCTCAACCCCGCTTGCTATCAGGACTATGCCACCTACTTCGTGAAGTGGATTCAGGCTTTCAAGGCCAAGGGCATCGACATCTACTCTATCACTCCGCAAAACGAGCCGCTCAACCGTGGCAACTCGGCTTCGATGTACATGAGCTGGGAAGAGGAGCGCGACTTCATCCGCACAGCCCTCGGCCCGCAATTCGTGGCTAATGGAATAACGACAAAAATCTACGTGTTCGACCATAACTACAACTACGACAACATCGCCTCGCAGCAGGGATATCCCACAAACATCTATGCCGACGCCGATGCCGCCCAGTACATCGCAGGAGCCGCATTCCACGACTACGGCGGCGACCGCGGCGAGCTGCTCAACGTGCACGAGGCCAATCCCGAGAAAGAACTCGTGTTCTCGGAAACCTCGATTGGCACCTGGAACAGCGGCCGCGACCTCACAAAGCGCCTGCTCGACGATATGCGAAATGTGGCGATAGGCACAGTGAACAACTGGTGCCGCGGTGCCATAAT
This sequence comes from Muribaculaceae bacterium, assembly GCA_051878575.1. Lineage (GTDB taxonomy): Bacteria > Bacteroidota > Bacteroidia > Bacteroidales > Muribaculaceae > CALZFJ01. Next base: position 29,945 of record JBJEKJ010000018.1, on the reverse strand, counting down.
GTGGAACCTGATGCTCGACAACGACCGCGGACCGAACCGCGAGGGCGGATGCACGACGTGCTACGGCGCAGTCGACATAAGCAACAGCGACTTCAAGACAATTACCCGCAACTCACACTACTACATCATGGCACACATGGCTGCCGTGGTGAAACCGGGTGCGGTGCGCATAGCATCGGGCGGATACACCGACAGCAACATGGACTATGTGGCCTTTGAGAACCCCGACGGCACCTACGCCTTCGTGCTTGCCAACAACAACGAGAAGACGAAGCAAGTCACCGTGACAATCGGCTCGAAGCATTTTGCCTACGACGCTCCCGGCAAGTCGGTATCGTCGTTCAGCTGGGCTAAGTAATAATGATGTAATAATCTTTCAAAACAGGAAATCAAGATGAAACACAGAATATTATTGATGGCTGCCCTTTCGGGCATGTTGGCCGTAGCCTCATCGTGCAACGACGACGATTTCAAGCCGGGCAACCCCGTGGTCGACGTGGTGGCGCAGAATGCCGACGCCTTCTATGGCGACAGCCTCCCCTTCACCATCAAGGCTACCGACGTGGAGGTGCCGCTCTCCACGCTGAAGGCACAGCTATATTATGGCGAGGAGAAAGTGTCGGAGACCGTAATCCGCACCAAAGAGAGTGGAAAAGACTACACCGGCAAAATCTACGTGCCTTTCCTCAAGGGCACGCCCGACGGCAAGGCGACACTGAAATACGTGCTGCAAAACACCAGTCTCACCATCACCGAGATGGAGAAGACACTCACGCTGGCACGCCCCGACTACCCATATCTGACGCTCGTAGCCGACGACAAGGAGTATCGCATGGAGCGCACGGCACTACACACCTACACTGCCACCGAGGCCTTCCCGGCAAAGGTGAGCGCCTATATCGTAGCCCCGAAATATGGCGACAACGGCAATGAGCTATCCTTCGGATGGAACGGCAGCGAGGTGGAACTCGGAGCAGCACAGGTGATTCCGTTCTCAAGCACCACCATTGGCCGCTACGATATCACGTTCAACACGCTCACGTTTGAGGCATCGCCGTTCACCAAGATTCTATTCAACGGCAAGGAGATGTCGACCACAGAGACCGCCGACATCTACACTCTCGACACCACCCTGAACACGGGCGACATAATCGGCGTGGAGGGAATCTCCAACATCGCCGAATGGTGGATCGACCCCGACTACTTCGAGCGCCAGTCAGACGGAACGCTGAAGTTCCTGCCCATGAGCGGAAAATACCGCGTCACCGCCAATGGCAAGCTGAACTATTTCATCGTAGAGGTGCTCGCCGACGACGGCAACTTAGCCTCTATGCAGGCCGACGGCTCGGGAGCGCTCTGGGTGATCGGAGAGAACGTGGGCAAGCCATCGCTCGGCAATGCCGTGGGATGGACCACCGAGAAGGCTCTTTGCATGGCTCCGATAGCACCGCGCAAATACTCGCTCACGGTGACGGCAGGACGCACCATCGACGCCGGAACAATCAATTTCAAGTTCTTCGGCGAAGCCAAAGGTTGGGGAAATGAGCTCACAAGCGCCAAACTGACCACTACGAGCGACATAGTGTTTGTGGGCGACGGCAGCAATGGCCGCGACAACGGCAACCTCGGCTTGGTCGACGGCAAGTCGCTGCAATTGGGCGGCGTGTACCGCTTCATCGTCGATGCGTCGGCAGGCTCGTCCAACTGCGTGCTCACGGTGGAATATGTGGGCGAGGAGGAGATTCCGAGCACCGACATCACTATCAACGGCGTGAAATTGGAGCAAATCGATGCCGACAACTATCAGGCCACTCTCAGCCTGAAGCAGGGAAGCGCGCTTGAGGTGACAGGAATAAGCGACATAGTGAAGTGGTACATCGACCCCGACTATGTGGAGCTTGGCGCAAGCGGCGCAAAATTCCTGCCCGTCGACGGCGACTACCGCATCAAGGTGAACACCGGCATCAAGACGGTGTCGTTCACCCGCATGAACGGCTCGGAGGAGGCCACGCTCTCAGGCGATGGACACGGAGCACTCTGGCTCATGGGCTGGGGCGTTGGATCGCCTTCGCTCGACGGCCAATTCGGATGGACCGAGGGTGCTGCCTACTGTATGGCCGAGATACAGCCCAAAATCTACCAATTCACCGGAGCGGCAGGTCCGGAGCACGGTTCTTCCTATGGACAGCGCTTCCGCTTCGACTATCTCAGCTTCAAGTTCTTCCATCAAGATGGCTGGGGTGGCGAGTACGGCAGCGACGCACTGACTATCATCGAGGGTGCCGACCTGCTGAAAGGAACCGGCAACTATGAGCTTGCCGATGGCGTGCAGCTCGAGGAGGGCGCCACCTACCGCATCACCGTCGACCTGACCGCCGGCAACGACAAGGGGACGATATCCTTCAAGAAACTGTAAAACCAAAGTTAGTTTTGGGTAAAAATGACGTTTGTTTTGTGGAGACTGTGTCAAAATGGGCACAGTCTCCTTTTTTTCACAAAAATATGCGGATGATTGTTGCCTGAGATGGGAGCTTGGTGTAACTTTGCACCGCAGAAACCAATTACCTCCGTGTGAAATGGAAAGTGACAAGGATCTTAGGGAACGATACAGCCGGCAGATGATTCTGCCTCAGATGGGCGACGACGGGCAGCGGAAACTCGCCGAGGGAAGCGTATTGCTCGTGGGCGCGGGCGGACTCGGCTCTCCGGCCGGACTTTATCTCGCGGCAGCGGGAGTGGGAAGAATAGGCATTGCCGACGGCGACGTGGTGAGCCGCTCCAATCTCGCGCGCCAAGTGGCGCATTTCACATCTGATCTGGGGCGTAAAAAGGTGGATTCCATGAGCGAGAAGCTGCGAGCCATCAATCCTAACGTGGAGCTGACGCTTTACGACCGCTTTATCGACCGAGGATCGGCCCAAGCCACGATGGCCGGCTACGACTTTATCATCGACTGCACCGACTCGCTCTGCTCGAAATATATGATCAATGATGCCTGCGTGGAGCTTGGCAAGCCATGCTGTATAGGCGGAGTGTTCCGCTTTGGCGCACAATTGCTCACCGTGGTGCCGGGCTCGGCATGCTACCGATGCGTGTTTCCCGACGCGTCGCCCACCGAGGGCGAGATGTCGTGCGCCATATCGGGCGTGATGGGAGGCGTAGTGGGTATGCTCGGATGCCTGCAAGCCGTGGAGGCGGTGAAGCACCTCGCAGGAATCGGCTCGCTGCTCACCGACCGCCTGCTGACGGCCGACACGCTGACGATGCAGTTCCACACCGTAGCCGTAGCCCGCGACCCTCATTGCCCCACCTGCTCGCGGCATCACAAATAGCCGACCTATGCCCCGCCATCTCACCTAAGGTGCCCTCTGAGGCACTATGCCGCGTTTTTTGGAATCTTTAGGACCGAAAATTTCGGTATATCATAAAAAATGAGTATTTTTGTTTGCTAAAAACGCAAATGCCGCATTATGCAGTGGCGGCATCTAAAAACCGAAGGTAAGAAGATTAAGAAAAAAATATGACTGAAGAAGAATTGGAAGAACAGAAGTATTCCGCCAACAACATCCAAGTGCTTGAAGGCTTGGAGGCTGTGCGCAAACGCCCGTCGATGTACATTGGCGACACAAGCGCCAAAGGCTTGCACCATCTGGTATATGAGGTGGTGGACAACTCCATCGATGAGGCGCTTGCCGGATTTGCGACGCACATCGAAGTGACCATAACCGACGACAATTCAATACAGGTTGTCGACAACGGACGCGGTATCCCCGTCGACGAGCACGAGAAGCTGCACAAGTCGGCACTTGAGGTAGTGCTCACGGTGCTTCACGCCGGTGGCAAGTTCGACAAGGGCTCCTATAAGGTGTCGGGAGGCCTGCACGGCGTGGGTGTGTCGTGCGTGAACGCACTATCGACCTATCTGCGCGCCGAGGTGCGCCGCGGAGGCAAAATCTACATGCAGGAGTATAGCTGCGGACATCCGAAGTCTCCGGTTGCCATAATTGGCGACTGCGGCGACGACCACGGCACTACGATATATTTCCACCCCGACGACTCCATCTTCACTGAGACCGTCTACGACTACGACACTCTCGCCACCCGCTTGCGCGACCTCGCATTCCTTAACGCCGGCATCACCCTCACGCTCACCGACATGCGCAAAGTCGACGACGCAGGCAACCCCAAGAAGGAGATATTCCACTCCGAGACCGGCCTCGACGAGTTCGTGCAATATATCGACTCCAACAAGGAGCATCTTATCAACGACGTGATCCACATCAGCACCGAGCGCCAGGGAATCCCGGTGGAGGTGGCCATGACCTACAACACGTCGTTCAACGAGAATATATACTCATTCGTCAACAACATCAACACCATCGAGGGCGGCACTCACCTCACAGGCTTCCGCCGCGGACTTGGCGCCACGCTAAAGAAATATGCCGAAGACTCGAAAATGCTCGAGAAGGTGAAAGTGGAAATCAGCAAGGACGATTTCCGCGAGGGCCTCACGGCGGTAATATCGGTAAAAGTGCTCGAGCCGCAATTTGAGGGACAGACGAAGACCAAACTTGGCAACAACGAGGTGATTGGCGCCGTTGAGTCGTCGGTGCGCGAGGCTCTCGGCAACTATTTGGAGGAGCACCCATCGCAAGCCAAAGCCATAATAGAGAAGGTGATTCTTGCCGCAACGGCACGCCATGCCGCACAGAACGCCCGCATGAAGGTGCAGCGCAAGAGTCCGCTCACCGGCGGCGGACTGCCGGGCAAGCTCGCCGACTGCTCGTCGCGAAACGCCGAGGACAGCGAGATATTCCTCGTCGAGGGTGACTCGGCAGGCGGTTCGGCAAAGCAGGGCCGCAACCGTGAGTTCCAGGCCATCCTGCCGCTGCGCGGTAAGATTCTGAATGTGGAGAAGGCCATGGAGCACAAGGTGTTCGACAGCGAGGAGATTGTGAACCTTTTCCGCGCCCTTGGCGTGACGATAGGCACCGAGGAAGACCCCAAAGAGGCCAACCTCAGCAAGCTCCGCTACCACAAGATTATCATCATGACCGATGCCGACGTCGACGGAGCGCACATCGCCACACTGCTCATGACGTTCTTCTTCCGCCGTATGCGCGCAATCATCGAGAACGGATACCTCTACATCGCCACTCCACCGCTATATAAGTGCGTGAAAGGCAATGTGCACGAATATTGCTGGAACGACCAACAGAAATTCCAGTTTATCGAACGCTATGGCGGCGGCGAGGAGAAGCAGGTGAAGATTCAGCGCTACAAAGGTCTTGGTGAGATGAACCCCGAGCAACTTTGGGAGACCACGATGGACCCCGACACACGTATCCTTAAGCAGGTGCACATCAACGACGCCGCAGAGAGCGACCGCATATTCTCGATGCTGATGGGTGAGGACGTGGCTCCGCGCCGTGAGTTTATCGAGGAAAATGCCACCTACGCCAATATCGACGCATAAACCCAAAAACATAACACAATCCTTCTATGGCAGGTGGGAACCACCGCCCTGCCACAAGAAGGATAATCGCACGAGAGGCTGCATCACGATGAAGCATGATGCAGCCTCTCTCATATTTTGATTATTTTTAGCCTCAAGGAGCCATTCAGGCGCCTACATCGGGCATCCAATCCACTGCGCTCAATCCGGGCGGCGACCCTCGCCGGGCCGGCACGTACCGATATGAGAAAAATGCCAAGTCATATATAATTATTGACTTAGCATACCGTAGCCCATAGCAGAATCGAACTGCTCTTTCAAGAATGAAAATCTTGCGTCCTAACCGATAGACGAATGGGCCGAATAAAACCCTCCTCTCCTATCGACACAAGAGCAGCAGGGTATCTGTCGACGTCAGCACCGAATTATGCGAGCTTGTTGGCGTAAAGAGCGAGCTTCGACTTCAAGTTCGATGCCTTGTTCTTCGATATTACGTTCTTGCCTGCAAGTTTGTCGAGCATTTGCGCAACCTTCGGATATGCTGCTTGAGCCTCAGCCTTATCAGTCAAGGCACGGAAACGGCGAACAGCATTGCGGGCAGTCTTTGCATAATAACGATTGCGAAGTCTTTTAGCTTCGGTCTGACGGATTCTCTTTTCTGAAGATTTATGATTTGCCATTTTAAAATCAAATATTTTAATTAAAAATGCTTAATAATGTAGCCCATAGCAGAATCGAACTGCTCTTTCAAGAATGAAAATCTTGCGTCCTAACCGATAGACGAATGGGCCGAAAAACTCTTTCGCTCAAAAAGCGAGTGCAAATATAGGCACTTTTTCCGAAACCTGCAAATTTAGCGCCTACAAAACCTCGACAAAGTGCAAAAAACGTGTATTTTAGCCTCAATTGCTGTGCTTATATGAGAGATTTTAGCTAATTTCGCACAATGATGGAGCGTCGCCGCCCCAAGCCCTCGAGGCACTGCGGCAGGCGCCTGAGAAAACGCAACGACCACGGCCAATGTATGAGAAAATGAGGGGCATCGTGCTGCACGTGCTCAAATACTCCGACAAGAATTCAATAGCGCACATCTTCACCGATGCGCGCGGACGCATGTCGTTTCTCATTCCACAAGGCAACACCCGCTCGGCACGCATGCGCAATGCCATCTTTATGCCGCTCTCGATAGTGGAGTTTGAGGCCCGAATCACGCCGGGATGCGACCTTGCCACGCTGAAAGACGCCAAGCCTGCGATACGCCTCGGGCAGCTCTACGGCGACCCCGTGAAAAGCGCCATAGCGATGTTCGTCAGCGAGCTGCTGTCGCGCACCATTCAGGAGAGCGAGCAGAACTCCCAGTTATGGCAATATCTGCTTCACTCGGTGCGAATGCTCGACTCCATGCAGCAGGGCACAGCCAATTTCCACATCTGCTTTCTCTACAACCTCGGGGCCTTCGTCGGTATTCAGCCCGACACGGGCACCTATCATGAAGGCTACTGGTTCGACATGGAGAACGGCGTGTTCACGCCCACGCGTCCGCCCCACAACCACATTCTGCCGCCCGGCGAGGCCTCGGCACTGATGACTATCTCACGAATGAACTTCACCAACCTGCACCTGTTCCGGCTTTCGCACACGCAGCGCAATGCCATTCTCGACACCGCACTGCGATACTTCCGCCTGCATAACTCCACAGTGGGAACCATGCGCTCGCCTGAGATTCTGCGACAGATATTCGAGTAGCCCCGTCAGCGTGGCTGAATCAAGCCGAGCGGCGTGAGAAGCTCCGAGCGCGACATGTCGCCGGGATTCGTTCCCTCCACACCCTCGGGGATTGGGCGCTGCAATTCCTTGAAGTATTCTATCCACAGCGGCGACGTCTCGCCGGTATCCTTGTCTTTGAACGTCATGGGACGAGCCTCGAAAATCGGCTTGCCGTCGATAAGGAAGGTGGCCTGAATCAGCTCGCTGCAATAGTAGCAGTCGTTGTCGGGCAGGAACTCGCGGTCGTAGGGCTTGCCCACAAGCTCCTTTATCCGTGGCAAAGCCGCTTCCACAGCTTTGCGATAGGGCATCTTAAGTCGTGCCGCCAGCACCACCGGCTGAGCGCCCACATGGCGGGCCGTGAGCAGAAAGCTGTCGAGCGGAGTCTCGCGCACGCCGCTGAACACCGCCTCGGTGACGGTGACATTGCCCTCAGGTCCTACCGAGGTAACCACGCCCACATGCGAGAACCGGTAGGAGTCGACACTTTGAGTGGCGGCCACCACGGCGTCGGTGAACGCCGAGTCGGCAGGATATTCCTTGAAAAGGATGTCGCCGGGACGCAACCTCACCGCATCACGGGCAACAGTTGCCGACGCCACAATGAGCAGAAAGCATATCAGCATGAATAGGGGTTTTGCTCTCATATCATTGAAAAATGCAAAAAATTAAAGTTCAATACTCATAATTTGTTCAATAAGCGAGCCCCACAAGCCTGCAATCGCAAAATTCGCAAATTCAGCAATCAGGGAGTCGCAAAATTAGGCAAATTAAGCAAAAAATCCCATCGCAATGTTGTGGCGGTGGGATTTTCTGCCTTATTAACAGGCTGCCTATGCGTTACGGCCGTGGCAGTCCTTGTATTTCTTTCCGCTACCGCACGGACATGGGTCGTTGCGGCCTATTTTCGGACCGACGCGCAACGGCTGTGTTGGGCGGCGGTTCTGGTTGCTGCCCTGCATAGCGGCACGCTGCTCGGCAGCTCCGGGATAGCTCTCACGGCTCTCAGTGTACTTGGGCTGGTGCTGACGAGGCATCTCAGGCTGAGCCTGACGCACCTGTGGAGCCTGCTGCTGAGGCCGCTCCTCCTGCTGAGGCCGCTCCTCCTGCTGAGGCCGCTGCACGGGAATCTGTCCGCGCATGAGCATCGCTATGGCCTTGTTGTTCATAGTGGTGAGCATGGTCTTGAACAGGTTGAACGACTCGAGCTTGTAGATCAATAGAGGATCCTTCTGCTCGTAGCTTGCGTTCTGCACCGACTGGCGCAACTGGTCGAGCTCGCGCAGGTGCTCCTTCCAAGCCTCGTCGATCGACATAAGCAATATGGCCTTCTGCCACGACTTGGCGATATTCTTGCAACCGGCATTGTAGGTCTCCTCAACGTCGACAGTGATGCCAAGCACACGCTTGCCGTCGGTGATAGGCACGCGCACGAGGCCTTTGGCTCCATGCTGCTCCACGATTGCCGATATCACCGGCATAGCCACCTCGGCCATACGCTCGCCCTTGCGGCGCATTGCGGCTATCGCAGCCTTGTAGAGGCGGTCGATCATCTCGCTCTTGTCGAGGCTGCGATACTCCACCTCTGTGAACGGCATATCGATGGCAAACACCGTGAACACTTTCAGACGGAACTCCTGATAGTCCTCGGGAGCGCCGAAGCTCTCCACCAAGTCCTCGATGCTGTCGTAGATCATGTTCATTATGTCGATGCCGATGCGCTCTCCCATGAGGGCATGGTGGCGACGCGTATATATCACGTTGCGCTGGGCATTCATCACATCGTCGTATTCGAGCAAGTGCTTGCGGATACCGAAGTTGTTCTCCTCCACGCGCTTCTGTGCGTTCTCTATGGAGCGTGTCACCATCGGGGCCTCGATGCGCTCGCCATCCTTCAAGCCGAGGCGGTCGAGCATCTTCACCACGCGCTCCGACGCGAACAGGCGCATCACCGTGTCCTCAAACGACACGTAGAATACCGACGAGCCCGGGTCGCCCTGACGTCCGGCACGACCGCGCAGCTGGCGGTCGACACGGCGCGACTCATGACGCTCGGTGCCGATTATGGCAAGACCGCCGGCCTCCTTCACCTCAGGGGTGAGCTTGATATCCGTTCCACGGCCTGCCATGTTGGTGGCTATCGTCACCACTCCCTTGCGGCCGGCCTGTGCCACAATCTCAGCCTCGCGCTGGTGCAGCTTGGCATTGAGCACATTGTGCTGAATGCGGCGGATGGTGAGCATGCGGCTCAACAGCTCCGATATCTCTACCGATGTCGTACCCACGAGCACCGGACGGCCCTGGTTCACCATTTCCACTATCTCATCGATTACGGCGGCATATTTTTCTTTCTTGGTCTTGTAGACGCGGTCGTCCATGTCGATGCGTGCCACCGGCTTGTTGGTAGGTATCGTCACCACGTCGAGCTTATAGATATCCCAGAACTCGCCCGCCTCAGTCTCGGCCGTACCGGTCATGCCGGCGAGCTTATGATACATGCGGAAGTAGTTCTGGAGCGTGATTGTGGCAAAAGTCTGTGTGGCAGCCTCCACTTTCACGCCTTCCTTAGCCTCGATGGCCTGATGCAGTCCGTCGCTATAACGGCGACCTTCCATGATACGTCCCGTCTGCTCGTCGACAATCTTCACCTTTCCGTCCTCGGTAACCACATATTCCACGTCGCGCTGGAACATCGTGTAGGCCTTCAGCAATTGGTTCACCGTGTGCACGCGCTCGGCCTTAATCGAGTAGTTCTGCATCAGCTCATCCTTCTTGGCGAGTTTCTCGTCGTCGGTGAGATTCTCGTTCTCCACAGCCGAGAGCTCTGCCGCAATGTCGGGGAGCACGAAGAACTTAGCGTCGGTGGTGGTGCCGGTGAGCACGTCGATACCCTTGTCGGTGAGCTCCACGCTGTTGTTCTTCTCATCGATGACGAAATATAGCGGATCGGTGACGATGTGCATCTCGCGGCTGTTGTCCTGCATATAGTAGGCCTCGGTCTTGAGCATTGCGGGCTTTATTCCCTCCTGGCTCAGGAATTTTATCAGCGCCCCGTTCTTGGGCAGGCCCTTGAATGCGCGGTATAGCAGCAGCGAGCCCTCCTTCACCTTCTCGCTGTCGTCGCTTGCCATGAGTGTCTTGGCCTGTGCCAACAGCTCGGTCACGAGCTTGCGCTGAGCGTTCACCACGCGCTCCACATTGTTCTTATAATCGAGGAACATCTGGTCCTCGCCCTTAGGCACGGGACCCGAAATGATGAGCGGCGTACGGGCGTCGTCGATAAGCACCGAGTCCACCTCGTCGACGATGGCATAGTTGTGCTTGCGCTGCACGAGCTCCTCGGGCGTGGTAGCCATGTTGTCGCGCAGATAGTCGAAGCCAAACTCATTGTTGGTACCGAATGTGATGTCGCAGTTGTAGGCTGCGCGGCGCTCGGGCGTGTTGGGCTGCGTCTTGTCGATGCAGTCCACCGAAATTCCGTGGAACATATAAAGCGGACCCATCCACTCCGAGTCACGTTTGGCCAAGTAGTCGTTCACCGTCACCACGTGTACGCCGTTTCCTGTCAGCGCATTGAGGAACACGGGGAGCGTAGCCACGAGAGTCTTTCCCTCACCGGTAGCCATCTCGGCAATCTTGCCCTTGTGGAGCACGATACCGCCTATGAGCTGCACGTCGTAGTGCACCATGTCCCATGTCACCTCGTTTCCACCGGCAACCCAGTGGTTGAAATATATGGCCTTGTCGCCGTCGATTTTAAGGAAGTCCTTGCCCTTTGCAGCCAAGTCGCGGTCGAATTGGGTTGCAGTCACCTCAATCTCCTCATTTTGGGCGAAACGCCGCGCGGTGTCCTTCACCACGGCGAATACCACCGGCAGCACCTCGTCGAGCTTCTCCTCGAGTTTCTCGAGCACCTCTTTCTCCAATTTGTCGATTTGCTCCCACACCGGCTCGCGCTCCTCATATTCGAGAGTCTCCACGTGCTCCTTCAGTTCTGCAATCTTGGCGCGCTCCGGGGCCACGCACTCTCTGAGCGATGCCCTCACGTCGTCGATGCGTGCGCGAAGCTCATCGTTGGTCAATTTCTCGATTTCGGGATAGACAGCCTTTATCTTGTCGACAATAGGCATAATCTTTTTCAAGTCTCTACGCGACTTGTCGCCGAAAAGCGATTTTATAAAATCATTGAATCCCATTAGTATATGTAGTTTTTTTATTATTTTTTGTTGATTTACGGCATGCCTTCAGGGCAATCGCTCGCAGCCCGAGGCATAGCCAATTGCAAAGATACTACCCAACATCAATATGTACAAAATAATTTGCACATTAATCGGCTAAAACGGGTAAAAATAATTTGCACATTAATAGAGCGATAGGGGCATGAGCCGTGCCGCATTGGGCGAGCGCACACGCAGGATGCGCGCCACTGAGGGTGCGAGGATGGTAGCCTCCACCGGTTCGGCTATCTTGCGGGGCACCACGCCGCGTGCCATAATGAATGCCGGGGTGCTCACGGCATTGTAGCGCACCATGCGCACCTTCTTCGGCTTGGAGTGATCGTCGTCGACGACTCTCCACCCCGGATTCACCTCTATGATGATGTCGCCGGCAAGCGCGGGTACCATGCTTCGGTGCAGCATAGCGGCCTCCTCGCCCGAGGGGTTGTTGAGAACCTCCTCGAAGGCGTATGCCGCGCTCACGCCGCTCATCTGCCTGAGAAACTCGCTCGACTTGGCCCTCACTACGCTAAGGTCAAGATCTTTGGTCTTTATCAGCTCACGGTTTAGGAAAAAACTCTCCTTGAAGTAGCCGCTCACCCACTCTCCATTGCCGTAGAGCGCCATGAGATACATGTTGAGCAGCGAGATGGCGCGTTTCGGGTGAAACTCGCCCGAGGGTATGTTCAGGCGCTCGTCGTCGATGCTGTTGTCGTGAAAATATCCCGTCGAAGTGAGCACCACGAGGGCGTTTTGCAACCCCACTTGACTGTCGATAGCCCCAAGCAGGCGTGCAATCTGGCTGTCTAAGCGCAGATACAGGTCCTGAGTCTCCACCCGGCAATCGTCGTCGCTCCCATGCTTGAACGGAGCCGCCGTGAGGCCTATGCACAGCATGTCGGTCGTGCCTCGCTTGCCGAGCTTCAGCGTCCTCAGGTATTCCAATGCCACCTGAGTGATCTCCTCGTTGGCAAGAGCGCTTTTCTTGAACTTGCGGTAGCGGTCGGGGTCATTGGCCGCGTAGACGTGGCGGAATGGGATATAGCGCTTGTACGACGGCAGGTCGTAGTATTTCTCGAGCTGCATCATCGGCGTCCACGACATAGTGTCGAGACGCGCCGACAGCGGCATCCTGTAGTTGCGGTCGGCAATAGCCTTGGGCACGTCCTTGTAGTAGGTCGACGTAGCCCACTTGCCGTCGACGTCGCTAATCCAGAATGCGCTGTTGCCGGCGTGACCGGCCATGATGATGGCCTGCTGGGCGTCGGCGGCAAGCGAGTAGACGGTCCCGAATCCGGTGTTGGCACGCAGCTCGTCGGCAATAGTCGACACCTTCAGCCCTGCGGGAGAGAACGTCTCGTTGGTAAAATTGCCTATTTTGTCGGGATCGCTGAGTATGAAGTCGGGCTGACGGTTCTTTAGTCTATAGACTCTCTCACCAGGGATGCCGTTCACACAGGGATAGGCTCCCGAGAAAATCATCGCCGTGGTGCCGGCAATGTCGGCAGCAGGGATGTCGAAGCGCACATTCTCTATGTAGGCTCCGCGGTCGATAAGGCGATTGAAACCATCCTTTCCAAAGCAGCCACGCAGCAACTCCATATAGTCGGTGCGCAACTGGTCGACGACTATCGTCACCACAAGCTGCTGACGGTTGCCGTCGACGGGCGACTGCGACAGCGCCGACACCGCCACCGTGAATGCTGCCACGAGCAGCATGGCTCTCTTTATTTGACCTTTTTTCTTTCGCATTTACGTTTTACAACAATATAGCTCAGCGAGCGCACCGCAGGAAGCGCCATAAGCGGGAAAAATGCCGCATTCGCGCACTGTGGAGTCGCCCACCAGAGTGTTAGCGTCAGTAATAACACTGCAAAGTTAAGAAAATGATAGCAATAAACCACCTTTTCGGCCGATTTTATCCACACAAGCACCGCAGGAATGATGTAAAAGGGGTGCAACCACAGCAAATTATAGTTGGGCGAGGTGGCCTCGTGAGTGGAAACAAACACCAAAAACGCCACTAAGCAGCCTGCGAGGAAATATACGAGAAACAAGGCGCTGTCGAACACACGGCACACCCGTCGACGTCGAACGTCGCGCACGCTGAGCAGCACTCCCACTACGAGCAGCACGATTGAAAGCGTCAGCGGATGCGCATACCACGGCGTAGGAGGCAGGATGTCGCCCCTGTCGCTACCCTGATTCATGATGATAGTGGCAGCTACAAGGGGAACCCGCTCGCCATCGCGGAGTATCGTGGCGCCGGCAAAGGCGTTCATTAGCGATATGGGGGCAAACATCTGCTTGCGAAGGTCGAGCTCATAGTCGAGCCCCGAGCCCAAAGCGAGGTCGATGCCGAATTGCTGCCATGCATAATTCACGTTATAGTGGTGCATCATCCGGCGGAACGTCACGGTATCGGTCATTGCCGGATACTCTATCGGGACTTCCACGGCCGCCTCGATGATGTCGCGCGGACGAGTGGAGCAATTGTCGAGCACATAATTATAGCGATATGTGCGGTTCTCGGGACGCGCGTTGGTCTCGAGGGCATCCTTCACGCGGCGCGCCTCCTCGGGCGAGAGGTTGAGCACCTGCTCCACGATTTTGCGCCGCTCATAGCCCACAAAAATATATTCCGTCGGGTAACCCATCACCATATAGTCGGTCTCGCCCTTCACGAAGCGATACATAAAATTCGGTGCCCTGAAGTCGAACGTGCCGTAATTGTACACCATATCGCGGCCGGGCGTCGACACGCGAATCTCGGTGTGCCCATAGAGCTCATATACCTCTCGCCCCGGGTAACAGGTGATAAGGCTCACCCTCACCGGCTCATCGGCTTGCGCCGCAGCATCTGCCGGAGCCACAGCGGCAGCCAAGAAAGCCGTCAGAGTGATAATAAACGTCAAAAATCTCATAACAATAACAATTCACGGGGACAAAGATAGTGCAAATCGAGTGCAAAAGCAACAAGTTCACTTGATTGATTTTGCCGAGATGCAGCCTATCTTATCCAAAGATAGTGCAAATCGAGTGCAAAAGCAACAAGTTCACTTGATTGATTTTGCCGAGATGCAGCCTATCTTATTTAAAGATAGTGCAAATCGAGAGCATATAGAAATTTAGCTTGCTAAAATTTCTTTTGCCGAGATGCAGCCTATCTTAAACAAACTGCCTCGGGACGGAAACCCGAGGCAGCGCGGTTAATACTTTTCAATACTTTTATTCTATAGGCGTTTAAACTGATTATTCACATAATCAAGTCCTCTTGTGCTATTTTGTTGTTGTTCCTATTGCTATTTTGTTGTTCTTATAACGTATGAATAATATTGTGTCATGTCAATTGCAATATCTACTGCATAGCTTAGTGTATGTGTTATCTTCAATGCAAATTTAGCCGATTTTGTCGCTCCGCACAAACGTCGGCGATTTACAAAACGATTTACAACGATTAATAATCATATATACAATATAAAAATATGTGCCGGAACCACCATATCCGGCAACCATAGAGGCACAAAAAGCGACATACCGCGGAGACGTCGCGCCTCGGCGGTATGCTGATTCTCTGTTCTATGACCACTAAATAGTCTTTAATCACAAGTGTCTTTCATGGTATTAAACTCAGCTAAAGCAAATGTGTCGTGTTTTTCATAGCATTAAATCGTTATATCATTGGCATCATGCCGTAAAATGTCATTGCACCATTGGCTCGTAGCGTGCGGCCATTACGCCTGCTATGCGATGCAAAGGTAGTGCCTGATATGTGTAAAAACTATTCCCAGACACCTGAAAATCTTTTAATCTCCGGTTATTTATCATCACAATTCAAAAATACTTGCCCGATTATAGGGCGGTCGGACAAGCTGCGGGCTTACCTGATGAAAGCTCTCAATCAGAGATATCAGTGGCAGGGGAAAGGGTAATATCAGCGGCGGGGAAGGGTGATATCGGAGAGGCCGGTTGTGGGGCTGAAACGGCACAGGTCGACGTCGGTGCCGATTCCGGGCACTTTCCCTGTCTCGGAGAACTGCCATATCGTGTAGCGCCCGTTCCAGGAGATTTCAGGCGATTTGGTCGAGTAGCGGCCTATGTAGAGGGGATAATTATTGAAATAGGGCGACAGGTTGCGGTTGTAGAACGACATAGTGCTGTAAATCATCGGGCGCACGCCATAATAGTCCTCCATGAGTGTGGCAAGCAGGCCAAGGCTGTCGATGAGCTGCTGCCTCGACCATGTGCCACGCGTCTCAACGTCGATCATAGGCACGAGATCCTGCTCATCACGCTTTGCGGTGGCGATGAAATTGCGGAATTGTGCGGCTATCGTGGAGGTGGAGCGCAAAAAGTGATAGCTGCCGGCCTTCAGCCCGTGACGCCGGGCTCCATGCAGGTTGTCGAAATAGTGCGGTGAGCGATACGTAGCACCCTCGGTGGCCTTGATATACACAAAGGTTATGCTACTGTCGGTGCTCACGCTGTCCCAATCAATCACGCGCTGATGGCTCGACACGTCGATACCCTGATACTCCATATTTGCGGCACGCTTCACCATGGCGGCACGCACCCGCTTCTCGGCAGCGGCCTCGGGCCTTCGGCATCCGACAAAAGCCAGCAGCAAGAGCAGCATACACCACGGCAAAGCCTTTGCGAGGCCCGCTTTCGCACTTGCACGCCATGCGTCACGACAATCAGTTCTTGCGGCGTCGAGTGGAATAGTGCTGCTTGTATGTGGAGCCTTGCTTGGCATTCTCGGTATTGGTGTTGTCATTATTTTGTAGCTCATATCTCGACTGATTTCCGCCCTGCGTCGCATCGGCATCAGCCTCGGCGTCGATGTCGGCTTCTACGCTTCCGTGTTCGGCATCAGTCCGCTTCCGTGCCACCTTCTCGGCACGCTTTATGGAGTCGCGGCGGGCCTCCTCACGCTTTTTCTCCAACTTAAGCGAGTCCTTCACAGCCTTCTCGCGCAGCTTCCTCAGCCTACGCTCCTCCTTCTGCCGCTCTTTCAGCATCTGCTCACGCTCCTTCAGCTCTTTCTTGGAGAGCATGCTCTCGTCAACCGCAGGCATCTCAGCCACAGCGGTGTCGGCATGGCTCTTGAACTTTGCAGGAGTGGAAGGGACCTGTCCCACCGCCTTCTCATTATCGTATTTCGACAGCTTCGTAGCCTGCGGCCGCATCAATATCCCACTCAGCTTGGCGCCATTGGCAAACAGGCACAGGTCCACGGCATGGTCGATTCCCTCCACACGCCCCTGATCGGTGTATTGCCACAGCAAGCACTTCGCGCCGTCGGACAACTCGGGCTGCGAGTCGGAGTAGCGGGCTATGAACAGCGGATAGTCCTTGAACTTGCCTGCCAGATATTTGTTGTAGAACGACGACATCGTGTAGATCATCGGGCGGCAGCCATAGTGGCGGCGAATCATTTGGGCGAAAGCCTCGAGGCTGTCGGCAATCTGACTTACGCTCCAGTTGCCCCGGTTCTCGAAGTCGATAAGCGGCACGAGATCCTGCTCCTCGCGTCGTGCCGACTTTATGAAATTGTCGAATTGCGAGCGCAGCGACGACGTGGTGCGCAGGAAGTGGTAGCTTCCCACCTTCAAGCCGTGGCGACGCGCATTCTTTATGTTGTACTCGAAGTGCGGCGAGGTGTAGGTTGCACCCTCAGTGGCCTTGATGTACACAAACTTTATCCGCTTGTCGGCACACACCTTCTCCCAGTCAATGTCCTTCTGATAGCTCGACACGTCGATACCGTCGTAGTCGGTGTAAAGCCTCGGTGGGGCGACGGGAGCGGCCTTCCTCGCTTTCTTTGCGGTTTTCTTGCCCGACTTGCCCTTTCCGTTCTTTTTCGAACTCTTTTTCGAACTCTTTTTCGAGCTCTTTTGCTCGGTTTTCTGCTTTACGGCAGCCGAGCGCTTTCGGGGTGCGGCATCGGCACACAACGCCACGGCAAGGAGCAATATTATAACAAGTATTCTTTGCATTATCCAAAATTTATGCCTGCAAAATTACTATAAACCCACGCAAAAACAAAGCATCGTCGAGGTAAATGCGCTATTGATTTTGTGGTGTGGGGGATTTTTTGTAGCTTTACACTCGATTTTTAACAAACATGGAGAAAATTCTTATGAGACAAAATGCGAATTTCCTAAATAATGCCCTTGAGGCGCTTAAAAATAAGAATACACTGTTCGCGCTACTCTCGGTGGCGGTGCTTGCGGTGGTGTCGTTGGCATATTTCTATCCCGATGCCATAATGGGCAACGTGCTGAGACAGAGCGATACGCTGCAAGGCGCGGCTATAGGACACGAGTGCAAGGTATATGCCGAGCAGACAGGTGAGATGAGCCGATGGACCAACTCACTGTTCTCGGGAATGCCCACATTCCAGATTTCTCCATCCTACGAGAGCACACGGCTGATGTCGTGGATAAACAAGGTGTACGGACTCGGACTCCCATCGCCGGCCAACCTCCTGTTCATGATGATGATAGGCTTCTTCATTCTGATGCTTGCCTGCCGCGTGAGGTGGTATGTGGCACTGATTGGCGCCATTGCCTACGGGTTCTCCACATATTTCATAATCCTCATTGGCGCCGGGCATATATGGAAATACGTGACGCTTGCCTATATACCGCCCACAATAGCCGGCATGGTGTGGTGCTACCGTGGAAAATATCTGTGGGGAGGAGCGGTGACGGCGCTTTTCGCCATGATGCAGATTGCATCCAACCACGTGCAGATGACCTACTACTCGATGTTCCTGATGGTATTTATAGCCTTAGGCTATCTCCAAAAGCTACATGCCGAGCACAAGGCGGCACAATGGCTTAAAGCCACCGGGACTCTCGCCGCGGCTGCCATGCTTGCCATAGCGGCAAATTCTCCCAACCTGTACAACACCTATAAATATAGCAAGGAGTCGATGCGCGGCGGACACTCGGAGATTACATCGGCAACCGACGACACAAACGCAACGCAAGGCGGCCTCGACAAGAACTATATCACAGCTTGGAGCTATGGAAAGGCCGAGACGTGGACGCTGCTCGTGCCAAATGTGAAGGGTGGAGCCACCTTGAAGCCCGAGAAGGGGCAGAACAACATGCTCTCACTGGCACAGACTGCAAAAGCCCACGAGATGTATCGCAGCGGCGATATTTCGGAGGAGGACTTCCAATATCTCACACAATTCACTCAATATTTCGGCGACCAGCCTATGACCAACGGCCCGGTGTATGTGGGAGCATTCATCCTAATGCTGTTCATTATAGGCTGCGTGATAGTGAAGGGTCCTATAAAGTGGGCGCTGATTGGCGCCACGCTGCTCTCGGTGCTGCTCGCATGGGGGCACAACTGCATGTGGTTCACCGACCTCTTTATCGATTATTTCCCGATGTACAATAAGTTCCGTACGGTGTCGAGCATCCTCGTGATAGCCGAAATCACTATTCCACTGCTCGCAATGCTCGCCCTGAACAGGATTCTCACCGAGCCCGACGTGCTGCGCAGGAAGTGGAAGCTGATATTCTCCATTATATGCACAGGTGCGGTAATTTGCCTGCTCATAGCGCTGTTCCCGGGAATGTTTGCCGTATTCTCCGAGGAGGAGAACCGGCAGTTTGTCGAGAGCGGCATTGCACAACAAGTGCCCACGCTATACTCCGCAATAGTGGCCGTGCGACAGTCGCTCATCTCGGCCGACGCATGGCGAAGCCTGCTCATAGTGGCTATGGGAGCCTGCGTGCTGTTCCTGCTATATATGGGCAAGGTGCGACCCGCCGCAGCTGCCGTGCTCATCGCCATCGCCACGCTTTTCGACCTCTACAGCGTGAACAAGCGCTATCTGAACACCGACTCGTTCATGACCGACGTCACAGCCGACACGCCGTCGTTCACGGCACGCGCCGTCGACAACAGCATCCTTCAGGACACCACGATGAACTATCGCGTCTATGACCAAGACCACTTCAAGGATGCCATGCCATCATATTTCCATAAGGCTGTGGGTGGATACCATGCCGCCAAGCTCGCACGCTACGAAGACATAATCGTGCACCAGATTGCACAGGGCAACATGGAGGTGCTCAACATGCTCAACACCAAGTATCTTATCTTCGGCGACAGCGTGGCGCAAATCAATCCCTACGCGCTCGGCAACGCATGGTTCGTGGATGAAATAAGCTATGTCGACACTCCCAACGAGGAGATGGACTTCATAAGCAACTTCAATCCGGCGGTGGAGGCGGTAGCCGACAAGCGCTTCGAGGCCGTGCTCGGCGAGGCCGTGCCGCATGCCGAGGGCGACACAATCTTTGAGACCACCTACGCTCCCAATGCGCTCACCTACCACGCATCTTCGCAGCGCGGCGGCGTGGCTGTGTTCTCGGAGGTGTATTTCCCCTGGGGATGGAAAGCTACCATCGACGGCAATGAGGCTGAGATAGGCCGCGTCAACTATGTGCTGCGCGCTCTGCGAATCCCGGCAGGAAGCCACACGGTGAGGTTCGTGTTCGACCCTGAGTCGGTGCACGTCACCGAGACGCTTGCCTATATAGCGATAATTCTCATTTATGTGGCATTAGCGGCTGCCGTGGTGCTCGGCCTCACCGGCCTGACACGCCGCAAGCGTGAATAACGGCAACAAAAAAACGTACTTCAGAACGGGAGATAGATATTTATGGGACGACTTCGACGCTATAGCACTGCATTCGGCCGCTACAAGCGCGGCAAGGGATTCGGCATTCACTCGCCGTTTGCCTTCAGATTTGTGCTGAAGGTGCTTCGTGAGCGCAATCCCTACTACGCATACGCGCACCTCGATGCCCTGCGCTCGCTCGTGATAGCTCGCACGCGCCATCATCTGCGGCATCCACGCATCATATCGATAAAGAACGCCAAAATAATCTTCCGCGTGACGAATTATTTCAACCCCGGAACGGTCTTGCAGATTGGCACAAGCTACGGCATCTCGTCGGCAAGCATCATGTCGGTATCGTCAAAGTCAAGGCTATATCTATGCGAGGCTCGCCTCGCCGAATATCCCGTCACCACCGACGTGCTGGCTGATTACCGGTCGCGCATAGAGCATTTTACCGACGCTGCCGCAGGCATCGATGCCTATCGTGAGGCATTGTCGACCGCCCTTGCCTCTACGGGCATTACAATGAACGACGCAGCCTCATCCTCGGCTCAGGCAACCGCCATATCGGCCGAGAGACGGGACTCATCACATAAGGGACGGGGCTCCGACGCCGACTGGAGCAAAAAGCCATTCGTGCTCATCAACAATTTGGCCGACGATGACGAATACGCCGCCTTGTCGGCATACTTATCGTCGCTGTCGGGCTCGGAGGCCGTGGTGATAATGCGCAATCTCACCCGCAACGAGCTTATGCGCCGGCTGCGTAGCGAGTTTTGCGAGGAGGCAATGTCAGGCATGTCGTTCAGCAACGACAAGCTCGCTGTTTTCGTCATCAATCCCAAGCTCCCGCGCCAAGACTTCTCAATTTGGTTCTGACCGCGCTCTCAGGCATGCACCGGCAGCCATCCACCCCCCCCTATTTCCGCTATCACATTTGCAGTGCCGCATTGGTTTAGCGGGCTCGGTAGTAGTGCTGGAGATACAGGCGGGCGAAGAAATCCCAATTGTCGTGAAGGAGATTGCCGGCAGTGTCGTGAGGCAGACGTGCATCGGGCAGCAGATTGTTACTGAACAGGTATTTCAGCAGGTCGATAGGCACGCGTCCCGGCTCAATAGCCAGCAAATGCGCCTCAGCAGCCGCCAATCGGCTGTCGTACAGAGGATTGTCGGGATGCTTGATATATTGGGCCACATCGTGGGCTATGAGGATGCCTTTGGCGGGATTGCCGAGGACCACGAAGTTGTCGAAATGGCGCATATCGGGCAAATGTCCCTCGGCCGACACGCCCCACCCCATGTCGTCGCTCAAGAATGTCTCCAAGGCGTCGTAGCTGTCGAGAAACGCCACAGGGCAGCCTCCTGTCGCGGCAAGCAGAGCGTCGTAGTATTTATGATTACTTGTCGATGCCGACGTGGTAGCCGCCTCGTCGGGCAAAGGCATCTTTCCATCCACTAT
This sequence comes from Muribaculaceae bacterium, assembly GCA_051878575.1. Lineage (GTDB taxonomy): Bacteria > Bacteroidota > Bacteroidia > Bacteroidales > Muribaculaceae > CALZFJ01. Next base: position 8,394 of record JBJEKJ010000018.1, on the reverse strand, counting down.
CAGCTTAATCCACTCCCCTATCGATAGCGATAGCGGACCGGTGTAGCTCTCCACCATCACGTCGCGGTTGAGCTGTGCGAGCTGCCGGCGGGCCTCGTCCTCGTCCTTATTGGCACGGATAATCTCGTGGGCACGCTCGGTGGCGGCACGCAGTGCCTCCTTTGCCGCCGGACGCAGGAAGTAGCTGTCCCAGAACAGCCAATACGACAAGTCGTAGATGCGCTGCGCCTCGCTCTCGTCGGTGAGGTCGACGTCGAGAGCCATCTGCAACTCCACAGGCACCGGAGCATCATCGTAGGCGGCATCGAGCACCGAGAAAAACAAGTGAGACACGCGCTCCACATCGCGGTCGTAGGGCGATAGCGTGCCATTCCGCTCACTCGACATCTCCATCACATACCATACCACAAACTGCACGTCAATCTCGTTCAGCTCGCTCTCTATATAGTTGTCTGGAATACGGTATATGGGCAGAGGGGTCCCATATAGCTCCTTGCACATCGTGGAGAACGAGCGCCAGATTCCCGCATCGGCCACCACGTCCTGAAAATAGCCCACCACGGCGAGTACCACATCCTTGCGCACTTGCTCGGGAGTGTTGACGAGCAGGCGGGAATTGTCGAGCAACTTTGCCAATCGGTTGGCAAGAATAATGTAATATTTATCGCTCTCAGCCACATCGGGATAGTTGGGCTGCTTCAGCATAAAATCCTTTATCGTAATCTCCATATCGCAAATAAACTATTGTCCTAAAATTCGCTCCAACATCAGCGCCACCGACCCCACTACGACGCCATCCACCGAGATGTCGCCCGCCGACGTCGCCGCCACCACCATATCGGCTTCGGCATCGACGCATATAGCATTGCGCCGCAGCGCATTGGCTATCCAGTATCGAAGTCCGGCATCGGCGCACTCGAGCCTCACAGCGCACCGCGCGGGCACGTCGACCTCATAGTCGCCCTTGAGCATGCTGAAGCGCACGCGCTCGGTGGCAAACATCGACTGCATGGCACCCGACAAGACCACATCCTCGGTGGTTCCGCACAGCATCTCGCGCCCGGCAGTCACCACCCACAGCTCGTCGGCAAGCAAAAGCGTCTGCGACACATCGTGTGTGGATAGCAGAATGGCCTTGTCGGCCGTGCGCGCAAGAGTGCTCAGCAAGCGCAGAGTGTCGATGCGGCTTGCCACGTCGAGGAAAGCCGTGGGCTCGTCGAGGACGATAAGCGGCGTCTCTTGCGCCAAAGCCTTGGCAATCATCACCTTCTGTCGCTCGCCATCGCTGAGCTCGGCCACATAACTGTCGATTTTATGGGCCACGCCCACCGATTCCACGGCATTGGCCACCACCTCACGGTCGTGAGCGTCGAGGCGCCCAAGAAATCCGGTGTGCGGCTGACGTCCGAGCGACACAAGCTCACGCACGGTGAGCCCGCCGGCCATCGTGCGGTCGGTGAACACGAGCGATAGCAGCCTCGACATCTCGCCCCGGCCAATGTCATCGATGCGTCGTCCGCCAATCGACACCTCGCCCGACAAGGCAGGCTGCGCGCCCGATATGGTGCGCAGCAGTGTCGACTTGCCGATGCCGTTGGAGCCGAGCAGAGCCGTGAGCCGTCGGCGGCGCAGCGTCACATTCACGTCGCGCATCACCACCGTGGCATCCTTGCCGTGGCGGTAGCCTATCGATAAATTGTGCGTGGTGAGTATCGGCATATCGCTTTCAGTTGAAATATAGTATCTTCTTTCGGTTCAAAATTATATACAGGATTATCGGCACTCCGATAATCGGAGTGATGGCATTTATCGGCATTACGCCGGCCGAGGTGGGCAACACGCTTATAAGCGTGCACAGCAGTGCGATATCGGCCCCCGCAACCACCGTGGCGGGCAGCAGATAGTTGTGGTTGCTCGTGCGCAGCAGCAGACGCGCTATGTGGGGCACCACGAGCCCTATGAATCCTATGGGGCCGCAGAATGCAGTGACCACGGCAGTGAGCACGCCGGTGACTATGAGCAGCTGATTGCGCACGCCGCGCATGTTCACGCCGAGGTTCTCGGCATAGCGGGCGCCGAGCAGCATGGCATTGAGCGGCTTCACCATCAGCGCGGCCCACACGAGACCACCCGCCACTATCGCGGCAAACACGGGCAGCTGCGATGTCGTGACCCCCGAGAAATTGCCGAGCCCCCAAATCACATAGGAGTGCACGCCCGACTCGGTGGAGAAGAAGTTGAGCAGCGATATGGCGCTCGAGGCGAGATAGCTCACCATTATGCCCACTATAAGCAGCATGGTGGCGCCCTTCACGAGGCCTGAGAAAAGCAGCAGCGCCACAAGGATGACGGCGGCACCGAGAAACGCCCCGGTGAGGATGCTCACATATCCGCCCATGGTGGTGCCGAACAATGTGCCCAAATATCCGCCGAAGGCGAGCATCACCACCGCCACGCCAAGACTCGCGCCGGTTGACACGCCGAGAATCGACGGACCGGCAAGCGGATTGTTGAACGCCGTCTGAAGCAGCAGCCCCGACACGGCAAGTGCGGCTCCCGAGAGTGCCGCAGTGGCAATGAGCGGCAGTCGCGACTCCATCACTATCACCTGCCAGGCATAGTTGTCACTCTCATTGCCCATGAGTATCGACAGTACCTCCCGCGCGGGTATCGCCACCGCACCGGTGAGCACGTCGGCCACGGCAAGCAGCAGCAAGGCTGCCGTGAGCAGCCACATCACCGCCGCGAAACGTCGGTTATTGCCTTTTGCGTCATTCATCTATCAGAGGCTTATAATACACTGTTGAATAGTTAGGCAGCAGCTCGGGATGGAATATCGCCACAAAGTCCCGCAGCAACACATCGGGATGGAACGGAAAGTCGGTGAACAGCGTGGTGCTGTCGGTGTTGCACTGATAGATGTGCATATCCTTGTAAGCCTTGAATTTCGAGTTCAAGTGATTTAAATCCTCCATTGCCGTGTAGCAAAGGTCGACGTGCCATTTCACGAGCCAGAAATCGGCGTCGGCGGCACGATTGAGCACCTGCGAGATGTCGAGCGACAACGAGCCGCTGCTGCTGTCGTCGCTCCAGGGATAATCGGCACCGGCATCCTCAAAGAGATGCGCCATATAGCTGTCGCCGCCGGGGACATACCACACCCCCGACATCACCATCTCCGAGATCACCTTCGGGCGCGTTTTCACGCCTGAGGCGAGTTGCCGCAAGGCTTCGTATTTAGTCGTCGTGGCAGCGTAGATGCTGTCGGCAAGCTCGGATGCTCCAAGCAGCTCGCCGAACAGCTTTATCCACTCAGCGCGGCCAAGCGGCGTATTCTCCATGTAGTCGGCACACTCGATAATGGGCACGCCGAGCTTCTCTATGGCACCATAGCCGGCATTCTGGAAAGGCGACAGGATAATGGCGTCGGGCTTCATGGCCACAAGGCGCTCCACCGTGGGCGACATGCTGTTGCCCACATCCACTATCGAACCGTCGGCAAGGCCCCTCTGCACCTCGGGCATATTGAAATACCGTGCGTCGCACACGCCTCTCACAGCGTCGAGAGCCCCAAGCTCCCTCATCACGCCTCCATGTACCGACGAATAGACCACAACATTCGTGAGTGGAGTGCGCACCACCGTTCCGGCAGGCAAATCGGCAGGAAGCGGCTCATCACGGGGCACGAGCACATAGGTGTGCAGCCGTTCGCCGGGCTTCCACGGATTTTTCACCACTGCCACGGTGTAGCCGTCGTGGCGCTCCACCGTCAGTCCCTTGGCCACGGCAATCAGCGAGTCGGCATCGCCTGAAGCCGCCGAGCCGCCGCTGCCGCCACATGCACAAAGGCATGCCGCAGCCATCATTATCAAAAAAAATCGCAAGATTCTCATGTCATCATCTTTTAGCGATGCAAAATTAGTGCAATCAGAACGGAATGGCAAATAAATAACGAGTTTTATACACCAGTGTTGTAGAGTTGTGGCTGTGTTGTGGCAGGGGAGGGTGTAATTGGGCGGTTTTTGCTTGCTGAGGCGGTTTTTGCGGGGCAGATGGTGATTGATTGGACAAAATTGGCTAAATTTGCCGGGGAAAGGAGTCGCACGCACCAAGTCTCGCACCGTGTGTGGGCTGATTGCCACTCGGGAAGTGCGCTTTTGGGCGTGTGTGACTGAATATTTTTACTACGACGATGAACTACAGGATTTTTGCACCCGAAAGGATTGTGATGGAGGTGGGACTGCCTGCCTCGAAGAGTATCAGCAACCGAGCGCTCATTCTGAATGCGCTTTGCGGCGGCGGCGAGTTGCGCAACGTGGCAGTGTGCGACGACACCGATGCTATGCGACGCGCGTTGGGCAACACCGACGGCAATGTGAACATAGGAGCCGCCGGTACTGCCATGCGATTTCTCACAGCTTTTTTCGCCATCAGCGAAGGGCGCACCACAATTCTCGACGGCTCGGAGCGCATGCGACATCGCCCCATAGCCTTGCTCGTCGACGCCCTAAGGCGCTGCGGCGCCGAGATTGAGTATCTTGGCGAAGATGGGTTTCCGCCCCTGCGCATCGTGGGCCGACGGTTGCAAGCCGAGGAAATAGCGATTCCGGGCAACGTGAGCTCGCAATATATCTCGGCACTGCTGATGATCGCCCCGCTGATGGGATGCCGCACCATGCGCCTCACCGGCGAGGTAATCTCGCTGCCCTACATCGCCATGACGCTGACACTGATGCGCCGGATGGGTGTCGACTGCTCGATGTGCGACGGTGTGATAACGATTCCCGACGGAGCCGGATACTCGCCCCGCGACTTCATGATTGAGAACGACTGGAGCGCGGCGAGCTACTGGCTCGAATTGCAGGCCCTTTTGCCCGACTCGCGGATTTCGCTCGCCGGACTGATGCCCGACAGCGCTCAGGGCGACTCGGCGGTGACCGGCCTCTTTGAGCGACTCGGGGTGAGCGCATGCCGCTGCGGAACCTACGTGGACCTGCGAGGCAACCATTCGCCCGCCGACATGGTAATAATGGACCTGCGCGAGAACCCCGACTTGGCGCAGACTATAGTGGTGACGGCCTGTCTGCTCGGACGCCGATTCCACATCACCGGCTTGCAGACACTGAGAATCAAGGAGACCGACCGAATTGAGGCCCTGCGCTCGCAGCTCCGCAAATTGGGATATGTGATAGAGGCGCTTCCCGACTGCTCGCTGCGTTGGGACGGCGAGCGGTGTGAACCTCAACGCGAGCCTCACATCGCCACTTTCGACGACCACCGCATGGCCATGGCGTTTGCCCCGGCGGCAGTGCGCTTTCCGGGCATCGTGATCGACGACGTGGAGGTGGTGAGCAAGTCGTACCCCGACTTCTGGAAACACTTGGAAGCAGCCGGATTCACCCTCCAGCCGGTGGAAAAAGAAGAGGAGGCAAAGCTATGAAGGGCGCACTGATAATCCTTGCCGTGACTGTTGCCACAGGCATCATCCTCTACTTGGTGCAGCGGCTCATGCCGCGCGCCGACGTCGACGAGAATAGCGGCACTGGCGACGACACCCACGCAGCCGACCGCCCCGAGGGCTGCTGCGGACAGCACATAGTGTGTGAGAAGGAGTCGCTTCTCGCCGCAGTGAGCAGCGAGATAGAATACTTTGAGGACGAGGAGCTCGACAGCTACCGCGGGATAGCCCCCGACGGCTACACCGACGAGCAGATAGAGCAATTCCGCGACGTACTCTACACGCTGCGCCCCGAGGAGATAGGCAGCTGGGCCCGATCCATTCAGCTACGCCAAATCAATCTGCCCGCCGCCGTGAAAGACGAGCTGATAATGCTCGCCGCCGAGGCCCGCACCCCACAACAATAGCTGTGGCGGGGGTGGGCTTTTTCCAAAAAACATGACACACCGCCCCACCATTCCCATCCCCGCAAGAATTCCTCAAATTAATTTTGGTTTTTACAACTGATTTGCACAAAATGTAGTAAATTTGTAGCGGGCTGCCGCATCGAGGCAAGAGAGCCGACGACGGCAGCCCGTGAATCAACATATTGTTTTATTTAAGATGAGCGTTAGCTTCATTTTTCAGACCTTGGAATTCCGGAAAAATTTCAGCGTAACTGGCAAATGAACGACAGACGCTCACTTCAGTGTGCGTATATAGCTGCCTTCAAGGCGATTATATAGCCACTGGGCGTGGGTATGTCATTCTATTGCTTTATGCAAGGCATCCGGAAGCCTCAAGGTAGTGATAGAAATGTATATGCTTCACGCCTTTTGTTTTAGCTTTCGCGTATGCACATTGGAGAGGAAATCAAGAAGGAATTGCAACGCCAGGAGCGCTCGGCATCGTGGCTTGCTCGTCGCATAAACTGCGACAGGACGAATGTCTACAACATTTTCAAGCGGAAAACAATCGACACAGAACTGCTTATGACCATCTCGCACGCTCTAAAGGTCGATTTCTTTGCCCGATACTCAAAGGACCTTACCACCGATGCCGAACCCGGCACAGGGTGTGAATAATATTCTACAAAACAGTGAAAAATCCACTACTTGACACACCATTAACACCTGCTCTTTTTATATAATTTTGCGCTGACAAGTTTTTTTAACATAATACCACATTGTGCTATTTTGCCGATTCGGGAGGTAATAACTGACAATGTGAACTAATTAAACGAGTATTTTATGCGCAAGCAAAGATTATTATGTGCCGCAGCCATAGTGCTGTTATCCACATTTGCAGCTATTGCAAAAGACGTCACCGTGAACGGAGTGCGCTACTCGCTGAATAGCGACGGAACAGCCACCTGCAAAGGCCCGAGAGGAGATATAAGCTCCATAGCGGCTTCAGTAGAAATTGCCGGCAAGATTGAATGGGGCGGCAAGACATACGACGTCACAAAAATTGCCGACATCGCTTTTGAGAACCGCGACAAGCTATCATCAGTGACGATAGCCGATGGGATAAAATCCATAGGCCGGCTCGCATTCTCAGGATGCAGCTCACTAATGGAAATAATCTTGCCAAGAAGCGTGGAGAAGATAGGCTATGGCGCTTTCAAGGATTGCAAACGAGCCGTCAAGGCCAAACTGCCCAACGACATTGTAGTGGAGTATTTCCAAAAGGGCAAACGCATCTACAGTCCATTCGTGGGATGCTCCAAACTTGAGGATATTACCGGAACCTCAAGCAAATATCCCTACAACATTTTAGACAACGTGCTCACTGCCGACGACAAGGTGCCGTTCTACGACAGGATACCCGAGATAAAGCCCAACTCATTCAGCTACTACGCATCAGTCAGTGCAAAAAACAAGTTGGATAATTGGATGCAGAAGCGAGCCTACGAGTCCGACTTCCAGTGGAATGAGCGTACCAGCAAGGAGAATCAGCAGAAAAAGCTCGAAGAAATAACCGCAAATATGCAGAATTATTTCATAGCCGAGAAGGCTCCCGAGAGCCTCGACCTGAAAATGGTGTCGTATGACAGCGACTACGGCATTTTCCTTATCAACTCCGGCAAATTCGGAAGCATGTATGTGAAAGTGCCTCAAAGTGAGGCAAATTTCGTGAAAGAGCATTGGCGCAACGTTACGCCAAACCCCAAATATGGCATCGTCGACGATAATCTTTCTCTCGTGGCTTGCTCTTTCTATCTCAATGGCAAAAGCTACGGAATGGTCGACCCGTCGACAGGCGAGACCTTGCTCGAGCCGATGCTCAACGCTCCTGCCGACGACGCCATTGCAGCTCAGAGCTTGCCACGGCAAGAAATCGACAGACAGCAGCCCGGCGATGAGGACGACCTGATGCAAGTGCTGCCTCGCGACAATGCAATCGACCGTGAGATCCCCAAAACCACCGAGGTAAACTCCAACACCTTTGCGGTGGTTATCGGCAACGAGGATTATATGATAGCCGACAAAGTGCCTTTTGCCACTAACGACGCCGAGGTGTTTGCCAAATATTGCAACCTCACATTAGGACTTCCCGACAAAAACATCCGCACCTACCCCAATGCGACTCTGGCAACCATTCGCCGCGCGATACGCGACATTCGGTCGATCGTAAAGGCTTTCCACGGAAAGGAGCTGAACGTGATTTTCTATTATTCGGGACACGGAATCCCCGACGACAAGACTTTCAACGCATATCTGCTCCCGGTGGATGCCGACGGAACCTCTGCCGAGGACTGCTACTCGATGGCAAGGCTGTATGCCGAGCTCGGAGAATTGGAGGCTAACGTATATGTGTTTCTCGACGCATGCTTCAGCGGCACCGTGCGCGGCGACGGCATGATTGTGGCCGCACGAGGAACTGCAATTAAGCCCAAAGAGGCTGAGCTTCAGGGCAACATGGTGGTGTTCTCGGCTGCATCGGGCAATGAGACG
>JBJEKJ010000017.1:0-16418 GCA_051878575.1 Muribaculaceae bacterium | reverse complement strand
GTTTTACAGCTCATTATAAAAATGAGGCTGCGCCTATTTTGACACAGCCTCCATTTATTTAGGTAAATTTTTCGCTGCGATAGCAAAATGATGAACAAATTTATCGATTTTTATGATGTGAATCGGGAATTATTACTAATTTTGTAAAAAAATTATTGTGATTGTATGATTGAGTTGCTGACAAAGGAAGGAAAGGCTGAGAAATTGCCAATGTTTGACCTGCCGGTGGATTTTTTGGTGTACGACAATGTGAATATCGATATTCTGAACAACTACACGCAATTTCCCTGCCGCATTCAGGCATGCGTTTTTGCATATCTTAATCAAGGTAGCGTGAAAAGCACGATTAATCTTTGGGACTATAACGTGAAGACATCGGATTTTGCCGTGGTGCTGCCCGGAACATTCATACAGATACGCGACGTAAGTCCCGATACCCGGATCAGCTTCATAGGATTCTCGTCGAAATTCATGCAAAGCATCAATTTCATGAAGAGCATGTCGAAATTGATGATGCCGCTTTTCCGAAATCCTGTGCTGACGCTTGAGCCCGAGGTTAGCTCTATATATGCCGATGCGCTGTCGCTGCTTGCCCGTGCCGGCCGCATGGAGAAATCGATAATGACCACGCCAATCATACGCAATATCATGGGTATTCTTGTGGAAAGCCTTTCGGAGGTCATGAGCAATCAGACCATGGACAACAAGCGTGAGAGCCAGTCTCGCGACCACGAGGTGCTCTCGGAATTCCTTCAACTTGCCTTCGAGAACTACCGTGAGGAGCACAAAATCTCGTTTTATGCCCATGAGGTTAACCTCACTTTGTCGCATTTCTGCAACGTGATAAGCAAGACGACCGGCATGACGCCCCAGGAGATAATCATGAACATGATTATCATGGACGCAAAGACGCAGCTAAAGGGTACGGAGGCTACGGTGAGCAAGATTGCCGCCTCGCTTGGATTTCCCACGCCAACCACTTTCACGCGCTATTTCCGCACTTATACCGGCATGACGCCGCAGGAGTATCGCAATAGCTGATTGCCGATGTTGAGGAGACTTTCGCCCAACGGCTTATCATTGCTGTAGGTTTTCCTCTTTTATGAATTTGGCTATCGCTGAGGTGAATTGTCGCCAATACATCTCGGTCTTTCGCTCGCCCACGCCATAGAGGGTGGCGAAGTGTGCCTTTGTCACGGGACGCTCGGCCGCCATTATTTCCAGAACTTTGTCGTTGAACACGATGTAGGGCGGAACGCCTTGTGCTTTCGCAATGGCATATCGCAGGTCTTTCAGCTTGGATATAAGCTCTTTGCTCACCGGTGTGTCGACAGGCAGGCGGCCCTGATTGCTCTTTTCCTTGCGCTCCGGAGCCGGATGTTTGTTGTCGAAGTAGAATTTCGACAGTTGCACCGTTCGCATGGAGCGGAGAATATCCTTGCCGTAATCGGTGATTTTAAGATGGTATCCCTCGTCGTAGGCGATGTCGAAAATGCCAAGTTGGAGCATTTGCAGCATATAGGCATTCCACTCGGCGAACGACAGATTGCGCCCTACGCCGTAGGTCTTCAGCTTGTCGTAGCCCTTGGCTATAATCTCGGCTCGTCGAGAGCCACGCAGAATGTCGATAATCGTGGTCGCACCCTCGCTTTCGCCCACTCGGGCTATTGCGCTCAGCGCCATTTGGCATATTATTGTGCCGTCGATTCTCTCGGGCGGGTCGTTGCATACGTCGCAGTTGCCGCAGTCACATTCGAGCCGCTCGTTGAAGTAGCTGAGCAGAATCCTGCGTCGGCACACGCTCGCCTCGGCATATTGCTGCATGCGTCGCAGCTTATCGATGTTCACCGATGCTTGTCCAGAGTCTTTGGCGAAGCTCATAAGCGTGGCCACGTCGCCGAAGGAGTAGAACATCAGAGCCTCTGCCGGTAGTCCGTCGCGTCCGGCACGGCCAATCTCCTGATAATAGCACTCCATGTTCTTGGGCATATTGCTGTGAACCACCCACCGCACGTTGCTCTTGTTTATCCCCATTCCGAATGCTATTGTGGCACAAATTATAGGGATGTCGTCGTTGAGGAATGCCTGCTGCACGGCTTCCTTGTCGGCGGTTGGCATGCCGGCGTGGAAAGCTGCTGCCTTGTATCCGAGCTTTTTCAGTTTCTCAGCCATATTCTCCACATTCTTCCTGCTCAGGCAGTAGACGATTCCGCTCTCGCCCTTGTGGCGGTCGATGAATCTCGTGAGCTCATATAGCTTGTCTTTCCCGCTCAAATTGCGGATAACCCTTAGCGAGATGTTCTTGCGGTCGAATGATGTTATGAACATCCTTGCGTCGGGAATGTTGAGCTGTCGCACGATGTCGTCGCGCGTAAGGCGGTCGGCAGTGGCCGTGAGAGCCATAATGGGCACTTTGGGGAAACGTGCTTTGAGCTGTGCGAGTTGGGTGTATTCGGGACGGAAGTCGTGGCCCCATTGCGATATGCAGTGAGCCTCGTCGATGGCGATAAGGCTAATTTTCATATTATCCGACCACGAGTCGAGCTCCGAGAGCAGCCTCTCGGGCGATATGTATAGCAGCTTTATGCGCCGTGCAAACACCTGCTCTACTATCTCGCGGTTGAATGCCTCGCTTTGTGAGCTGTTGATGGATGCGGCGGGTATGCCGCAGGCCTGGAGCGCGTCGACTTGGTCCTTCATCAGCGCGAGCAATGGCGATACGACAATCGTACAGCCATCGTTGAGCAGTGCCGGAATCTGGAAGCACATCGACTTGCCTCCGCCTGTGGGCATCAGCACCACTGCGTCGCGGTGGTTCATCACACATTCGATTACCTCATATTGGGTGGGATAGAAGTCGTTATATCCGAAGAAGCGCTTAAGCACTGCAACAGCCTGTCGTCGTAGATCGTCCATCTTGGAAATAGTCGTCAGAATGCGTTTTTCTCGCCTTTGATAGCGTTATACACGGTAAGGAATATGATTTTCATGTCGAGCATCACATTCCAGTTCTCGGCGTACCACACGTCGTATTCCACACGTCGCTCCATCTGCCATAAGTGCTCGGTCTGTCCACGCAGCCCGTTCACTTGCGCCCATCCGGTGATTCCCGGCTTGATGGTGTGACGAAGCATGTACTTGTCGATTAGCGCGCTATAGTCTTGTGTGTGCTTCACCATGTGCGGACGCGGGCCTACAATCGACATATCGCCTCGCCACACGTTGAAAAATTGTGGCAGCTCGTCGATGCTCGTCTTGCGCAGGAAGTCGCCGAATTTTGTCTTGCGCGGGTCGTCGCGTGTGGCCTGCACCTTGTCGGAGTCGGCATTCACGCGCATTGTGCGGAACTTGTAGCACCAGAACTCCTCGCCACGGTAGCCTGTGCGCTTCTGCTTGAAGAAAATAGGACCCTTCGACGATATCTTTATGCCTATTGCCACCGGAATTAGCACGATAGGCGAGCATATAAGCACGAGCGACGACACTGCGAGGTCGATGCTGCGCTTTATCAGTCGGTTGACTGTGTTGCCGAGAGGGTTGGGGCGCAAGGCGAGAATAGGCACATTGCCTATCGACGAGAGCTCAAACTTTCGTGCCACCGTCTTGCTGAATTGCGGCACATAGTAGAAGTCCATGGCATTGTTGTCGGCGATTTTTATCATCTGCGCCGTGGTGTCGTCGTCGTTTATCGTGCAATACATCTCGTCGATAAGGTTCTTTTTCACAAATTGCTCCACGTCGCTCAACGTGCCGGCATAGTGGCCCGTGCCTCGGTTGCGCTTGTTGTCGTCGAACACGCCGAGAATGCGGTACCCGTAGCCGGCGTCGCTCAGCATCTCCTTGATAAGCCTCGTTCCGGCCGCTCCACCGCCGATGATGATTATGCGGCGGAAGTTGAATCCGTGCGTGCGGTAGCGCTTGATGATTTTTCGCGAAAGAATCCACCATAAGCTCAGACCGCTTAGGAAGAATGTGTAGAATACCACATATTTCAGCGGGTTGATGTTGATGTCGAGGAAGGAGAGGAATGCAAGGAAGATGGCAAGATGAATGAGTCCGGTGCGCACGGCCTCGATTATCACCCTGTCGGCAAATACCACGCGGCGCTCATGAATTTGCGAGGAGAAGAACTCCACGAGAATGAACGACATGTTCACGAGCAGCCATATAGGGCGTGTGAAGAAATCGCTTGCTCCAAATATGAAATAGAGCAATCCGTAGGCTGTGTTGAGCACGGCGAAATCCACTAAAGTGAAAATGCCGCGTATAAATTGTCCATATCTACCTCTTTTGCTCACTGTTGTCTATTGTTAAGGCTTCTGCTTTATTATATTAACGAGTAGACTTGTGTATTATTGTGAAGAAATGCTATTAATTCTCCATGATGACAAAGGTTTTTTAGCATTTCTTAAAATGATTTTCGGGTATGCTCCGCACAGGTTCCGGCCTGTGCGGAGTTCGGTGATGCTATTCGGCTTTTCCCACTATTGCTATGGGGGTGTCGGAGTAGTTTTCCTGTGCTGTGATTCTCGCCTCATTGCCGCTGAAGTCGATTTCCACATCAAGAGCGGTCACCCAGTTGGCGTATTCGAGCTTCAGCACTAATTTTGAGCCCGTTTTCCATGCATAGCTACCTGCTACCGCAAAATCCCTGCTTATGCCGGTGAAGCGCCCCAGCGCTCCCACCGAGTAGGGTGGCCGTGCCTCGGTGGTAGAGGTGAGCCATTGCCTGAAGCCGCAGTCTACGTCCATGCGATTTCCGTCGGCGAGCGTTATCGAGGCTGTGATTCTCTTCTTGTCGCTTTTCAGGGCTATTGAGGTCCATTCGAGACGATTATCGGATAGCTTGAAGGTCTTGCCGCTGAAGTCGTATTTTCCACTTGGCTTTCCCGTGGGAGTGTCGAGCGAGTAGCGGGCAGCCTTGTCTCTGAGGGTGGCTGTGTCTTTTCCCTCGGGAAGTGAGCCGTCGGTGACCGAAGGCAGCAGAATGTCCCACACGAGGTGGCGCTGACGTTTGCCATCGATCATCGTACACTCGGTGATTACCACCACCATGTCCTTCTCGGGAATCATGAGGATATATTGGCCTAAGGCTCCGTCGGCACGGAATGTGCCGGGATAGTCGCATCGCCACGTCTGGTAGCAGTAGTCGTTTCCGTAGGTCTTCATCTGCGATGACGTCATCTCGCGCACCCACTCGGCGGGAATCAACTGCTTGCCGTTCCAGCAGCCTCCGTTGATGAGCAGAATGCCGAATTTTGCGAGCGACTCGGGCTGGATGTGGAGCCCCCAGCCACCGGTGTTGAATCCCTCGGGGCTCACTTCCCATTCCACGTCGGTTATGTGCATGGAGTCGAAGATTTTCATCTTCAGGTAGTCGAGGAGCGACATGCCTGTTACCTTCTGCACTATTGCAGCCAAAAGGTAGGTGCAGATGGAGTCGTATTTGAACGCTGTGCCCGGCTGAGCGCACTTTTTGCCAAGATAAGTGGCTATCCAGTCGGGGGTTATGTTGCGCATGTTCCAGTCGGGGTCGATGCCCGATGTCATAGTGAGCAGGTGCCTTACCGTCATGTCGGCAAGCTCGGGTGTCACTGTTGCCGGCAGCGACTCGGGGAAGAATGTAGCCACGCGGTCGGTGAGGCGAAGCCGGTTGTCGGCTATCGCGAGTCCGACTGCGGCTCCCACGAATGTCTTTGAGCAGGAGTACATGGTGTGCCGGTACTCAGGCTTGAACGGGGTGGGGTAGGTCTCGGCGATAACCTTGCCGTGGCGCACCACCACGATGCTGTGAATTTCGGTTCTCGGCAGAGCCATAAGCGAGTCGAAGAGTGCGCTGATTGCGCGGGAGGGCACACCCTCGGCCTCGGGAGTCGAGCGAGGAAGATCGCCGGTTTGAGCTGAGGCAAATGCCGATGACAATAGCATGAATGCTGATGCGATGCTGCCAATAATTGTTTTTCTCATGATTCTTTATAATCTTTAATTCGGTTATAGCTTTAAAATTGATAAAAATTATAGGAGGTTATAATATCACCCCTACCCGTCGATAATAGCGGGGCAGGGGTGAATGTATGTGTAGAGCTTGTGGGCTTCTTCAATTACAGCTTTCCGTCGACGAGCTGTATCTTCTTCTCGAGCAGTGCCAGTTCGTCCTTGATTTTCTGAATCTTTCGCTCCATCTCCTTGAGCATTGAGTTTCCGCCCTTGGATTGTGCGTTGAAGAATCCCATGTTGTTCTCATAGGTCTTCAGTTCGTTGCGCTTCTGCTCGTAGGTTCTCACGAGTCGCTCGCGCTCGCGATACATCTTGTCCTGATCGGAAATCTGGCTTATTGAGCTCTCGAAGTTGGCAAGGTTGGCCCGAGTGGCTTTCATGTCGAATTTGTCGAACGCCTGGTCGACGGCGGCACGATACTCATTGTAGATTTTGTCTTTTTCCTTGAAAGGAACGTGTCCAATTTCCTGCCATTGCTTCATCAGAGCGCGAACCTTTGTGGCTCCGTCGCTCTCGGCCTCATCGGCAAGAATGGCGTTGATGGCCGTTATAACCTCCTTCTTGGCCTTCAGATTGGCATGCTCCACCTGACGCACGTTTGTGGTCTGCTTGCCTTTCTCGTTGAAGAAGTGGTCGCAAGCCGCAATAAAGCGTTTCCACACCACGTCGCTGTATTTCTTTGCCACCGGACCGATGGTCTTCCACTCTTTTTGCAGGGCGATCAGCTCGTCGGCCGTCTTTTTCCAATCGGTGGAGTCCTTTAGGGCCTCTGCCTTCTCGCAAAGGGCCTGCTTCTTTTGCAGATTTGTGGCGAGCTCCTCTTTCATCGTCTTGAAGAACTCGGCCTTGCGGGCGAAGAATTCGTCGCACGTCTTGCGGAAACGGGCAAAAAGGTCGGCGTTCACCTTCTTTGCAGCAAACCCGAGCTTCTTCCACTCCTCTTGCATCTCGATAATCTGCTTGGTGGCGTCGTCCCAACCTGCGTAGGTCTTTATTGCGGCGATGTCGATAGCCTCCACTCTCTCGCAGATTGCAGTCTTGGCTGTCTCGTTCTCCTTTTCCTTCTCTTTCCGGCTCTCGAAGAATGCCTGATACTTTTTGTTCACCACAGCCGACGCCTCCTTGAACTTGCCCCAAAGCTCCTCGCGAATCTCCTTGGCCACCGGCCCGGTCTCTCGCCAGATGTTGTGGAGCTCCTGCAATTTCTTGAAAGCTGCCACCACGTCGTCGCACTCGCCGAGTGCCACGGCGTCGGAGCAAAGCTGCTGCTTGATTTCCAAATTCTTCTTGAAATCATAGTCGCGCAATTCCTTATTCATTTTCAGCAAGTCATAGAAGTGCTCAGTGGCAAGCTGATACGACTTCCAGATGTCGGTTACGTCGGTTGCGGGAATCTCGCCTATGGCTTTGAACTCCTGTTGTAATTGCTGTACGCGCGCATATTGCTTGTTGATGTTGTCGGGGTCGGCAACTATGGAGTTGATTTCAGCTATGATGTTGCGTTTCTTCTCAAGATTCTCGGCTCTGAGAGCTTCCTGTGCGGCATTAAATTCGGCACGTTTCTCTTTGAGCAGGTTCAGGGTCTCTTTAAAGGCAGTCTCGTCGGCATCTTCGGGAATGGCAAATGCTGCCTCCTCATTGCCTTTGGCAAGAAACTCCTCGCGCAATTGTGCGATTTCGTTGTTGCGAAGGCTATAGAACGCCACCTTAATCTGCGCAACATCATCCTTGATGCTGTCCACAGGTTGCTCGAGCAACGCTTTAAGGGCTTCCACCAGCTCTGCCTTAGTTTTGTCGGTGTAGCTCACCGCAACTTTCTCGGCATCTGCCGGTTGTTCTACTGCCACATTTTCAACTTCCGAAGCCTCAGCCTCGTTTTCAGTCACCACATCGCTGGCGGCATCGTCAGCCGCAGCCGAGTTCAAGGTTACGTCTTTGTTCAGTTGTTCTTCTGATTCAGACTTTTCACGCAAATCCATATTTTCATTAATTTAGATTATTTCCGCTAAAATAATTGCGGACAACTACTTCAAAGTTCAAATTTACATATATTTTTTTAATATCTAAACGATTATTGAAGTTTTTTTCTCCATTTTCTTCATTTTTGTCAAATATTACTCCGAAATGGCACAGTGATCGGCCCGAATCCTGACACAACTTGTGCCCGCTAATACCGAAAAATATTGGCATATTGCTAAATCAGGAGGATGCTAAAACGACGAGACGCAGCAGAAATTACTCTGCTGCGTCTCGTGGTAGCGGGATCGAGAATTGAACTCGAGACCTCCGGGTTATGAATCCGACGCTCTAACCAACTGAGCTATCCCGCCATCGTTTCGCTTTTGCGAGTGCAAAGATAGCACTATTTTTTTGATTGTGCAAAATCTTACGCACATTTTTGTGAATTATTTTTTGGCGTCGGTCGACTTTGGTTGGTTGAGAAGGCCGTTAAAGGGCATTTGCTACATGATTGGCGAAGGATTGGCGGCAACAAACATGCTGATATTTAGGCGACGCCGGAAATGTCGTCGAGATTTGTAGTTAAATAGGACAAGCGGCGATACATGGAGCCGGGATTTTGCGTTATATGGGTGAAATTATTAATTTTGTGGTTGAATAACTTGTCGAGCCATGCCGTGCGCCTGAATTTGCTCCGTGCAGTGGCCGCAATGATATAATAGAGGATACGATGCAGGAAAAGGATTCAATAAGGGAAAATGAGTTGGCCGGAGTGGGAGGATTCCGCCCCATACACATTATTATACCTGTGCTGATTGGCATCGGAGTGGTGGTGTGGCTCTTTGCGGGAGAGTTTGGCAATTTTGATTTCTCGGCGGTGCCGCTCACTCTGCGCACGGCAGCGGCATTGGCTATGGTGCTGCTTATGGTGGCTGCCCGCGAGTTTGGAATGACGTGGCGCTATCGCTCCATAACCGACGGCGACCTCTCGTGGTGGCAGGCGCTGAAGGTGTGCATTATGTGTGAGTTCACGTCGGCCGTCACTCCAAGTGCGGTAGGTGGCAGCAGCCTTGCCATGGTGTTCATGAGGCTCGAAGGCATCAACTTCGGGCGGGCTACCACGCTGATGATTGTTACATTGTTCCTCGACGAGCTGTTTTTTGTGGTCTCGTGCCCGGCGGTACTGCTGTTCACTCCCGTGGAGGAACTTTTCGGCTCGATGGGCGGGCTGTCGTTCTCTTTTGGGCTTAAGTGGGCGTTTTGGGGCATTTATGCCGTGATAGCGCTATGGACAATAGTGCTTTTCCTCGGCATTATGGTGCGTCCGCAGCTCATTCGCTCAATGCTTGTAGGCCTTTTCAGCCTCAGGCTCCTGAGCAGGTGGCAGCCTCAAGTAGCGGCTATGGCCGACAATATGGTGGCGGCCTCGCTCGACGTCAAAGAGCGGTCGCCGATGTGGTGGGTCAAGGCTTTTGTCGCTACCGCCATGTTGTGGGTGCCTCGCTATCTGCTCGTGTGCGCTCTTTTCTGGGGCCTCGTTCCGGATACTGACTATTGGCTCGTCTTCGCGCGTCAGGCTGTGGTGTGGCTCGTGCTCATGGTGTGTCCCACACCGGGAGGAAGCGGGCTTGGCGAGTGGCTTTTCACGCAGTATTATGCCGACATGATGCCATCGGCCACGCTTGCCATGGTGATAATGTTCACGTGGCGGATAGTGAGCTATTACATATATCTATTGATGGGCATAACGGTGATACCTATGTGGCTTAGGAAGAGTAAAACGACGAAATGTCACACGAAGTGACATTTATTTGCAAAAATGTGAAGCCTCTTAATTGGAAATTGTGTAATTTTGCATAGAAATAGGAGGCCGGAGGCAATTTCGCACTCCTGCCTCGTAGGTTTACTGATGAGAAACCCTGAAAACGTCTCTCAATATTGTTTGTATTTAATATAACGCATAGGACTATGACTGTGGAGTTATTGGTTTTGCTGGCACTGCTTGGTGCCACGGTGGTATTGGTGCTTGTGCTGTGGGTGGTGAGCCGCTCGCTGCGCAAGGATAGCGTGCTGCGCGATTTTGCCTTGCACAAGGAGCAAGACATCGACGAGGGCTACATCGGCGTGCCTGCCGACGTGTCAAAATTTGTTGGCAAGCGCGGTGTGGCGCTTACGGTGTTGCGTCCGTCGGGAAAGATAAAGGTGGACGGCTCGCTGCTCGACGCGGTGTCGGTGCAAGACTTCATCGATGCCGGCGAGGATATTCTCGTGACGAAATATGAGAATACTCAGCTCTACGTGGAGCGTTTTGCTCCCGGAGTGTGACGGCGCTTGATTGTTGACAAATGATTATAAAACGCAATTATGAAAAATGAGCTCAGATATATAGGAATAATTCCGGCGCGCTATGCGTCGACGCGCTTTCCGGGCAAGCCTCTGGCGATGATTGCCGGCAAGCCGATGATAGAGCGCGTGTGGCGGCAGGCCCGCAAGGTGCTCGACCGTGTGTGGGTGGCTACCGACGATAGCCGCATTTACGACGCCGTGAAGGCTTTCGGCGGCGATGTGGTGATGACGGGGACACATCATCGCAGTGGAACCGACCGCTGTCAGGAGGCTTTCGCCAAGATAGGGGAGGGCGAGGATGTGATAATCAACATTCAGGGCGACGAGCCGTTCATCCAGCCGTCGCAGCTTAGGACTGTGATGGAGTGCTTCGACGATCCCGAAGCTCAGATAGCAACCCTCGTGAGGCGCTTCGACGCCTCTCGCGGATATGAGGCACTTGCCGATTGCAATACCCCGAAAGTGGTGGTTGACAATGCGATGAACGCACTCTACTTCTCACGCTCGGTGATACCCTTCGTGCGTAATGCCGAGCCGGGGCAGTGGGCGTCGATGCACCAATTCTACACCCATGTGGGAATGTATGCCTACCGCAGCGGGGCACTTGCCGAGATCACACGGCTGCCGCAATCGAGCCTTGAGGTTGCCGAGTCGCTTGAGCAGCTTCGTTGGCTCCAGAACGGCTACCGCATCAAGGTGGGAGTGACCGACTGTGCTACAATCGGCATCGACACTCCTGCCGACCTTGAGAATGCCGTTAGACTCATAGAGAGCGGCGCAGCCGGAGTGTGACGGCACACAGGCCGCCTTATTAAATCATTCAGAGAAAGAAATGAGCATAGACTATACACAACAGCCCCGCATAGCGACGTTTGGCGCAATGAGCTATTCCTGCCCCGAGCCTGAGGTGCTGCCCAACGGTACGCGCATATATGTGGTCGATGGCGGAGCTCAGGATATAAATCGCATTGAGGTGGCATACGGGGGCGGGACTTTCGACGAGCCTAAGCCGATGACCGCCACGCTGACATCGTCGATGATAGTGCATGGCAGCGACACATACGCCTCTCAGGACGTTGCCGAGAAACTCGATTTCTATGGCTCGTGGTTCGGCTCGCGATGCACCGACAATCACTCTATCGTGACGCTACACTCGCTCAATCGATGCCTTGCCGACACGCTGCCAATGCTCGTCGACATAGTGTGCCGTCCGGCATTTCCCGAAAAGGAATACGAGCTCGTGCGCGGCAAGATGCGCAATGCCTATCGCACGGCACGCATGAAGGTGAGATATCGGGCCAACGTCGAGGCGTCGAGACTCTTTTTCGGCACCGATCATCCTCTTGCCCGCGACATACGCGACTCGCATATCGATGATGTGACAATCGACGACCTTCGGCGCTTTCATGGCCGATACTACCATCCTGCCAACTGCACATTGCTGCTGTCGGGGCGTATAGGCGGGCGGGTGCTCGATATGGTGACCGAGCTGTTCGGCAAGGTGCCGCAGGTGCGCGAGGCCGAGCCTCTTGCTCGACCCGCCGAGAGCCGCAGCGAGAGCCGTTTCTCGATAGTCGACTGTGGCAATGTCGTTCAGGCCGGCATCTCAATGTTCATGCCTGCCATTCCGCGGAGCCATCCCGACTATATCAAGCTGCGCGTGCTCGTCATGGCGCTCGGAGGATATTTCGGCAGCCGCCTTATGAGCAACGTGCGCGAGGACAAGGGTTACACCTACGGTATCACCGCAAGTCTGCTCGGCCGCATCTCGGGCGCCCACATAGTTATTGCCACCGAGTGCGACAACTCCTACGTGGGCGCGCTCATTGACGAGGTGAGGCGTGAGATGGAGCTGTTGCGCACCGATCTGATTCCCGACGATGAGCTGATGATGGTGAAATCATATATAATGAGTGACTTGGTGAAGATGTTTGACACGCCATTCTCGCTGGCGTCGTATGTGGGCTCAACACTCTTCTTCGGAGTGTCGCCCGACTACTTCGACCGTCAGGTGGAGCAATTGCGGCAAATCACTGCCGCCGATTTGCGCGAGATGGCCGGGAAATATCTCAATCCTGCCGACGCTACGATAGCCGTGGCAGGTGACCGCTCCAAAATCGAGCCTACTCTCAACCGCCTGTTCTGACTGTGAGCTGAATTCCTTTCCGACACTTTTTTACCGTAATGGATGCGAATGTGAAATTTAGCCACCTTTTTTGTTGGCAGAATAATAATTTTTTACGAAATTTGCAAACGACAACCAAAATAGCACAAAACTTATATTTAATATATAAAAAGACGTATGACAAAAAAGAGCGCATTACAGAAAGCTCGTGCTGCTTATCAGCCCAAATTGCCGTCGGCACTTTGGGGAGCAGTAAAAGCTGTTGAAGGCGAACCAACCCAGTCGGTTGCCGACCAAGAAGAAATCAAGAAATTGTTCCCTAACACTTATGGCTTGCCCGAGTTGACTTTCGAGAAACTTGCCAAGGCCGCTAAGGGTCAGCCCGCTATAAATGTGGGTGTGATTCTTTCGGGTGGACAAGCTCCGGGCGGACACAACGTGATAAGCGGACTTTTTGATGGCGTGAAGGCTATCAACAAGGACAGCCGTCTCTACGGCTTCCTGATGGGTCCCGGCGGATTGGTCGACCATAAGTATATGGAACTCACTGCTGCTATCATTGATGAGTATCGCAACACCGGCGGTTTCGACATTATCGGCTCAGGACGTACCAAACTTGAGGAGCCCGAGCAATTCGAGAAAGGTCTTGAAATCTTGAAGGAGCTGAACATCAAGGCGCTTGTGATTATCGGTGGCGACGACTCCAACACCAATGCCTGCGTGCTCGCCGAATACTATAAGGCCAAGAATGCCGGCGTGCAAGTGATTGGCTGCCCGAAGACTATCGATGGCGACCTTAAAAACGGCTTGATTGAGACCTCGTTCGGATTCGACACCGCTACAAAGGTGTACTCGGAGGTTATCGGCAACATTCAGCGCGACTGTAATTCAGCCAAGAAATACTGGCACTTCATTAAGCTGATGGGCCGCTCGGCTTCGCACATCGCATTGGAGTGCGCGCTTCAGACTCAGCCTAACTATTGCGTTATCTCTGAGGAGGTTGAGGCAAAGAAGATGACTCTCAACGACATCGTTGCCGATATCGCAAAAGTGGTGGCCAACCGTGCCGCAAATGGCAACAACTTCGGCACCGTGCTCATTCCCGAAGGCCTTATCGAGTTTATCCCTGCAATGAAGGCACTTATCGCTGAGCTTAACGACCTGCTCGCAAAGAGCCCCGACTTCGCATCGCTCGATGCCGAAGCTCAGCGCGCATTCGTCATCAAGAACCTTTCGGCTGAGAATGCAGCCACTTTCGAGAGCCTTCCTGTGGGCGTCGCCCGTCAGCTCTCGCTCGACCGCGACCCGCACGGAAACGTACAGGTTTCGCTTATCGAGACGGAGAAGCTGCTCAGCGAGATGGTGGGCAAGAAGCTGAAGGAGATGAAGGAAGCCGGCGAATATGTCGGCAAATTCTCGCCTCTGCACCACTTCTTTGGCTACGAGGGACGTTGTGCCGACCCGTCGAACTTCGATGCCGACTATTGCTATGCACTCGGCTACAATGCCGCACAGCTTATCAACTGTGGAGCAACGGGCTACATGTCGTCGATTCGCAACCTCACCAAGCCTTCTGTTCAATGGATCGCAGGCGGTATTCCTATCACTATGATGATGAACATGGAGCGCCGCAACGGCAAGATGAAGCCGGTGATACAAAAGGCTCTCGTCGACCTCGATGGCGCACCTTTCCAGAAGTTCGCACAGCACCGTGCCGAGTGGGCTCTGAACACATGCTACGTATATCCCGGTCCTATCCAATATTTCGGGCCGGCTGAAGTTTGCGACCAACCTTCGCGCACATTATATTATGAGCAAGGTGGAAAATAAATTTTTATCCTAACTCACAGCTTGCATCCCTGTGTCGGACGTTCCGGCGCAGGGATTTTTTTCGGTAGATGTGGCATTTTCCATAAAGTTTTGTGGGATATGTTGATATTTTGGCGGAAATAAGCTAATTTTGCAGTGCTTAACGAAAACGCTTTTTGGAATAGTGAGAAAAATACTCTTTTTTGTGCTTGCCATAGCTGCTCTGGCTTCGTGTGGCGGAGGAAGATCGACAGGCTGTGTGGATTGTAACGACTCCGACAGTGTGGTGACCGACTCGTTTGCCACGATAGTTGGCGCATGGCTGAAACCGGCGGGCGACACCGTGCGCGGCTTCGTGCTCTATGCCGACAACAGGGCGGTGGCGGTAAATATGCTGAGCGTGGAAATGCGCTCGTGGAAGCTCGTCGGCGACTCGCTGCTGATTGACGCCGCAAAGCCTGTGGGCGACAGCGTCGTTGCCGAGGTGGTGAGATACAGAGTCGACACTCTCACTGCCGACACGTTGAGGCTTCAGGAGGGCGGTATTGCCACATGCTATACTCGAAAACGCTGAGCTTGTGGCACGCATCTGAAAAAAATCTTAAAAAAACGTGACAACGCATTGTAGATTTGGTTTTTTTAATTAATTTTACACTGTATATCGAGCGAACAAACGACGTAGGTTTTGTTGTTGTAGATATTGGCGATGGCGACCGAAATCAGTGGTAGCTCCGAGAAAGAAACATAACTATATTACGATTAAATAAAGAGAAGATTATGGTTTATTCACATGAAGTACAGGAAATGTGCTGCGTAAAGAAGGGCGCTAACCACCCTTCAGCTCCTATACCAGAGGAGGGAAAATGGGTTAGATCAAAGGAGATTAAGGATATTTCCGGTCTTACTCACGGTATCGGCTGGTGTGCTCCACAGCAGGGTGCGTGCAAATTGACCCTTAATGTGAAGGAAGGTATCATCCAAGAGGCATTGGTGGAGACCATCGGATGCTCGGGAATGACTCACTCGGCTGCAATGGCATCGGAGATTCTTCCCGGAAAGACTATCCTTGAGGCTCTGAACACCGACCTCGTGT
Source organism: Muribaculaceae bacterium (assembly GCA_051878575.1). Lineage (GTDB taxonomy): Bacteria > Bacteroidota > Bacteroidia > Bacteroidales > Muribaculaceae > CALZFJ01. The sequence continues at coordinate 1,089 of JBJEKJ010000017.1, read as the reverse complement.
GCGACGCTATCAACACCGCCATGCGCGAGCTGTTCTTGCAGATTGTCTACGGACGCACCCAGTCGGCGTTCTCCGAGGGCGGCCTCGTGGTGGGCGCATCGCTTGAGGATCTTGGAAAGGGACTCCGCAGCCAGGTGGGAACGATGTTTGGTACTTTGGCAAAAGGTCCGCGCTATCTTGAGATGGCCGAAGGCTATTGTACTCGCATGGCTCTCGACGAGAACAATGAGGTTATCGGATATGAGTTCTTGCATCTCGGCAAGTTCACCGACTTCTTGAAGAAGGGTGAGACTCCTGAGGCAGCATTGGAGAAAGCTAAAGGCCACTACGGACGTTTCGAGGAGGCCGCTAAATATATTGACCCACGTAAAGAATAATAAGGAGGAAATACATTATGGCATTAAGAGAAGTAAAATTTGAATCTCAGGACCGTCGCATCAAGCAGATTCTTGCTGCCTTGAACGAGAACGGAATCAAAGATATTGAGGAGGCTAACCAAATATGCGAGGCTGCCGGTATTGATCCTTATCAAACTTGTGAGGAGACTCAGCCTATCTGTTTTGAGAACGCCAAGTGGGCTTACGTCGTAGGCGCCGCTATTGCATTGAAGAAAGGTTGCAAAAACGCTGCTGATGCTGCCGAGGCTATCGGTATCGGCCTTCAGTCGTTCTGTATCCCCGGTTCGGTAGCTGATGACCGTAAGGTGGGATTGGGACATGGAAATCTTGCTGCCCGCTTGCTCCGCGAGGAGACCAAGTGCTTCGCTTTCCTGGCTGGTCACGAGTCGTTCGCTGCTGCTGAGGGAGCAATCAAGATTGCCGCTAAGGCCGACAAGGTGCGCAAGGAGCCTCTCCGTGTAATCCTCAATGGCCTTGGTAAAGACGCTGCGAAGATTATCTCGCGCATCAATGGCTTCACTTATGTGCAGACTGAATTTGACTATTATACTGGCGAGCTGAAAATCGTGAGCGAGACTCCTTACTCAAATGGCCCGCGCGCTAAGGTTAAATGCTATGGTGCCGACGATGTGCGCGAAGGCGTGAAAATCATGTGGCATGAGGGCGTGGATGTGTCGATTACAGGTAACTC
>JBJEKJ010000016.1:0-16521 GCA_051878575.1 Muribaculaceae bacterium | reverse complement strand
GGAGAGCCGAGCAATCAGATTGCCCGGCTCTCTCTGTTTCCACCCCTCCCCTCCGAAATAATGGCATCCGAGTAAGCATCCGAGATTCGTGTGATTCGATTTTACGGGTGAAATTAGGTTTATTACAAAAATTCTTTGTAATTTCGCTTTTATAATGATGCCAACTTAAATGTGGTATTGAATTTGAGGTCGTAAATGATTGAAATCGAACATATTAATAAGTCCTACGGTCAGTTGCAAGTGTTGCGCGACGTGAGTGTGACTATTGACAAGGGTGAGATTGTGTCGATAGTGGGTCCGAGTGGAGCCGGAAAGACTACTTTGCTCCAGATTATCGGTACGCTTGATGCTCCCGAGAGCGGTAGTGTGAGGTATGATGGAGTAGATGTGCTGAAGTTGCGCGACCGTGAGCTTGCGCGTTTCCGTAATCGCAATATTGGCTTTGTTTTTCAGTTTCACCAACTACTGCCTGAGTTTACCACAGCCGAGAATATTGCAATTCCTGCTTTGATAGGTGGAATGAGGCAGAGTGATGCATACCTTAGGGCTATGGAATTGCTTGATTTCATGGGCCTTGCCGATCGCTCTCACCATAAGCCGGCACAGCTGTCGGGAGGAGAGCGACAGCGTGTGGCAGTGGCGCGGGCGCTGATGAACAGTCCGGAGGTAATTCTTGCCGATGAGCCATCGGGCAGTCTCGACTCGCAAAACAAGCAGGAGCTTCACAAGCTGTTTTTCCGCTTGCGCGACGAATTGAGACAGACGTTTGTCATTGTCACTCACGATGAGTCGCTTGCGTGTGACACCGACCGCATAATCCACATGAGCGACGGTCGCATTGTTATGCCTGAGGCTAGTGAAGTGGTGATATGAGCGATTTATTATATGATTGTGAGATATGATGATGAAAGTGAGACATATATTGTCTTTGGCACTGCTTGCTATCGTGCTTGCGGCGTGTGGCGACGACGGGAAGCCATACGAATATGGCGATTTTCTCTATGAGATGGTCACTTATAGCGGCAGAGATAACGGGCGTGCACGGTTCAGCCTCATAAAGCGCGACGACAGCGAGATGACGCTACTCACCAATGCCACTTGCAGCATCGACGTTGAGCGTGGGCAGCGCCTGCTGCTCAACTATGTGCCCGATGGCGCTGCAAGCGGAGGCGTGCAGCTGATTTCGGCCCGCGGATACACGCAGGCTGTGACCGACTCGCTGCGCTATACGTCCGATATGGGCACGATAGTGATGGACTCGGTGCGGCTGCGCAGTGTGTGGCGCACGGGCAACTACCTTAACCTGTCGACCGAGGTGAAGTACACTACCGGGAAGCGCATGATCGCACTTGTGATGGATAAGAGCACATGGCATAGCGACACCGTTCATTGCTACCTTGTGCACGACATGATGGACGAGCAGGCCTACTTCTGGCGCCGATGCTATGTCTCATTCTATATTGGCGCGGTGTGGAAGCTATCCACATGCAAGACCCTACGCATGCACCTGAACGATGTGATATATCCAAATTTGGATTATTACGACTTCACGAAGTGAGCCAAAGGCCAATTACCGGGAAAATAAATATAAAAACAATATACAATATGTCACAACAAGAGAAAAAAGAGATTAAGATAGAGCTTTCACCCGATGTAGCTCAGGGAAAATACGCCAATCTTGCGGTAATATCGCATGGTCCGGCCGAATTTTTCATTGATATGATATGTCTTGCGCCAAACACGCCCCAGGCGAAGGTGCAGAGCCGAATAATAATGACTCCCGAGAATGTGAAGCAGCTGATGTTTGCGCTTCAAGACAATATCAAGAAATATGAGGCCGTTTTTGGCGAAATTGTGCCGCGCGTGCCGAACAATGGCGGCAATCCGCCCGTTATACCATTTATGGGGCCCAATGGGCAGGCATAAATCCATTTTGCATGAGAATGACAATATAAAATCAATATAAAACAGATTAGAAACAATGAGACATCCGCTATATATCTACAATTCGCTATCGCGACGCAAAGAGCATTTCGAGCCACTACATGAGCCCAACGTGGGCATGTATGTGTGCGGACCCACGGTGTACGGCGACGGGCATTTAGGACACGCTCGTCCGGCAATCACCTTCGACATCCTCTACCGTTATCTGCAACATCTCGGCTATAAGGTGCGCTATGTGCGCAATATCACCGATGTGGGCCACCTTGAGCACGACGCCGACGAGGGTGAGGACAAGATAGCCAAGAAGGCCCGACTTGAGAAGTTGGAGCCGATGGAGGTGGTGCAATACTATCTCAACCGCTACCACAAGGCTATGGAGGCTCTCAACGTTCTGCCTCCGAGCATCGAGCCACATGCCTCGGGGCATATTATAGAGCAGATAGAATATGTGAAGGAGATACTCGACGCCGGCTATGCCTACGAGAGCAATGGCTCGGTGTATTTCGATGTGCCTAAATATAACCGCGACCACCGCTATGGCAAGCTGTCGGGCCGCAATATCGACGAGCTGCTGAACACCACCCGCGAGCTCGACGGACAGGCCGAGAAGCACAATCCCGCCGATTTCGCCTTGTGGAAGAAAGCCGCTCCCGAGCACATCATGCACTGGCCGTCGCCGTGGAGCGAGGGTTTCCCGGGTTGGCACCTTGAGTGCTCCACAATGAGCGAGAAATATCTTGGCGAGGTGTTCGACATCCACGGAGGCGGAATGGACCTTCAGTTTCCGCACCACGAGTGCGAGATTGCACAGTCGGTGGCACACTCGGGTCACGACGCCGTGCGCTACTGGATGCACAACAACATGATAACCATCAACGGGCAGAAGATGGGCAAGTCGCTCGGCAACTTCATCACGCTCGATGAGTTCTTCACCGGCAGCCACGAGCTGCTCGCACAGGCATATTCGCCGATGACGATACGCTTCTTCATCCTTCAGGCCCACTATCGCGGCACCGTCGACTTCTCCAACGAGGCATTGCAGGCCGCCGAGAAGGCATACGAGCGCATGATGGACGGCTGGAAGCGCCTAAATGAGCTGAAGGCATCGGAGGCCTCGACTGTCGATGTGAAGGGGCTTGCCGAGAGGTGTGCCGACGCCATGAACGATGATCTTAACACCCCGATAGTGATAGCCCACCTCTTCGACGCCTGCCGCGCAATCAATCAGGTGAACGACGGCAAGGCTACGATATCGCAAGCCGACCTCGATGAGCTGAAGTCGACGTTCAAGACCTATCTTTTCGACATCCTCGGCATTATCGACGAGAAAGCCGGAGGCAGCGGAGTGAACCTCAAGCCCTATGAGGAGGCCGTGAACCTGCTGCTCGACATACGCCGCGACGCCAAGTCGAAGAAAGACTGGACCACCAGCGACCTTATCCGCAACCGTCTGGCCGAAATAGGCTTCGATGTGAAGGACACTAAGGACGGCTATGAGTGGAAAGTGAAATAATCGGAGTAAACTATACAAATATAACCAACGCTAAATTTTGACACTATGGAAAAGAAAAAAGGATGGATTATCGAGGCCGCGATAATAGCCGTGGGGCTTATTGTGCTTGGAAGCAACATAAAATCGGGCATAGATAATTTCACCGACCGTGAGCGCAAGGTGACCGTGAAAGGGCTTGCCGAGATGGAGGTGCCTGCCAACAAGGTGACGTGGCCCATCGTATCGAAAATGATAGGCGATGACATGCAGCAGCTCTATCGCGACATCAATAAGACCACCGACATCATAAGGCGCTTCCTTATAAGCAATGGCATAGAGGCCGGTGAGATAAGCGTGAATCCGCCTGTGGTGATCGACCTCAGTGCCGAGCGTTGGGGCAACGACCAGAAGAATTACCGATACAACATCACATCGGTGATTACCGTCACCTCGTCGAAAGTCGACAAGGTGCGCTCTATCATTGCCAAGCAGGGAGATCTGCTGAAGGAGGGTGTGGCGATAGTCGATGGCGGCTACGACATGCCAATCGTGTATGAGTACACGTCGTTCAGCGACATCAAGCCCAAGATGATGGATGAGGCGATACGGAATGCCCGCATCACCGCCGAGCAGTTTGCCGCAACGAGCGAGAGCCGCCTCGGCAAGATAGTAAAGGCCGACCAGGGGCAGTTCTCGATTGAGAATCGCGACAGCAACACTCCATATATCAAGAAATTGCGCGTGGTGACCACCGTGTCATATTCGCTGAAGAACTAATTGCGCGCGCATGCCTGATTCTCAAACTTAATACAGAGTAAGCCTATGCCGAGCAACAGACAGATATTAGAGCAGCGACAGACCATAAGGCAGTGGATTGCCCCGGAGCAGAAGATGCTGGGGCGGCTCATTGAGATGAATGGTGCCGAGCTTGAGGAGGAGGTGCGGAGAGCCACCGAAGAGAATCCGGCCCTTGAGGTAGTGGAGAGCTCGCCTGTGGAGCAGGAGCATGTGGACCGCGACGAGGATGGTGAGATAATCAACGAGACCGCAGAGGACATGATGAAGGCCGACTACCGCAATGAGGATGATATCCCCTACTATCGCACGAGCGTGAACAACCGCAGCTCCGACGACGAGGAGTATGAGCCGGTGGTGGTGACCGAGAACTCGATTATCGACTACCTGATGGCTCAGATTGGCGAGCGCGAGCTGACCGAGAAGGAGCAGCTTATCGCACAATACATCGTTGGCAACATCTCCGACTCGGGATACCTACAGCGCGGAATCGACTCCATTACCTTCGATATAATGGATCACACCGGGCTCGACGTGAGCGATGCCGAGGTGGAGAAAGTGTTTGGCGTGGTGCGCGACCTCGACCCGGCCGGCGTGTGTGCCACCGACCTCCGCGACTGCCTCAAGTTGCAGCTTGAGCGCAAGCCCGGAGAATTGGTCAACAGGCTCGCATATCGTGTCGTTGACGAGTATTTCGAGCTGTTCACGAAGAAGCATTTCTCGAAAATAGCCGCGGCGCTCGGCATCGATGATGATATGATGCGGCAGGTATTTGACGTGATACGCAGCCTGAATCCGAAGCCGGGCAATACCATTACCGGTATTGCCGACGACGCTCACAGCCAGCAGATCACTCCCGATTTCAATGTGGAAATCGACGGTAGCGACTTGGTGCTCACTCTGCTCAACAGCGTGCCCGAATTGCAGATTTCGGAGAGCTACTCGCTTATCTACGACAAATATTCCAATCATCGCCCCGAGAGCGAGAAGGAGCGGAGCATTGCCGGCGACATTAAGGACAAATACAACAAGGCGCAGACGTTTATCGCCTTGCTCGGCCAAAGGCAGGAGACCCTTTTCCGCACGATGAAGGCGATAATGCACCGCCAGAAGATGTTTTTCCTCACCGGCGACACATCCAATCTTAAGCCGATGGTGCTCAAGGATATAGCCGGGGATGTGGGGCTCGACGTGTCGGTGATATCGCGTGTCACGCGTAATAAGTATGTGAACACCGAGTGGGGCGTATTCCCGCTGAAATACTTCTTCACCGAGGGGCTCAGGCATGAGTCGGGCGAGGAGGTGTCGGCTCGCGAGATACTCTCCATAATCGAGCAGGTCATTGCCGAGGAAGACAAGCAGAAACCGCTGTCGGACGAGAAGCTGTGCGACATCCTCAATGAGCGCGGCTATGAGATAGCGCGCCGCACGATAGCAAAATATCGGGAAAAACTTTCGATTCCGGTTGCACGTTTGCGCAAGGAGATATAACTTTGTTGGCGGTAATCCGCGATGCGGAGTGCCGCCACGTTTTCAAATAAGAAAAAAACAGAAAGATTATGCAAGCAATAGCGAGATTATTCTCATCACTACTCAGTCCGCTGCTTATGCCCACCTACGGCATCTTCCTTGTGCTTTGGGTGTCGATATTGTGCTATCTGCCCACCGGCACGCGCATGGTGGTGCTGCTGGTGGTGTTCGGAATCACATGCATCATGCCTATGATAGTGATTGCGGTGCTGCACAACATCAAGTTCATCGAGGATAAGCGGCTCGTCAACAGGCGGGAGCGGTGGCTGCCATATATGGCGGCGATGCTGTGCTATATAGGCGCGGGGCTATATCTCACACACATCCACATGCAGCAGTGGGCGGTAGTCTTCGTGTGGGGTGGCTCGGTGGCGTGCTTGGTGTCGCTCGTGGTCAATTTTTGGTGGAAAATCAGTGCCCACATGGCAGGAATAGGCGGAGTGCTCGCATTCCTTGTGCGCCTGCGTGTCGACGGTCTTGCGGCATTCAATATCTATTGGCTTGTGTGTGCCATCATCATCCTTGCCGGCATTCTCGGCACGTCGCGCATCTACATGGGGCGACACACCTTCTGGCAGGTAGTGGCCGGATTCGCCAATGGCTATTTGTGTGTCTATTCAGTGTCGAAGCTCTTTGCCGGATAAGAGCCGGCGGCCCACCGACAAAAATCATAAATAGAACCATATATAATCAACAAATATCAAGATAATGAAACCTATAATTAGTGTGATAATGGGCAGCACCTCCGATCTGCCCATCATGGAGAAAGCATTGAATTTTCTCGACGAGATGGAGATTCCCTTTGAGGTCAACGCCCTATCGGCTCACCGCACGCCCACCGAGGTCGAGGAGTTTGCCCGTGGCGCCAAGGGGCGTGGCATCAAGGTGATAATAGCCGCAGCCGGCATGGCCGCCCATCTTCCCGGCGTTATAGCCGCCATGACGCCGCTTCCGGTGATTGGCGTGCCAATAAAGTCGACAATCGAGGGCTTGGATGCCCTTCTTGCCATCGTGCAGATGCCTCCGGGCATTCCTGTGGCAACCGTAGGCATCAATGCCTCGCTCAATGGCGCCATCCTCGCCATGCAGATGCTTGCCCTCTCCGACGAGGCGGTGGCAGAGCGTTTTGAGGCATATAAGGCCGGTCTGGCACGAAAAATAGCCAAAGCCAATGAGCAACTAAGCGAGATAAAGTACAAGTTCAAGACAAATTAATCACGGCCTGTGGGCCAAAAACGCAAAAAGACAAACCAATAATGAACTATAAGCGTCGGAAAACGATTACTGTGAGAGTGGGCGGGACACCGTTGGGCTCCGATTTCCCTATAAGGGTTCAGTCGATGACCAACACGTCGACAATGGACACCGAGGGCAGTGTGGCGCAGTGCCGCCGCATAGCCGGTGCGGGAGCCGACTATGTGAGGCTTACGGCGCAGGGAGTGCGCGAGGCCGGCAATATCGGCGAGATACGCCGCATTCTGCGTGCAGGAGGGTGTTATGTACCTCTTGTGGCCGATATTCACTTCAATCCGAAGGCTGCATTCGCGGCAGCCGAGGTCACCGACAAGGTGCGCATCAATCCCGGAAACTTTGTGGATGCGGCTCGCACGTTCAAGAAGCTCACCTACACCGACGAGGAGTATGCTCATGAGATAGAGCGCATCAGGGAGGCATTGGTGCCGTTCATAGCCGTGTGCCGCGAGCATAACACGGCGGTGAGGCTCGGAGTGAACCATGGCTCGCTGAGCGACCGCATAATGAGCCGGTATGGCGACACTCCTGCCGGCATGGTTGAGAGCGTGATGGAATTTCTGCGGGTGTTTGTGGCTGAAAAGTTCACCGATGTGGTGATTTCCATCAAAGCCTCCAACACCGTGGTGATGGTGGAGACCGTAAGGCGGCTTGTAGTGGCTATGGACGCCGAGGACATGCACTTTCCGCTGCATCTCGGCGTGACCGAGGCCGGCGACGGAGAGGATGGCCGAATAAAGTCGGCGGTGGGCATCGGCACACTGCTTGCCGAGGGCCTCGGCGATACGATACGCGTGTCGCTAAGCGAGGAGCCCGAGGCGGAGATTCCGGTGGCACGCAAATTGGTGGAATACGTCACATCGCGAGAGGGCCATGCGCCGATAGCAGGAGGCGAGAGTCGCGGCTACGACCACCTGAGCCCGCAGCGAAGGCTCACAGATGCTGTGGCCGGCGTGATTGGCGGGAACAGCTTGCCTGTGGTTGTCGCATCATGCAAGCCCTCTGAAATAGGTGGCTCATTGTGCCCGGATTTCTATTTTGCCGCCGATGGAGAAGTGGAAAATGGAACCAATCGCTTCATTGTACCGCAAAAGCACTATAGCGGCGAGAAGAATGTATCACCGCTGTTCACGGTGGCTGAGATTGACGCAATGAGGAGTTCGCAAGCTCCGATGAGATGGCTTGAGGTTGCCGACGATACACCTGTCGACACCTTGCGGGCACTGAAAGGCTTGGAAGGAGTAGTGCTCGTGGTCACTGCATCCAACGCAAATGTCACCGGAGGCGAGCAGGCGTTCCTGCATGCGCTTGCCGATGCGGGAATCAACTTCCCGGCAGTGGTCCGCAACACCTATCCCGACACCGACGACGAATGGCTGCAAGTGAAGGCCGGTGCCGACTTCGGCACGCTGCTGCTCAATGGCTTCCGCGATGGAATATGGCTCGATGCGCCGGCCTATGCCGATAAGGAGCGTCTTGTGCGCTATGAGTTTGGCATATTGCAGGCGAGTCGTCTGCGCATGAGCAAGACCGAGTATATCTCGTGTCCGGGATGCGGCCGAACGCTCTACGACTTGCAGACTACCGTGCGCCGCGTTAAAGAGGCCACGTCGCACCTGTCGCATTTGAAAATAGGCATTATGGGTTGTATAGTGAATGGTCCGGGCGAGATGGCCGATGCCGACTACGGATATGTGGGCGCCGCGGCCGGAAAGGTGAGCCTTTACAAGAACAAGGAGTGCGTGGAGAAGAATATCCCCGAGAATGAGGCAATCCTGCATTTGATAGCCTTGATAAAGGCCGGTGGCGACTGGGTGGAGCCATAGCTGTGCCAATAAGCGAGAAAAACAATTTTATCAATATAAAATATTTATTACTTTAACATTATGATACTATCAAATAAGAAAATCTTGCTTGCGGCGGCAGCGGTTGCCTTGTGCACTTCTTTTGCCGGTGCCAAGGGCAAAAACAAGAAAGTGGACTGGGCACAGTTCTACCGCTATGAGGAGGCCAACAAGTTGCCCGAGGCTCACAAGGCCGCTGTGGTGTTCATGGGCAATTCCATTACTGATAATTGGGCAATGCGCGACTCGGCATTTTTTGCCGACAACAACTACGTGGGGCGCGGAATCTCCGGACAGACGTCGAGTGAGATGCTTGTGCGCTTTCGTCGCGACGTGATAGATCTTGAGCCTCGCGTGGTGGTGATTCTCGCCGGCACAAACGACGTGGCCGAGAACAACGGTAAAATAAAGCTCGAGAATACGCTCGGCAACATAAAGTCGATGTGCGAGCTTGCCCGTGCCCACAAAATCGTGCCCGTGCTCTGCTCGGTGCTCCCGTGCGACCTTTTCCAATGGCGTCAGGAGGTTCAGCCTGCTGAGAAAATCAAGCAGCTGAACGAGATGATACGCCAATATGCGGCAAAGGAGAAGATAGCCTATGTCGACTATCATTCTGCCATGGCGAATCCCGATGGGGCGATGATCGACAGCCTAACTTACGACCACTGTCACCCCTCGGCCGCCGGCTACCGCGTGATGGAGTCGGTAGTTCAGCCCGTCCTCAAGAAAGCCCTGAAAAAAGCAAAAAAGTAGCTCATTCACGTTACTTCAACAACACAAGAGTATTTTTAATCGAATCATTGCAGTCCGATAGAACTTTATGGAGCTACACCCGACAGTTCTATAGGACTGCAATATTTTTCTTTACAAAGTTCCCGGTTTTAAGTCGCTATATAGAAGTAAATAGTTTGAAGCTATCCTCCCATGGCATGCCCGGAAAATCCAAGGTTGTTACAAATACAAATGCTTACAGGAGCGTGCTTTGACAATTCGAATATCGTTTTAGCATAATTTGTAATTATGTGCTTAGAATATACAGTATGTGTCGAGCGCTATCGGCGGCAAATGTGACTCCTCTATGATTTATTTACCGTGCCAACAATTACCATCATATTGATATTCTATCTCTTAATAATTTCACTTAGCTTCTTTCCATCAGCATCTTTCCAATCAGACCAACCATTGCTTGGACGACCAAGAACAAAACTTGATGCTCCGCTTGGGCTCTCAAATGGAACATTATGGAGAACGAGTATCTGTCCTTTATCTTTTTTACAATGCTCTTTGATGAACTTGTCGCGTGAGGCCGTGGATTTGAAACTTTTGACCACTTCTGTTGCCAATAAACTTCCTTCAAGAAGTATAAATTTTCCAGACTGTTCATCGTAGAAGCCTGTACCTTGTGCTGGACGGTCAGAAGACTTCACGAAAAACATGTGTTCATAACAAGTTTCTTGTTTCACTGCCTCAAAGATACCGCATCCGTAAAATTTACTTAATAGCTGTATGTCGCGGAAGAAAACTTCCATATCATTGACTCTAAAAGGAGCAATATTAGGCTTTCTTGGGTTTGCCCCATTTAGTAGTTTATATGAACCCGCACTTTGGGCAGCTTCAATGCCAAGATATTCCAGATATTTTACATCGTCGCCATAGATCTTGTGGTTATCAGAAATAAATACCAGTGCGATGCTCCAGAAATCTTTCTTTTGAACATGGTCGTTCTTGCGATTGGCAAAGTCGGTTGTTTGACCTATATACGCTTGTGGCTTATTTGCATCTGGAGAACTAAGAAGAATATAAAAGGCTGGTTGCCCGGAGATATCATTGATAGTATTAGCCAACGTAATTTCTTCACGCGGAATTACATAGAGGTGACATGTGGAATTTGCACCCATATAGATATTCCTTGCTCCATCAAGATTGCCATCAAGAAGCTCAGTATGTATAGTGAAAGTGTTCTTGGTCTTCATGGTTTCCTATCTATTCTAATGAGTTCTGTATAATCTATATCAAGTAGTTTAGCAATTTTTTCTATAGATTCCAATGATGGCTGTGAAGAATTGGTACACCATTTTGAGACTGTAGTCGGAGCGCAACCCAATTGTTCAGCTAACCATTTATTGGTTTTCTTTTTCTCGGCCGGAATCACTTTCAGGCGATTCAAATCTCTTGCTTCTTCCATGGTTATTTATATTAATATTGCAAAGTTAGTAAATTATCCTCAATAGTAATTAATTTCAATGAAAAAGATGTAAAGCAGCTTATTTTTAGTGAATTATTTTCATCTTCCTCATCATCTTCCTCAAAGTTGTTTTTAGGTTTGTATCAATTTTGAGTTTCTATTCGGACACTGAATCAAATTTCGTGCATCAGTGACACACCGATAAAAGGACTTGCGATAGATGGGTCTGGAAACGTTTTTTTTCTGAGGCTTTGTTTGGTCGGGTATTATACGTTCCTTATTCTTTCCATCAGCTCTTTCATCCGTTGCATAAGCTCTTCAAAAGTGAGGCTATGGTCGTCGTGTATAAAATGCTTTTGCAATGACTCATAATCCTTCTTCCAATCTGTGATTATGTTCTCGGGAGGGATAAACGATAACGAAGATGGATGGTGTAGTTTGTAATCGATTCCTTCAATCTTGTTGAATACAGAGCGATGCCTGACAACGCTTTCGTATAGCTCTCTATCCTCTATGGATTTGCCGAATTCAGTATCCATAATTTTTTCAAGGTCATAAAGATGGCGGCTCATTCGCTTGCTGCGTGGCTTTTCTTTCTGAAATTCCTCATGCAGCAGGAATATTTTTTCAAGAAATGTTCGTGTCGGGATGACGGTGGGGAATATGACCTCCACATCTTCCTCATCAGCCAGGACATCAGCCATAATACTGCGGATAGTTTTATTCTCAACAGGTTCGTCCATTGACAGACAGCTTATTTCTATTTTCACTTTTGGCTCTATATACTCCGATACATCAGGTAAAATAGATTTATAATTAATGAATACTGTTGATGGATGTGTTGTTGCCCTGAGTTCGGTAGTGTTGCCTTCGGCATCTGTTCTGGTTGTTTCAGGCTCAATACTGAAATCGCCAATTCCCATTTCATTGAGAGCATCGGCTATTTCATCTGGCAGTTCACGTACTATATAATGGCGAGCGGAACGTCGCACTTTAGCCAACTGATTGCGCGAAGTGGAAGAAATGCTGAATAATCCTTCTCGACGCATGGCGATGTCGATATCTTCACTGAATCGGTTAATCAAGTTCCAGCCCTTTGATAGCGAGGTTCCCCCTTTGAACGACATCAGTTTAAAATGGCAAGTGGCCGATAACGCTTTAAGAACCATTGTAACCCACCAATCCTTTTCTATCGCCAACTGAGGCAGATGTGTCTTTGCTGATGATATTTCGAGGACATCACGTCGATCCTCAATGCTCAGCTGTTGCCAATGTCTCATAGTTGCATTATTTTTTTAATGATGCGTTGAATCCATACCGGGGCGAGCAGTAAATCTTCTTGAAGATATGGGTCCTGCTGTATGTCGATAAATTGCCTTATTGCATCATACTCTGTTTCCGAGATATTATTTTCACCGATTTCTCTCAATCCTTGTATGAGCAAAGGCATCACGTTGCCTTTAGCTGCAAAATTTTTAGGAGAGGCGTGACGAAAGTGTATTTTACGCTCCCCAATAACTATTGTTCGTGTTGAGCCGGTTGTTATAAAAAATAAATTCATCGGCACTTGTGTTGACAAGCCAATAAGATTAGCCGCGGTGCTCCCTGTGGGCAAAATTTTACATTTGTCACGAGCAGCTATTTCTTTTGCCACCTTTTCAAGTGGGACAGGAACTTCCCCAAATCTTGAGACTTTAGGTTTCACATAGATTCCGTGACCGGCTTTTTCAAGAATACCTCTAATCGTGGCTTCATGCAAAATCTTCCGAATAGTTTCGGGTGAGCCCAAATCAGCGTAATCGGTAATGAAGAAAATTGTATGGGGTTTACTCTCACCAATCTTCTCCATAACCGTTTGTTTGATATTTCCTTTCGTCGTATTATTCATTTTACATTTTTTAGTACCGAAAAATATCAAATATTTCGGTGCTAAGATAACCATATTTTTTCAAATATCAAAATGAAAGTTTCGTGTTTTTCGAGGTAATCGCATCTAAGTTTAACATCAGTTTAACCTCATTTGTCACGAGCAGCATTTAATTTGTGTTGTCGGGAGGGTAATGAATTACGTCAAAAAACACTGTTTTTACTGTTTTTACGACTAAATATTGCCACTATTGGCATTTTTTAGTCGTGTTTATTTTGGCGGTTGAAAACACTTGCTACCGTTGCATTATCTCACTTCCTGTTATCAGACATGTTTTCAAGAAGGTTGTTATTGTGAAGGACCACATCATGCCACGTCGCAATGAGGATGGCATACTGACAATAGGCCTTTTCGATTTCCTTCTTCAAGAGGATAGCTTGGATATCTAATAGGAGTAAGCATCCATAAGTTTTACACATAAGTTTTACAGACAGGCTACTCGCTTCTTTCTGCCAAATTTGGTAATCTCAATGAAAGATAGTAATTTTGCAAAAAATTATACGCAAAGACTTTTTTTACTGAACAATGACATTTGAAGAATTAGGAGTCCGAGAGGATTTATTGATGGCGATAGCAGAGATGGGGTATGAGAATCCTATGCCGGTGCAGGAGAAGGTGATTCCACACTTGTTGAACGAGGATAATGACGTGGTGGCGCTTGCTCAGACCGGAACCGGCAAGACGGCGGCCTTCGGACTGCCGGTGTTGCAGCGCATCGACGTGGAGATGAAGTATCCGCAAGCGTTGATTATCTCGCCCACGCGCGAACTTTGCCTGCAAATAAGCGGCGACCTCGCCGACTACTCCAAGTATATCGACGGGATGAAGGTGCTGCCGGTGTATGGAGGCTCGAGCATTGAGAGCCAGATTCGCGCATTGCGCGCCGGAGTGCAGATTATAGTTGCCACCCCCGGACGCCTTATCGACCTGATTAACCGCAGCGTGGTGAAGCTCGATAATGTGCACACGGTGATTCTTGATGAGGCCGACGAGATGCTTAACATGGGTTTTGTGGACGATATCAACGACATTCTCACCCATGTGCCCGAGGAGCGCAAGATGCTGATGTTCTCGGCCACGATGCCGCCTGAGATAGCGCGCATAGCCGCTCGATTCATGCACGACCCCGAGGAATATGTGATTGGCACCCGCAACGAGGGCGCCGAGAATGTGCGCCACATCTACTATCTCGTCCATGCTCGCGACAAATATGAGGCGCTGAAGCGCGTGGCCGACTATAATCCAAGCATTTATGGAATAATCTTCTGCCGCACTCGACGCGACACGCAGGATATCGCCGACCGCCTGATGCAGGACGGCTATAATGCCGACTCGCTCCACGGCGACCTCTCGCAGGCGCAGCGCGACATGGTGATGAAGAAATTCCGCGAGCGCAACCTGCAATTGCTCGTTGCCACCGACGTGGCTGCCCGCGGCCTCGACGTGAACGATCTTACACATGTGATAAACTACGGGCTGCCCGACGAAACGGCCACCTACACACACCGCAGCGGGCGCACCGGTCGTGCCGGAAAGACCGGCGTGTCGGTGGCAATCATCCACTCAAAGGAGCGAGGCAAGATTCGCGAGATTGAGCGGAAGATTGGCAAGCAATTTGAGCATCAGGAGGTGCCTACTCCGCAGCGCATCATCGAAAAGCAGCTTTTCAACCTTGCCGACCGCATTGAGAAGGTGAAGGTCGACGAGGACGAGATGGCAAAATATATGCCCGGAATCCGGAAGAAGCTCGAATGGCTCAGCGAGGAGGACCTGCTCAAGCGCGTGCTCTCGCTGGAGTTCAACCGCCTGCTCGACTACTACCGCGACGCACAGCAGCTTGATATAGTGACAGCGAAGAAGGAAAAGAAGGACAAAAAGGGCAGTGAGCCGCGTTCCACCGAGGAGAAGGACCGCCGTGTGGCCGAGAAGGGCTATGAGCGCATATATATCAATGCCGGTAAGGCCGACGGATTCTTTGCCGTGAACCTTATCGAGCTGCTCAACCAGAACACCCACGGGCAGCGCGTCGACGTGGGGCGCATCGACTTGCTACAGGGCTATTCGCTCTTCGACGTGCGCAAGGGCGACGCGCACCGAGTGGTGAGCGCTTTGAAGGGTGCCGATTTCTATGGCAAGCGCATATATTGTGAGATTGCCGACACCGAGAAGGACTATGCCGCCGAGAGCAAGAAGGCGAAGAAGGGCAAGGATGCCGACGAGGGCCGGCCCAAGAATCGCCGGGAGCGCCGAGCCATGGAATTTGGCGGGAAGAAGGAGCGTAAGCGCAAGGGCGACGCATGGATGGACGACGAGTTTGCCGAGAAGCCTCGGAAGAAGCGCAAGGCGAAGGAGACTGACGAGCCAAAGCGTGAAAAGAAGTCGAAAAGCGGCAATTACGATAAATTCATGAAAAAGAAACACTGAGCAATCGTGCCTTAAGGTGGTGCAAGAGCGAAACATTTGAAATATCTTTGATATTTTGTCGGAGATATGCTCGATTTTTGATATATTTGCGTAAATTCACGGTCGGAAAGCGACTACTGCCGCCCTACGGCTAAATTTTATGAATATGCGAAAGTGCTTTTTATCGGTTCTGGTTGTTGCGTGTGTGGCTATGATAGCCGGAGCGCGCAATGTGCGCGACTTTTTCCTGTCGGATAAAGCCGAAGTGTTCAATATTGTGCAGCCCAACTACCGCATGGAGATGCTGGCTTACTATGATGTGGGGCGTCTTATGCCCACCACAGGCGTGCTCGGCGAGAAAGCCACTCTCGTGCGCGCTACCGACGACTATTTGGCCGTGAATTTGAGCGAAGCCTCTAAGGTGGAGATGCTCATGCTCACCTCGGGCCGCGACACGGTGCTCTATGTGGTCAACACAGTGATGCTTCCCGTGCCCGATAGCCGACTGAGCGCATATAGCACCGACTGGAAGCCGCTGCGCATCGACAAACTCGTGTCGCTGCCTGCGATTGGCGATTTTATTGCCGTGCCCAAGAATGCTCCGGTTAAGAAAACCGACGTTGAGGCGAAAATCATCTTTCCGCTGATTTCCTATTCCATCGACGACTCGGCAAAGACACTGACCGCCCGACAGCAGATGCGTGCCTTCATGGGCAAGGACGCTTATAAGGCCATAGCACCCTATATGACCGACAGCATCGTCTACGAGCGTTCCGGCGGCGTGCGCCTTAAGCGTCGCAAGTGAGTGGCTGAAAGCCTGCATCTGATGAAACTTGAATCCATATTTTCTAATTTAACAACTAAACAATACCATTATGAGGAGAATCTTTACTATGACATCGGCCGTGGTGCTCGGTATCGGCTCGATTTTCGCACAAGTTGTGATAGGGGAGAAGACCTACGAGGTCGACACTATCGCACACCGTCAGGAGGGTCCCGGAATCGTTTTCACGCAGGTGCGCCTGCCTGAGTTTCCGATGAATGCCTACGTGATTGAAATGGACCTTAACAATGAGTACAACCGCGTGGAGACTACTCTTGCCTACAATACCTTAGGCAAGCAGGAGACGCTTGCCAACGCCTACAAGCG
>JBJEKJ010000015.1:0-16784 GCA_051878575.1 Muribaculaceae bacterium | reverse complement strand
ACTGCGAGGTCCTTCACATATATGAAAGTGAGCATCTGCTTGCGGAATCCCACGCTGAAGTCGAATCCTGCGGCGATACTTTTTATCATCATGAAGTAGTCGCGCTCATGAGGCCCGTAGACGCCCGTGCAGCGGAAGATGGTGAACGGAAAGTCGCTGAGCATTTGCAGATAGGTCTCGGCTTTCAGCTTCGACACTCCATAGCGAGTGTTGGGCATGGGGATGTTGTCTTGTGAGAATGGACGGTAGGTCTTCTCGTCGCCCTCTCCCATGGCGCTGAGGCTGCTGATCAGCAGGAAGTTGTCGGGCACGGCGTCGGCTGCTGTCAGCGCGTCGACGAGCGTGCGCATATACTCATAGTTCACACGGTTGAAGTCGAGGAAGTTAACGCATTTCGTGGCCCCGAGATTGTGTACCACATAGTCCCATTTCCCGCCATTGGCGCTTGTGGCGTCGGCAATCTGCTGCCGCAGCGTGTCGCCATTGGAATAGTCGAGCTCAATGAAGTGTATGCGCTCGTCGGTGAGAAACTCGCGTGATGTGGTGCTGCGCACGGCAGCCCAAGTGTCGAATCCGCGTTTCAACGCCTCGGCAACGATAAAACCGCCGATAAAACCGCCGGCGCCGGTGACAAGAATCCTCTTAGCCATTTCCTGAAATATTTGTTATGCAAAATATATGGCAAATATAGTGTTTTTCGGGAAAACGGCAAAATAGCATCAGCCCTGCCGCGACTGGAGGAAGCGCAGCTGAGCCTCAAGCATCGCCAATTTTGGCATATCGAATCCAGCGGCGCGAGCCTCGGCAATAGGCCGTGAGTAGAGGTAGTCGATTTCCATAGGGCGGTGGAAGTCATAGTCGAGTTTCATGCTTGGCGAGTAGGGCGTCATGCTCAGGGTGCTTTCTATCATCTTGTCGGCAAACGAGGCGTCGATATTGCTCACGCCAAGAGCCCGGGCGGCGCCTATCACCTCCAACATCAGGTCGCGAATCAGCGTGAGGGTGGAGGGATTGGCGAGCAGGCGGTCGGTCCGGGTGTCGAGCGCCACGGTCATGCCGTTGAATGGCATGTTCCACACGGCTTTCTTCCACCGGGCCTCCTTGTATTCCACCTCGGCGGCTGCCACGCCGGCCTCCTGCAACTCGGCAATGAGCCGATTGAGCATTGCCTTGTCGCGGCATGAGTAGTTGCCTATGTTGATGCTGCCGTAGCACTGATGGCTCACTCGTCCCGGCTCGGTCTTTGCCGAGCAGATGAATGCGAGTCCGGCGGCCAGCTGCACTCCGGGGAATGCCCTTTGCACGTCGTCTTCCACGCCTATGCCGTTCTGTATGAGCAGCACGAGGGAGTCGGGCTTCCGTAGTGGCGGCAGCAGCGTGCCAAGCAGGTGGTTGTTGGTGGTCTTCAGTGCCACAATCACCACGTCGCATGGTGGCATGTCGGCAGTTGAGCGATACGCCTGAGGGTTGTCGAGATGGAACGAGCCGTCGCATGAGTCGACTTGAAGACCGTTCGTCCTCACAAAATCATAATCGGAATGAAAGAGGAAATGCACGTCGTGCCCCATCCGGGCAAGTTTTGCACCATAGTATCCACCTATAGCCCCGCTGCCAATAATGCCATATCTCATAATTGATTCTATTTTTAATCGTAAATATTTAGTCTTAAATCATATTGGCCCCAAAATTACGATAAAAATGTGAGATTCCGGTTTGCGGCAGCCAAAAACCGTGATTTTTGGCCTAAAGTTGCGATAAGCCGTGACAATATCGTAATTTTACGGAAATTTTTCGGCCGTGGTTGCAACTTTTTGTCGCAAGGCTTCGTCAAATAGGTGAAAGGCATCGAATAATGCCGCGACAATGTGTAACCCTGAATAATAAATAAAAAAATTTTAAGATATGAGACGTGTGATATTTTCAATTATGATTGCGCTTGTGGCAATGCTCAATACCTATATGGCTGCTGAGAATGCAAGCGTACAGATGCGAGGCGACTCAATAGTGGTAATGGATGGTGGCGACACCGTGACTGTGGCAATGAGCGGCTTGAAGCAGCTCGTGGGAAAGATAAGCAACAAGATGGGTGACACCTTAGTGGATAAATCGGGCGAGGCAATAGCCGTCGACATGATTGACGAGAACTACACGCCAAGTGAAAGCGATTTGGCCGTAGAGCAGATTTTTTCCGAGCGTCAAAACGGTGAGCAGATATTCATAGCCATCGTCACCGGCATAGTGTTTGGCTCGATATTGCTTATTGTGCTTTTCTCGCTGATTGCCTACTATATGCGCCGCCGTGCAAAATATCGCATTATTGAGAAGGCCATAGAAAATGGCTATGAGCTTCCCGAGTCGTTCTACGGCAATAGCCGCAATCAGCGGCCTGTGATGCCGGTACCTCCGGTGACGCCGCAACAGCCTGTGCAGCCCGCTCAGCCTAATGCTCCGCAGCAGCCCGTGATGCCGGCTTCCGGCAATGGCGATCTTTTATTCCGTCTGCGCTGGCATCGTGGCGCACGCTCGGGAATGACGCTTAGTGTGGTGGGCTTGTGCTTCGTGGTGTTCGGCCTTGCGATAGGCGAGGAGTTCTTCGCAGCGATAGGATTGGCGATAATTCTTATCGGTGCGGCAAAAATAGCCTTGGGCTACTTCGATGTTAGGGTCCCGATGTATCCGCAACAACCTGTTCATCCCAATGTGCCGCAACAGCCCGTTCATCCCAATGTGCCACAGCAACCCGTAACACCTCCGCCTTTCAACGACGGAAGAGCTTCCAATATGAACAACACCAATGCTTGAGATTGAGAAATTTTAAGGTTGGCAATGCAAGAATGTTGAATCATGAGCAAGGTTTTGAGTAAAATAGAAGAACTCAAGCTGATTGCCCGATGCACGCTCGGCGATGACCGTCGTGCATTTGGCACTTTAGTGGAGGCTTATCAGCCTGAGGTGAGGCGCTTCTTCCTTAATCTCACGCTCGGCAACGAGGCTTTGAGCGACGACCTTGCTCAAGAGACATTCCTGAAGGCTTATCTCAATGTGCGGAGTTTCCGAGGAATGGCGAAGTTCAGCACGTGGCTCTATCGCATAGCCTACAATGAGTTCTTCTCGTGGCAGCGGAAGACGCGGCATGAGGCCTGCATGCCCGAGGATGCCGATGAGGCGATGGGCGATGATGCCGACTATTACGACGCCTCGGGCTCGCAGTGCTACACCGGCACCGATAGCATCGACGCCCAAATCGACGTGTGGCGGTGCATGCGCACGCTCAGTGAGGCCGAGCGCACCGTGGTCACCCTATTCTTTATTCACGACTATCCGCTGAAGAAGATTGTGGAGATCACGGGGATGCCCGAAGGTACGGTGAAGTCGCACATAAGCCGTGCGAAGACGAAACTTGCCAAAGTGCTGAGGCAATAGCTGCATGATAATATTTTGTGAAATGAATTTTAATCAGTAATTTTGCATAGAGATGAAAAGAGAAACCGACGACATAGAATTAGGAAGAATGCTTAAGCAGATTCAGCCCGAGGCCGGGAGCAACGAGTGGTTCACCCGCAAGGTGATGAATCGCCTGCCCGAGAAGCGCAGTCCCGGCTTGGGATGGCTGCTGCCGGCGGCGTTTGCGTTGTCGTTCATCATCTGCCTTGGCGGATGGGCCTACTTCTTGCATAATCTTAACCTCAATCTTATCTTAGTGCGCGATTTGGTGTCGCTTTGCGTGCTTTTCGTGACCACAATAGTGGTCATCTGGCAGTTTGTCCACAGCCTGCTGTTCTCCGACTGACCATCACCGCTCCACGTCGGCGCCGACTTGCGCGCTCCTCCTTAATCGCAAGGATTCCGTGACTGATGCCCCATCCTCCGGCAAAATGCTCTATTGCTATTTAATGCCGCTCAAATCGACTTTGTAGAATGTTGGCGCGCTGAAATCACGCTGTATAAACATAACCATGTATATTGGTGCATACACGATGCGCCCTTCGGAGCGAAGGTTGTCGTTGTTGAGCACAATTGCTGAAGGTAAATCGTAGTCCTCACAATCCATGATATTGGACAGGGCGCGATGTATTTCGTAGTCTTTGCCCGATTTGACCTCAATAGGTATCACTTTCCCGCCGAGTTCTATTATAAAATCCAGCTCACCGCGCTTTTTGTTGTTGTAGTAATATGCGTCAATGCCGTGTGCTGTCAGCTCTTGTGCCACAACATTCTCATAGATGGATCCGAAATTTATGTTGCTGTCACCGCTGATTATTCGCAATTGTATTCCCTCGGCATATTGTGCGGCAAGAAGCCCCACATCGCTTTGGAAAAGTTTGAACAGATTGCGTGATCGTGCGAGCAATAGTGGCATTCTTGGTTCTTCAACATTGTAGACCGGTAATGCTACCCCTGCATTCTTTAGCCATAGGAAGCTGTTTTGGAATCGGCTGAACTTGGAATTCTCATTGAGATTTTTCAAAATGAAGCGTTTGTTCTTGGCATTCAACTCGGGTGGTATCAAATCGAAAATCTCCTCAATATAGAGTTTGTTGTTGGGGTCGTATTGCGCAATATCGCGTTTGTATAGCTTGATGATGTCGCGCTGTACTGCCGTTACGCTTTGCAGGTTGTTGGAACTGATATATTCGTCGACGGCAGCAGGCATTCCTCCAATTACCAAATATAGTCGGAACAGCTCCATAATCTTGTTGTGAATGAAGTTGTCGACAGGGGTCTTTTCGTTCCATGCTTGTCGCAGTGATGCAATGGTGTCGGCGCCAACTCCGATGTTGGTGATGAATTCTTCAAAGTCGAGAGGATACATATCGCATATTCCCAAATAACCTACCGGCTCTGATCGTAGGTCTTTGAGCTCCACGCCGAGCAGCGAACCGCTGAGTATATATCGGTAGGAGCCTTCGTCGACTAAAAATTTTATTGCAGCGACTATTTCAGGGCATTTCTGCACCTCATCGAAGAATATCAGTGTGTCACCTTTGATTAGGGGTTTTGCGGTGAGGGCTGAAATGCGTAGCAAGATGTCTTTGCAGCCCGATGCTCCTGAGAATAGTGCTGCTGCTTGCGGCGTGTCGATAAAATTAATTTCAATAAAGCTTTTGAAACTTTTCCCAAATTCACGTATTGTGTAGGTCTTGCCTACTTGCCGGGCTCCTGTGAGAAGAAGCGCGTTGCGTGAGGTGTTGTAGTAGCTCTTGATATGGTCGTCGATCTTTCTTTTGAGCATAGTGGCACAATCTATTGGTAGATAGTTACTAATCTGTTTTGTTATCCGTTTTTCAATGCAAATATATGCGTTTTTTGCCGCTTTTCCAAGAGAAAATTCAGGAATTTTGCCGTTTTTCCAAGAGAAATTGGAGCGATTTTGCCGCTTTTACAAGAATTGCGTGGGACAACCACTCAGGGTGGGCCCACGCAACAGTTATGCAACTACGGTTCTTTTGTTGCAATTGACGTCGTAATTTCCCTATTGAAGACGGATAAAATAGCTGCTATGATTTTGTAGATTATGAGTTATGAAATCGATAGAGGTCTCATATTTGCTCAAAAGCCTGGTCAAGGTCGGCTATTATATCGTCGATGTGCTCGGTGCCGATGCTCAGGCGTATGGTCGACTGGAAGATTCCCTGCTCCTTTAGCTCCTCGTCGGAGAGTTGCGAGTGCGTGGTGGTGGCAGGGTGTATTACAAGCGATTTCACGTCGGCCACGTTGGCGAGCAGCGAGAATATCTGCAAGTGGTCTATGAATGTGAACGCCTCTTTCTGTCCGCCCTTGATCTCAAAGGTGAATATTGAGCCGCCGCCATTGGGGAAATATTTGTTGTACAGCTCGTGATCGGGGTGCGATGGAAGTGAAGGATGGTTCACCTTTGCCACTTTTGGATGCTTTGACAGGTAGTCGACAACTTTCAGCGTGTTCGCCACATGGCGCTCTATGCGCAGCGAGAGGGTCTCCACGCCTTGCAGAAGCAGGAAGGCGTTGAATGGGCTTAGCGTGGCGCCCTTATCGCGCAGCAGTATGGCACGAATGCGTGTCACATAGGCTGCCGCTCCCACGGCGTCGGCAAACACTATGTCGTGATACGACGGGTCGGGCTCGGTGAGCTGCGGGAACTTTCCGCTCGCCTTCCAGTCGAAGTTGCCACTGTCCACAATCACGCCGCCGAGCGTCGTTCCGTGTCCGCCTATGAATTTGGTGGCCGAGTGCACTACGATGTCGGCTCCATGCTCTATGGGGCGAATGAGATAGGGCGTTCCGAAGGTGTTGTCGATGATAAGAGGAATCTTGTGGCTGTGGGCTATTGCCGCCACGGCGTCGATGTCGATAAGGCTGCTGTTGGGGTTGCCGAAGGTCTCGATGAACACGGCTTTGGTGTTGTCCTTGATAGCGTTCTCAAAGTTGGAGAGGTCGGAGGGATCGACGAATGTCGTCTCCACTCCGCTGTATCTCAGGGTATGAGCCAGCAGGTTGTAGCTTCCTCCATAGATGTTGTTGGCGGCGACGATATGGTCGCCGGCGCGAGTGATGTTCTCCACGGCGTAGGTCACGGCAGCCGCGCCGCTCGATAGTGCCAAAGCCGCCACGCCGCCCTCGAGGGCTGCGATGCGCTGCTCGAGCACGCCTTGTGTGGAGTTGGTAAGGCGTCCGTAGATGTTGCCCGGGTCACGGAGCCCGAAGCGGTCGGCGGCGTGCTGCGAGTTGTGGAACACGTATGAAGTTGTCTGATATATGGGCACTGCGCGGGAATCGGTGGCGGGATCGGCCTGTTCTTGGCCTACATGGAGTTGGAGAGTCTCAAAGTGAAGTTTCTTGTTGCTCATAATCCTGAAATATTTAATTCGTGGTTTTGTAAATTAGCTATCTATTATTTTTCGCTACAAAGTTATGTTTTGTGGAAAAAATCTACAATAGTTTGCTCATAATTTGGAAAAAATCGCTATTTTTGTCGAATATATAAGGAAAAAACAATGAAGCCGGCTAAAAACCGGCTCCGTACAAGAAAATTTCACTATGGAAGGTTTGGACAAAATCGACAAAAGCCTGTTGCGCATCTTGCAGCACGACTCAAATCTCACTACCAAGGAGCTCGCCGCAAAGGTGAACCTGTCATCGACGCCGGTATTCGAGCGTGTTCGCCGATTGGAGAAGGAGGGGTTCATAAAGCGCTATGTGGCGCTTCTCGACGCCGAGAAGCTTGATAAGAATCTGTGCATTATGTGCAATGTGAAGCTCAAGCAGCACAATGGCACGCTGGGACGAGAGTTCATGGCGGCAATAAATGCCATTCCCGAGGTCACCGAGTGCTACAACATTTCGGGCGACTTCGACTATCTGCTTAAAATCTATGTGCGCGACATGAAGCACTATGAGGCATTCGTGCTCGACACCCTCGGTGCGATTCCGAGCGTGGGCAGCCTCCAGAGCAATTTCGTGATGTCGGTTGTAAAGCAGTCGCCAGAGATTCCTCTATAGCACATGCGGTGGCAGCCACTGTCGGTAACTGCAAAAAAATGGTGCGCCGGCCTGTTTGCCGCGCACCATAGCTATGTCATTGCCTGTGTGGGAGCACAGAGATTATTCCTCCTCCTCGTTGGGGTCTTCCTTCATGTTGTGGAACACGTGCTGCACGTCGTCGTCGTCCTCGAATTTCTCAAGTAGCTTGTTGAGTGTCTCGCGTTGCTCGGGAGTAACCTCTTTCAGGTCGTTGGGGATGCGGACAAACTCGTTGCGCACGATTTCAAATCCGTTGTCCTCAAGGTATTTCTGGATGTTGGAGTTCTCCTCGAAAGCTCCGTAGATCAGGATATCGCCCTCTTCCTCGTCTTTCTCGATTTCGTCGACGCCATAGTCGATAAGCTCAAGCTCAAGGTCCTCAAGCGACAATCCCTCCTTGTCCTTCACTGTGAAGAAACACTTGTGCTCAAAGAGGAATGAGAGGCTTCCCGATGTTCCGAGGTTTCCGCCGAATTTGTTGAAATAGCTGCGCACGTTGGCCACGGTGCGGGTATTGTTGTCGGTGGCAGTCTCCACGAGGATTGCGATTCCGAAGGGTCCATAGCCTTCGTAGACAATTTCCTTGTAGTCGCTGGCGTCTTTGTCGGTGGCTTTCTTGATGGCGCGCTCCACGGTGTCCTTAGGCATGTTCTCGGCACGTGCGGTGGCGAGAAGCATGCGCAGGCGCGAGTTGCCTGATGGGTCGGGGCCTCCGGCTTTTACCGCAATGGTGATTTCTTTTCCGATTTTGGTAAACGTGCGCGACATGTGTCCCCAACGCTTAAATTTTCTTGCTTTACGAAATTCAAATGCTCTTCCCATAGAAAATTATTTTATTTTTATTATGTTTCTTTTTTTCGATGCGTGTCTTTGGCGGCGTTATCGCAGCTTTGCGCCGACTTGTTTTTGCAGATTGGCGATAATCTTGTTCATCACTGCGTCGATCTGCTTGTCTTGCAGAGTCTTTTCGTCGTCTTGCAGGATTATGCTGATGGCATACGACTTCTTGCCGGCCTCGAGGTTCTTTCCCTCGTAGACATCGAATAGGCTCACCCCGCGCAGCAGCTTGCGCTCCGAGCCGTTCACCACCTTCTCGATGTCGGCCATCGTCACGGTGCGGTCAACGAGCAGGGCGAGGTCGCGCTTCACGGGCTGTGTCTTTGGCAGATCGGCGAATGTCACCTTCTTTTTAAGCGTCATCTTCACGATAGCGTCCCAGTTGAGCTCGGCGAAGAACACGTCCTGCTCCACGTCGGCCTTCTTGAGGATGGCGCGCTTCACTATGCCCACCTCGCCGAGGTGCTTGCCTCCGCGGTTGTTGATGGTGAGTGCAGCCGAGAATATGTCGGTCGACACTTGCTCCACGACGAGTTCCTTCGAGGAAATGCCGAGCCTCGAGAATATCTGCTCCACTACTGCCTTGAGGTCGAAGATGGTCGACTTGCGGGCTGCCTCGGCCCAGTTGCCGTCGTGATTGTTGCCCGTAATCCATATTCCGAGGCTTGCGTGCTCGGAGAATGCGGCGAGCACACGCTCGCTACTGTCGGCCTCGGGGTCGAAGTGATACACGTTGCCAAACTCATACATCTTCAGGTTGCCGCTGCGGCGGTTGATGTTGTGAGCTATGCTTTCCAATCCGCCGAAAAGCAACGTCTGGCGCATCACGTTCAGGTCGCTGCTGAGCGGATTGAGCAGATGCACGCAGTGTGCCTCGGGGTAGGTTGCGAGGTCGGTGTAGTAGGCTGCGGCGGTCAGCGAGTTGTTCATTATCTCATTGAATCCGCAGGCGGTGAGCTGCTCCGAGATAAGGCTCTGAAGGTCGTTCTTGGTGTCGGTCTCGCCCTTGTAGGAGAGCGAGCTGTGCACGGTGTCGTCGAATTCCACATTGTTGTAGCCATAGACGCGCAGGATGTCCTCCACCACGTCGCACGGGCGTTGCACGTCGACGCGGTAGGTGGGCACGAGTAGCTCCACGCTTTCGTCGGTCTCGCTCACGATCTCTATCTCGAGGCTGCTGAGTATGCTTTTTATCGTGTCTTTGCCGAGATGCTTGCCGATAAGGGTGTCGGCGTAGGCGTATTCAAGGGTTACCGGGAATTTGGGGAATTCCTTTGCCTTGATGTCGACGATGTCGCCGCAAATCTCGCCGCCGGCAAGCTCCTTTATCATCAGGGCTGCCGCCTTTAGGTTGTTGACGGTCTCGTTGGGGTCGATTCCGCGCTCGAAGCGGAACGAGGCGTCGGTGTTCAGGCCGAATCGTCGCGCCGACTTCCTGATCCATGTCGGGTGGAAGTAAGCCGACTCAATGAACACGTCGGTCGTCGTCTCGGTGACGCCCGAGTCGAGGCCTCCGAACACGCCGCCTATGCACATTGGCTCCTCGGCGTTGCATATCATGAGGTCGCGCTCGGTGAGAGTGCGCTCCACGCCGTCGAGAGTCACGAACTTGGTGCCCTCGGCCACCGTCTTCACAATCACTTTGCCGCCCTTCACCTTTGCGAGGTCGAAGCAGTGCAGCGGCTGCCCGATTCCGAGCAGGATGAAGTTGGTGATGTCGACTATATTGTTGATTGGACGCTGTCCGATGGCAAGGAGCAAATCCTTGAGCCATTGCGGACTTTCCTGCACCTTGACGTTGCGGATGGTTACGCCCGAGTATCTCGGACAAGCCTCGGCATTCTCCACCGTCACCTCCACGGCGCCATCGGGGCGGTCGGCCTTGTAGGCTGCCACGTCGGGCTTGCGCAGCGGCGCGTTCTCACCGCGGTTGGCTCTCAGCCATGCCGCAAGGTCGCGTGCCACGCCATAGTGCGATGCCGCGTCGATGCGGTTGGGCGTCAGGTCGACTTCCAGCACATAGTCGTCGGTCACATTGTAATATTCGCGCGCAGGAGTGCCGGGCTTCACGTCTAATGGCAGCTCAATGATGCCGTCGTGCGAGGTTCCAACGCCGATTTCGTCTTCGGCGCAGATCATTCCGTTTGACTCCACGCCGCGAATCTTCGATTTTTTTATGGTAAACTCCTTGTCGCCGTTGTAGAGCTTGGTGCCCACGGTGGCCACAATCACATGTTGTCCGGCAGCCACATTGGGCGCTCCGCACACGATTTGAGTGGGCACGCCGTCGCCGAGGTCTACGGTGGTGATGTGCAGGTGGTCGCTGTCGGGGTGCTCCACGCAAGTAAGCACCTTGCCCACCACAAGGCCGTTGAGGCCACCCTTGATGGTCTCAACTTTCTCTACCGTTCCGGTCTCAAGACCGAGAGAGGTCAGCGCAGCCGCCAACTCATCGGGGGTTAGGCTGAAATCCACATATTTTTTCAGCCAATTGTATGATATATTCATAATTCTGAGTTTTATTTTCTCAATTATCGAACCTTCTTCATGCTCACATTGAGCCTATTTGCGAAAATTCCCACAAATTTACGAAGAAATTTTAATATAGCTTATCCTTTTCCATAAAATTGCGTTGACACTACCTATTTTCCTCGCTTCTTTGTGGCGTTGAGGCTTTATGAACGGCATTTTTGGATGTTGAAGCCTGCTTTTGCCGTCGGAAAGGCCACTGAGGCTGCGTCAAGGAAAATTTGGCGCAGCCTCAGTGGCTGTGATTTGCGAGGCGAGTCCGTGATGCCGCTTCGGGCTATGTGTGGCGCGTCGCTATTCGATATTGAATGAGAATGTCTTGCCCCACTCGCGGAGTATGCTCATTGTCACCTTCTTGTCGCTGAGGTTGTAGACTTCCGACCACTGGGTGAATCCCGTGGAGCCCTCGTTGCTGTCGGGGCCTTGCGCCACCACTTTCAGCAGGCTCATGGCCTGATCGGGAGTCAGCTTGTAGTTATGCTCCATAAGGCCTTTTCGCAAGTTGTCGTAGCGCGTCTTCCCATGCTGAGAGATGTTGATGCCGTGGGGCGTGCCGGCCATTGTGGGCGACACGTAGAAGTTGGTGACGCAGCGCAGGGTGTCGGATCCGCTGAGTGTCTCCATCGCGTTCGGGTGTTGCTCCACGTCGGGATTGGTGTATTCCACAATGGCATAGTCGCCTGTGGCGTCGGCCATGAGGAAATGATAGCTTGCGGGATACTCATCCATGCACATGTTGTATTGCTTAAGCATCTTGACGGCCTCTTTCACGGTCCCGGCCCTGTCGAGAAGCATGCGCATGGCCACGGTGGTGAATATCCTGTTCTTGCCAGATTCCTCTTGCAGCGTGGGCAGCCCGTCGAGCTTCAGCACGCTCACTGCGAATCCGTCCTCGTTGATGCCGTCGAGCAACAGATAGGGCAGGGCCATAAGCATCGAGAGGTCGGATTTCCCGTCGGTGTAGAATCCGCTCGTGTATTGCACGAATTGGCCGTCGACGAACGACACCGACTTCTTGCCGCCGGCCGGAGCCGTGTGGACGACAATTACGGGTATCATGATGCGCTCGTTGGTGGTGGGATCTTTGTGGTTGAAGTCGAAGTTGCGCCCCATCAGGTATTTGCCCGTAGTGGCGTCGGGGCAGGCAAAGACGCTACAGCCGGCATCGTAGGAGAGACCAGGGCTCTTTGCCGAGGGCAGCTTGTCCATGAGATGCCGGGCGACAAATGCCGTGAGTGTCGTCGTGCTGTAGATTCCGGCATTAAGCGCCTCGTCGAGCTTGTAGTCCACATTGTAGGTCATCTCGTAGATGCGTCCCTTGTCGCCCTCAAGGTCGACCAACGAGTATATCATAGCGAGCTTGTCCTTGTCGGTTATCAGGGCGGCACTGTTCCGGGTGGGAGTGGGGGTGGGAGTGGGGTCAGCCGGATCGTCGTCGCCGCTGCAAGAGGCAAGCATAAGTGTTGATACCGCAATGCCCAATAGCATCATTCTTGTCGGTTTGGAGAGATTGGTTGTCGCCATAAGTCGGTAGATTTAGATTAATATATAGGTTTGTTGTAGCCGGTTGGATAGTGTTGATTTGGACTTGTCTGCAAATATAACGAAATTCTGAGGGTATATGCAACTATGGTGGTGGCAATAGGCTCAGATTTTGAAAAGACGGCAATTTTTTGTAGAATAAGCAAAAGTGCCGAGTGATATGCCGCTCGTCAATTTATGGCTTTGACTCACCTGGCTTGCCGGCTTATTGCTTCAGGCTCTTTCGCCATCGGGCCGGCGAGTGACCCTCCTTCTCGCTGAAAGTGCGGGAGAAGTGGCTTATTGAGAGGAATCCCGAGGTCTCGGAGATTTCGTGGATTTTCAGTTGGGGATGTTGCTTCATCAGGCGTTTGGCATACTCTATGCGCAAGTCGGCAATCCAGTCGCGGAAACTTGTGTGATACACGCTGTTGATGAAGGACGACAGATATGTGCGATTGGTGCAAAGCAGCAGGGACAATTCGTTAAGGGTGATTCCGGGCTTTCGGTAACCCTCGTCGTTTATCCATGCGTCGATGCGCTTGGCGATGTCGGAATGATACACCGGGATGTCGTTGGGCGCCGTCGTGCTGTCGCTTGTGGTGGCACGGTCGCAATCGGGCATGTCGATGTCGTCCCTTAAGGCGTTCTCCACTTTCTCATAGAACATGACGTAATTCTGATAGCAGCAATAGAGATAGATGTAGAATGGGATGGACGATAATATCCATAGATACACATACTCGTCGGGCAGAAAGGTGAGCAGCCCGCAGCTCACGCCGAATCCTATGGCCCAATAGGTGAAGAACGACAGCCAGCGTATGTAGGCTCCTATGTCGTCGGAGTGAGTGTCGGCAAACATCTTTATTGCCTTCGAATAGGTGCGGAGGAGGCGGGTGGAGAGCAGCAGCCCGTAGGTCACCAACCATGCGGCAAGGGCCATCATGCCCCATGTGGCCGCAGCGCTGCCGACGGGCAATAGCGTCATGGCGCATGCGATGGCCGAGAATGTCAGCCACAGGGCTATGTGGCATAAAAATCGGCGTCGGGTGACGTAGCTGCCGTCGAGTAGCGTCATCATCGCCGAGCCAAACAGCCAATAGCATAGAAAATAGGTAGCCATGTTCATCAAAATAGTGGCATTCACGTCCTTAGTCCTAATGGCAAAGAATAGATGCACCGAATAGTTGGAGGCAAGTATGAGCAATGCCGTGCCCATCAGCCGGCGCGACAGCAGGAAGTTGGAGAAGACTCTCTTATCGGGAACTCGTGCAAGCAGCATGTGGAATCCGAAAAAGAGCATCAGTGGTATTGCGATATACAGCGAGTAGCGATACAACGATTGGTCCATGCGATTAATTTTATGAGAAAAAAGACTGTTTGCCCTGCTTTATTTGAAACTTTACATTTGAGCTCCTGAAATTTACGAGAAATCTCCGAGCCCTTCTCGCGACAAATTTACTGAAAATCCACGAGATTAAGGCATCTCTCACCTACGAAAGATGCGTCCCGCTAACGGAACGCATCTCCGGTAATAATAATATTTATTATTGAGCTCTCGTATATCGGATTCTCATCATCTCACAATCACTTTGTCGCGAGTTACCGTGCCATCGGAATACTGACGAAGCATTATCACCACGTCGCCCACTTTGGCAGCCGGCACCTTTTGGCCCGACAAATTGTAGTAAGTTGTCGAAGTGACTCTCCTGCCAAGCGAGCCAGGATTGTCGATTCCTACGGTTATCAGGTTGAAGTTGGCGAACTTACCCCAATTTGCATCGGCCTTATATAACTCGATGGCCTCACTTGAGGTAAGATACAATGTAGCGTTGGCATAAGTCGTGGCAGTGAAGTTAACACCTGTAACAGGCACCGGATTGTAGCAATAGACCTCAGTAATTGCGTTACAAGCATTGAATGTGTTACTTGCAATGGCAGTAACCGTCTCTCCTATTTTCACCGTCTTTAGGTTGGCATTTTGAGCAAGTGCCATGGCATTGATGGTGGCGAGATTGCTGTTGCTGACAAAGTACTCGATATTGGTGTTTCTAATAGCCTGAGCCTCGATGGTTGTCACTGTTTCGGGCAAGATGTAGGTCGTTTCGGTTCTTCCACCCGGATATGCCACTAACGCAGTCATTGATTTATTGTAGAGTACTCCGTCTGCAACTGCAAAATTTGCGTTACCGTCAGCTATCTCTATCGTTGCCAATGATGAGGTTCCGGAGCACAAGCCTGCACCGATAGTCTCAATATTAGAGTTGAGTACAAGTTTTTTCAATCCTGTGGCATTGAAGAACAATGTTCCACCCACGCTTTTCACCGTTTCAGGCATGACATAACTCTCGAGACCTGTGCAGCGATAGAATGCCGAAGCTCCTATTGATTCCAGTTTTTCCCCTTTCACCTCTGTTAAGGCACTACATTCTGCGAATGCAAATTCTCCGACTTCAGTCGTATTGGCCAAATCTATTGTTGCCAAAGCGGTGCACGCTGAGAAGCTATTATCGCCTATTTTTGTCACCGATTTGGGCAAAGTCACTGCAAGCAAGGCCTCACAATTGGCAAATGACTGGAAGCCAATCTCTTTCAAGGTTGAGGGGAATGAGATGGATTTAAAGCCGCCGAACCCAAACGCACTCTGTCCGATGGTTTCCACACCTTCAGGAATCACAAGGCTCTCCAATGAGCAAAGGTCGAAGAAGCAGTTTCGCGGTATTGTTTTGAGACCGGTGGGCAGTGTGAGACTTGTTATACTTTCACAACCCATAAATGCGCTCTCGCATAGCTCAGTATCGCAGCTTTCGATGGAAAGTGTCTTGAGTGTGCCATTATCCATAAAAGCATAGGAATCTACCTTTTTCACCGTAGCCGGAATAGTCACATCCACCAAATACTCCTGTCCCGACTGGAATGAGCCTTCGAACAACTCTTCCACAAATGACGGAATGGTAAACTGCGTAACATTCTTTCCGGGAGGGAAAACAAGCATAATTTTCTTGTCGGCTGAATACAAAATACCATCTACCGAAGCGAATATGGTGTTCCCGTCTTCGATGTTAATAGCCGCCACGGTGCAGCAGTCGAAGCAACTACCTCCTATAGAAGCCAGATTCTTTGAAAACGTAAACTCCACATCATAAGCCTCTGCCCACGAGAATGCACAATCTCCTATGGCTGTGATTGTGGAAGGAAATACAATGCTCTCGCTGAAGACCGCATCTTCGAATGCATATTCGCCAATCTCGGTAACCGTATAGGTAACATCATTGTTTACTACGGTACTCGAAAAATCAGAATTCTTAAGATCGGTGTAGCCATCATCAGAATATACAATTGCCACTGTGTTATCTGACGTTTTCTCATAGTTTATCTTGCCTACAGTGAAGCTTTCAGCCATAACACTTAACGCACAAGATGCAAATAGAAGTAAACACGTTTTTTTCATATATGAACAGTTTTAAAGTTAGATTATAATTACAAAATATCTTTGATACATAATTATAGCAGTTGCCAAACAATGAATGTTAATGGCGTTAGAATAATATAATAGCATCTTTCGATATCTATCGACGCAAATGTAAGCAAAAAAATTAAAATACCAATCAATTGATTACTAAATTTTACGTTTTAGTTAAAAATAGTAATCTTGCAGAGTCTCGCAGAGTCATTCCCGGGAGCTATTCGTCGGAGCGGAACTCGAGGATGTCGGCAGGCTGACACCCGAGGATGTCGCAGATGGCATTTAGGGTGCTGAAGCGTATGGCCTTTGCCTTCCCGGTTTTCAAAATCGACAAGTTTGCCTGAGTGATGCCAATTCTGCTCGCGAGTTCTCCGAGGGATATCTTGCGCCGGGCCATCATCACGTCGAGATTTACAATTATAGCCATAATATTAAGTGTTTTCGAGGTCCTTAAATTGTCAGTTCCTGTTCTTCGCTCACTTCTACCGCTATTGAGTAGAGCTTTGCAAATACGATGAGAACGAAGCACGAGATAAGCATATACTCGTTGATGTAGATTTCCAATTCGCGGATGCCGTGATATAAAATGCGCCCGGCGTTGCCATCGACAAGCGAGTAGATGAGGAAAAGTGCCGACATGGCGTAGAGCCATCGGTGATTGCCACGGATAAACAGTTTGCCACATGTCGCTCCTCGCCATATTCTGAGCAGAAATACAAGCAAGGTTGAGGTCAATGCCAATGCAAGAAGATAGCGGGCCGCCACGAGCGTGACGCGCAGCCATTGAATATCGGCCATGTCGGCCGGAATATTGCCATTGACAAACTCCAACGTCCCATACGTCTGGTAGCTGATAAATGCCACAAAAAGGGTGCAGATTGCGGTACAAGCCACAATAATTCTTCTTAGCGTCTTTGATTTATTTTCCATA
>JBJEKJ010000014.1:0-3853 GCA_051878575.1 Muribaculaceae bacterium | reverse complement strand
GTGGGACGCGACGACGGCAAAAGAGCCGGTGAAATGATGGCTATTTACTACGACACAACCCGCCTGACACTGCTCGATAGCGGCACTTTTTGGCTCTCGGAAACACCTGAAAAGGTGTCGATAGGCTGGGATGCCGCTTGTAATCGTACTTGCACATGGGGACATTTCAAAGTGAATGACACCGGTTTTGAGTTTCTTTACTTCAACACACACCTTGACCACGTAGGAAGTCAAGCCCGCAGGAACTCCATCAAGCTCATTGTTGCCAAGATGACCGAACTAAATCCCAATAATGTGCCGGTATTCCTCTCGGGTGATTTCAACAGCACAACCGACGACACCATTTTTGAACCACTTAAAGCCTCTCTAAAAGATGCCCGAGAGGTGAGCGCCATATCAGATAAAAACATTACGTATAATGGATTTGGAAAGGTCATTGACAATCCCGACACAAGAAAAGAATGGGTTATCGACCATATTTTCTTTAGTGGAGTAAATCCGGTGGCTTTCAGAGTGGTGATGTGCAATTTCGGAGTCCCATTCATCTCCGACCACTATCCAATCGCATTCAAATTCCGTGCTAAAACAGAAAATTGAAAGCGAAACTGTGCCATTGGTAACATTCCAAAATTGAGCTGCACCCCAAAAGTTTTTTGTCTAACTTTTGTGGTGCAGCTCACAATTGGCACAGCCTGCTTAATATTCGTACCCACCCCAAAAAAATATATTAACTACAATAGGGGAGTGGTTAGTCGAAACTCTTATCCCAGTCTTTCCAGACTGCCTCGTAGCCGAGGGCCCTGATCTCGGCCACCACCTCAGCCGGAGTGCGCTCATCGCTCACCGCAAACTGCTCCAAAGCCTCGGGGGTGCTCACATAGCCTCCCGGCTCAGTCTTGCTGCCTGCACTCATCGATGTCACTCCAAGTTTCATCATGTTGGCGCGGAATGTGGGATTCTCACGGGTAGAGTAGGAGATATCCACGTCGTGATCGAACAAACGGAATGCGAACGTCACTTGCGCAAGTTCCTTGTCGGTCATCACTACATTAGGTTGGAAATGTCCCTCAGCCGGGCGCATACGCGGAAAATTGACAGAGAATCGGGTGCGCCAATAGCGCTTTTGCAAATAGCGAAGGTGATATGCCATCATTGTAATATCGGTGCGCCAGTCCTCAAGACCGATTAGCACGCCCATACCTATTTTATGCACTCCTGCGGCTCCCATTCTGTCGTATCCGTTAAGTCGCCACTCAAAGTTGGATTTCATCCCATGAGGATGATACACCTTGTAGCGGTCTTTGTGATATGTCTCCTGAAAACACACCACTCCATTAAGCCCGGATTTTGTCAAGCGATAGTAATCCCGCTCCTTTAGCGGCATCACTTCAATTGATAGGTTGTTGAAATAAGGCCGTGCGATGTGCAGGGCTTTCTCAAGGTAGTCGACTCCGGCCACCGAAGGAAACTCACCGGTGACGATGAGAAGATTCTCAAATGGGCCCAATCGCCTTATAGCCTCGCATTCAGCCTTTATCTGCTCCTCATTGAGCGTAGTGCGCTTGATTTTGTTGGGATATTGAAAACCGCAAT
Organism: Muribaculaceae bacterium; assembly: GCA_051878575.1. Taxonomy (GTDB): domain Bacteria; phylum Bacteroidota; class Bacteroidia; order Bacteroidales; family Muribaculaceae; genus CALZFJ01. The sequence continues at coordinate 2,260 of JBJEKJ010000014.1, read as the reverse complement.
ACACGCAGAAGTTGGTACACGCATTACTCAGATAAAGAGGTATATACATACTTATAACCTTTCCAAAGCGCTCTTGCGTGTAGTGTTGCGATTTCTGCGCCATAATCTCTATATAGGGAATAGCGGCAGGCGAGACAAGCGCCATGAAGTCATCCACATCGAGTGTATCCTTGCTCAGCGCCGTCTCAACATCCCAAGCCGTTTTGGCGCTTATGCGTGCCGTGGTCTCCTCCCAACTGATTTTTTCTAATTCATCCGAGAACATTATTATTTATCTCCTCCTTTACAAATTTCATTAGCCACGTTTTGCGAAATACGCATTGCGCAGAAGTTTGGTCCACACATAGTGCAGAATTTATTGTCATCCTTATGACTATCGATATAATACTGTCGCGCTCTTGCCGGGTCAAGCGACAGGTTGAACTGATCTTTCCACCTGAACTCGTATCGAGCCTTGCTCATAGCATCATCGCGCACTTGTGCTCCGGGATGCCCTTTCGCCAAGTCGGCTGCATGTGCGGCAATTTTATATGCGATAACACCATTTCTCACATCCTCCAGATTGGGCAGGCTCAAATGCTCCTTAGGAGTGACATAGCACAGCATAGCCGTTCCATACCATCCAATTTGTGCGGCACCGATAGCCGATGTTATGTGGTCGTAGGCCGGAGCGATGTCAGTAGTTAGCGGCCCGAGCGTGTAGAAAGGAGCCTCATGGCAAGCAGCAAGCTGACGTTCCATATTTGCCTTGATTTTGTGCATAGGCACATGGCCCGGGCCCTCGATTATAACCTGCACATCATGCTTCCAAGCCACCTCGGTGAGCTCGCCAAGCACGTCGAGCTCGAGGAACTGGGCCGCATCGTTGGCGTCGTGGATACTGCCCGGGCGCATTCCATCGCCAAGCGACACTGCCACGTCATATTTATTCAGAATCTCGCATATTTCATCGAAATGAGTGTAGAGGAAGCTCTCCTCATTGTGCAGCACGCACCACTGGAGCATGATGCTTCCACCGCGTGACACAATTCCGGTGAGACGCGACTCCACCAAGTCGGCATGACGCCTCAGCACTCCTGCATGGATTGTGAAGTAATCAACACCTTGCTCGCACTGCTCGATAAGAGTATCGCGATAAATTTCCCAGGATAGCTTTCGCACGTTGCCCCTGACCTTCTCGAGCGCCTGATATATGGGCACCGTACCCATCGGTACCGGACAGTTGCGAATAATCCACTCTCGCGTCTCGTGAATGTTGTCGCCGGTCGAGAGGTCCATCAATGTATCGCCACCCCAGTAGCAGCTCCACACGGCCTTGTTCACCTCCTCCTCAATCGACGATGACAGGGCAGAGTTGCCGATATTAGTATTCAGTTTCACCAGGAAGTTCCTTCCAATAATCATTGGCTCTGCCTCGGGATGATTGATATTCGCAGGGATAATGGCACGTCCGGCAGCTATCTCGTCGCGCACAAACTCAGGAGTAATGTGCGACTCGATGCCGAGCTCCTTGTTGTTCATATTCTCGCGGATAGCGACATATTCCATCTCGGCGGTTATAATTCCCGCTTTCGCATACGCCATTTGGGTGATTCTTCGCCCATCCTTGGCCTTATATGGCTTCGTAATGTGCGGGAAACGTATATCATCGAGACTCTTGTCGCTTAGTCGCTGACGGCCATATTCTGACGTGATGCTGTCGAGCTGCTCGACGTCACCGCGATCGAGAATCCATTGTTCGCGCAGACGAGGCACACCGGCATTTATGTCGACTTTCACTTCAGGGTCGGTAAACACACCGCTCGTGTCGTAGACATAAACCGGAGCATTCTCAGAGATAACCTTATTGTTATCCTTGTCGAATTTCACAGTCGGTGTCAGAGTGATTTTGCGCATACCCACTCTGATAGGATGTATGCTGCCGTCAATATAGACTTTCTCGGAACTTGGATATGACTCCACATTTATATAGTTGATTTCCATTTTATAATGATTTAAAAGGAGGTTAATCTAAAAAAGAAGTCAGCGGACTGCTCGCTACCGCGAAGCTCGACTGTACGCCAAGTCCTGCCAGGCGTGCCATTCGGCCGGCCTCCACCGCCAATTTGAAGGCCTTTGCCATCTCCACAGGATTTGGAGAAATGGCAATAGCCGTGTGCACAAGTACGGCATCAGCCCCCATCTCCATAGCCTCGGCAGCATGAGAAGGCGCACCAAGACCGGCATCTACCACTACCGGAACATTGCTCTCGGCAATTAT
>JBJEKJ010000013.1:0-16959 GCA_051878575.1 Muribaculaceae bacterium | reverse complement strand
CTCTTTTCCACTCACAAAGATAGTCTCGGCCTTAACTTTCTTAGAGGAAATTTACACAGAAAAGCCGAATTTCCGACGCTGCTTCAAAGAAAATTTAGCATCGTGCGGGCATTTTGTGCCTTAAAAAAGGCGAGTATGCTTTATTTTTTGTATATTTGCACTATATCATGAATTGGCGCCGGCTGTCGACGGCTCTTGCCGCGGCTGCCGATTGATTACATAAAACAACAGCGACAACTTACAATAACTATGAGAAAAAGACTGTTCAAATTTTTATCCGTTGCCCTGATATTGTTCGTGTCGGCTAATGTGGCTTGTGCCGCCGAGGTGAGAGTGGGGGCTGAGCGCACATCCGAGTATATCCCATTCCTGAAAGGGAAGCGGGTGGCGATAATGAGCAATCACACCGGAATGGTGGGAAGCAAGCATACACTCGACGTGATGATAGAGAATGGTGTGGATGTGACCACAATATTCTCGCCCGAGCATGGCTTCCGCGGCAACGCCGACGCCGGCGAGAAGGTGAGCAGCGGTGTCGACTCCAAGACCGGAATCCCCATCGCCTCGCTATACGAGGGCAAGTCGCCTATGCCGAGCAAGGAGAATATGGCAAAGTTCGACGTTATAGTTATCGACATTCAGGATGTGGGGTTGCGCTACTATACGTATTATGTTACGATGATAAACCTCATGGACGCAGCCATCGTCTACGACAAGGAGGTGCTGGTGCTCGACCGCCCAAATCCCAACGGGATGTATGTCGACGGCCCGATTCTCGACATGCAGTACAAGTCGGGTGTGGGACGTCTTCCGATTCCTGTGGTGCACGGCATGACGCTCGGCGAGATAGCCCTAATGGCCGATGGCGAGGGCTGGCTCAGAGACGGGAAGCGCCTCGGCGGACGCCTGAAGGTGGTGGCCTGTGAGAATTACACCCACCAGACGCGCTACCGCTTGCCGATAGCCCCGTCGCCCAACCTGAAGACGATGCACGCCATCTATCTCTATCCGTCGACGTGCTATTTCGAGGCCACGCCGGTGAGCCTCGGACGTGGAACCGACAAGCCATTTGAAATCTACGGACATCCCGGCCTCAAGAATAAGGGCTACAAATACTCGTTCACTCCACGTAGCGTGGCGGGAGCGAAGAATCCGCCGCAACTCAACAAGAAATGCTACGGCCGCGACCTCTCAAGCCTCGACGACGAGGCAGTGATTGCCGCCGGCATCAATCTTGAGTATGTGATCGACGCCTACCGCAATCTCGGCATCGGCGACGCCTTTTTCACAAAGTTCTTTGAGAAGCTGATAGGCGATGGCGGCATACGCAAGATGATTGAGGCCGGCAAGAGCGCCGCCGAGATAAAATCCACATGGGCCGACGACGTGGAGCGCTTCAAGAAGCAACGACGCAAATATCTGCTCTACGCCGAGTGACGCGCCCTTGCTTATAGGCGTGGGGTTGCCTTTGCGTGACAATATTCATCAACAACGATTTATTATCAGATAAAACAAATAAACTAACTAACTAAAATAATTTATGACAGCTTGGGTAGTGCTGGCTACGATAGTCGGCTATTTCATTCTTCTTTTCCTTGTGTCCTATTTGGCCGGACGCAAGAGCGACAATGCGAGTTTCTTCACCGGCAATCGCCAGACGCCGTGGTACATTGTGGCGTTTGCCACGATGGGTGCCGCGATATCGGGCGTCACGTTCATCTCAGTTCCCGGCATGGTGGTAGGCAAGAGTTTCTCCTATCTGCAAATGTGCTTAGGTTTCATAGTGGGCTATTTCGCCATTGCCTATTTCCTTGTGCCAATGTTCTATAAGCGTAACCTTATATCAATCTACGGCTACCTCGAGCAGCGCTTCGGCGCCACGACCTACAAGAGCGGCGCCTGGTTTTTCTTCGTGTCGAAGATGCTCGGTGCGGCAGTCCGCTTCTATGTGGTGTGCGTGGTGCTCCAGAGCCTCGTCTTCGCGCCGCTTGGCATACCTTTCGTTTTCAACGTGGTGGCGACCATCGCGCTGATCTGGCTCTACACCAAGCAGGGAGGCGTGAAGACGGTTATTTGGACCGATACGCTGAAGTCGTTCTGCCTCGTTCTGTCGGTGGTGCTGAGCATTGTGTTCATCGCAAAAGGCTTGGGCTATGACTTGTCGGGACTTGTGGGTGCCGTGGCTTCCGACGACATCTCGCGCGTGTTCTTCTTCGACAATCCCAAGGAGGGCACCTACTTCTGGAAGCAGTTCCTTGCCGGTGTGTTCATGGTGATTGCCATGACCGGCCTTGATCAGGACATGATGCAGCGCAATCTTGCCTGCAAGAATTTCAAGGAATCGCAGAAGAACATGATAGTCGGCTCGATATCGCAATTCTTCGTCATAGCGCTGTTTCTCGTTCTCGGCGCACTGCTCGTGCTCTATGTGCGCGCCACTCCCGGAATGGAGATTCCCGAGAAGACCGACGAGCTCTTCGGCATGGTGGCCACCGGCAGCGGAATACCGATAGTGGTGGGCGTGCTGTTTATTCTCGGCCTGATTTCGGCTTCCTACTCGGCCGCAGGCTCGGCGCTCACGTCGCTCACCACCTCATTCACCGTCGACGTGCTGAAGGCTCACGAGAAGATGGATGATGTGCGGCTCACGCGCACCCGCAATGTGGTGCATGTGGCGATGTCGGTGATCATGGGGCTTGTGATAATAGTTTTCTATCTTATCAGCAACAGCGACGCCATAAGCGCCGTGTATGCCATTGCCAGCTACACCTACGGTCCGATTCTCGGTCTGTTTGCCTACGGTCTTGTCTGCGACAAGGCTGTGCGCGACAAGTGGGTGCCTGTGGTGTGCGTTGCGGCTCCGGTGATATGCTTCTTCGTGCAGCGGTGGCTGCTTGAGCAATTTGAATATGTGATGAGCTTCGAGTTGCTGCTGCTCAACGCCGCCGTGACCGTTCTCGGTCTCGTGCTGCTCATGAAGCCCAAAAACTCCTGACCGTTTTATTAATCTACAACCGTAACTATGGGTCGAGGCTTAATCAACAAATACATTTGGATTATCGACACCGTGCAGCGCTATGGGCGCATCACGCGCAGTGAGCTTAATCGCCTTTGGCTGAAATCCGACATCTCCAATGGCGAGCAGCTCGTGCGCCGCACGTTCTATAATTATCGCGAGGGTATCGCCGAAGTGTTCAATGTGGAGATTGAGTGCGACCCCTCGACATTCGAATACTATATAAAGGATGGTGGCGAGCAGGCCGACAAGATGCGCAACTGGCTGCTTGATGCCGCGTCGATGACAGGCATGCTCAGTAATTCTCGTGATATCGCCGACCGCATTGTGCTCGAGGATGTGCCCAGCGCGCGCAAGAACCTGCCTGTGATGATTCAGGCCATGAAGGAGAACCGACGCATAAAATTCACATATAAGCCCTATTCGCGCGTGAATCCCACGCCGAATGTGGTGCTTGAGCCCTACTTCGTGCGTCTGTTCAAGCAGTTGTGGTATGTGATAGGCTACAATGTCAAGGACCGCAAGATAAAGACCTACTCGCTCGACCGCATGGATGCCACAATAATCCTCTCCGACACTTTCACTCTGCCCGAAGATTTCAATGCATCGATGTTTTTCAACGATAATTTCGGCATAATGACGAGCCGCGGTGTGCCTAAGCGGGTGGTGCTGCGCGTATCGTCGAACCAGGCGAAATATCTGCGCGCGTTGCCTCTGCATCACTCACAGCGCGAGGAGGCCGTGCACGATGCCTATTCGCTGTTCAGCTATCATCTCTATCTCACTTTCGACTTTATCAAGGAGCTGCTGTCGCTTGGCTCCAGTGTCACTGTGGTGAGTCCGCCCGAATTGCGCGTGCAGCTCCTCGACGAGCTTCGCAAGACGCTTGCCAACTACGATTGACCGCACGCTTCGCCCCTTTGCACATGGTGCCTGATGGCTGATTATGCCCGATACTGCCATTATGGCATAAAATTACGCATTTTCGAGTTGTGCTTGTTGTGCTTATGTAATATGCTTATTGTTAGCTCATTGGCGTTAGAAATGACTGCTTTTGATGAAAATTTTATCGAAAAAATTTGGTGGATATATATAAAGGCACTACATTTGCAGTGTTGAAAATATGTTTTACAACATAATTTTTCAACATATAAAGTGAAAGATAATGTTTTAGGGAGAATAGAAAAATTGATTGTTTAACTAAATTTTTAATGACTATGTTTAAAACATTAAAGAAGGCTGTTAATTGGTATGCTACTAAAGTAGAGGAGAACAATGCTTGGATGCCGAGTTGCATGATTCCGCTCAACCATAAGCACTAAAACTCGATTTTAACAGCGAAAAACACAAAGGTAAAAAAGTTGTTGTTTACACACAAAGACGAGAAAAGGTAAAAAAGATTTGTTTAACTAAGGACGCTCTATTGATGCACCGATATTCTGCTCAATGCAGAATATCAATCAATAAAGTGGTCGAAAAAATCGGAAATCTATGGTAAAAACATTAAAACGCGCAGTAGAATGGTACTGCAATCTCACATCAAAGGCCTACGAGACTCGTATAGGCAGAAAATCAGTATTAAATGAGTATTACCGCTATTTGGCAGAGACAAATAAGTTATAGAAACCATATCGAATTGATGATTCTTCGGCAAAGTGGAATCATCAATTTTTTTTGTAGGGGAGCGCGCTTATGCAAGGCGCAGCTCAAAATCGCGAATGAGATTGGCTATTGAGGAGTTGCTGCGGCACATATCTTCCACTATGTCGCGCGGCGACCAAATTTTCGGTGCCGGACCGCCTTGTCGAATCTTCACGTCGATGGCCAGCATGTCGTTATGCACGGCATCGCGCAAGAATGATATTATTTCGGTGCTGTGTGAGTTGAAAAACTCCACCTGCCCCTGATTTTCCACGTAGATTTCATAGAGAGTGTCGTTGACACGCTGAGGCAGTGCCACGCGCATGGTGTTGATAATCACTTTCTCGTGCGGATGCTCGTCGATAAATCGCTGCCATGCCGCAAGCAGGTCGCTCCTTACGAATTGGCTCTCACGGTGTCCCGACGACGTTGTCCGTGCACTTTCGGCAGCCGTTCCGTGTGCGGCGGCGCCCGGTGAGCTGTTTATGAGTATGCGCGGAGTGCTTATTTTTCCGAGTTGCGGAGTCGTGGCTCGCGGTTGCTGATATTGGCGTGTCGCCGAGGCGGCAACGCTTGCCGCAGATGCCACTTTAGGCACCTGCGGAGAGTCGGCCATGTGTATAGGTGCTGCCGGTTGCGCTGCCGGAGCCTGTGTGCTCATTGCTTTCGGTTGAGGCTGCTGTGTGGCCGCGCTCGAGGGTTGCGTGGCTTGGGTAGCCTGCTGTTGTGCCTCCACCTTCTTCAGCGGTTGTCCGCCGCCTGTAGGAGGGGTTGTGGAGTCGAGAATCTGGCACAGCTTGATTAGCGTCAGCTCCACGGTGAACTGCTTGTTGGTGGCCGTGCGATAGTTCAGGTCGCAGGTGTTGCACAGGTCGAGCGCGCGGTAGTAGAATCGCGGATGGAATTTCGGAGCCTCCTGCACGAAGCGGGTGGCCACCTCGTCGCTCATCTCGAGAAGCGGTTTCGTGGCAGGAGTGAGGGCTACCATCATGTTGCGGATGTGCTGCGCCAGTCCGTTGATGAAGAAAAGCGAGTCGAATCCCTTGTCGCGAATCTCCTTGTAGATAAGCAGCGCCTCAGGCACGTTGCATGTGCGGAAGGTCTCCATCAGGCGGAAATAGTAGTCGTGGTCGAGCACGTTAAGATTGTCGATTGCGCTCTGATAGGTTATGTTGCCCGACGATGATGCCGCAACCTGGTCGAAAATCGAAAGAGCGTCGCGCATTGCTCCGTCGGCTTTCTGGGCAATCACATTGAGTCCGGCAGGCTCGGCTGTGATACCCTCTTGTGCGGCGATGTAGGCCAGTTGCCGCACCATGTCGTTGATGGTGATGCGCGAGAAGTCGTAGATTTGGCATCTCGAGAGGATGGTCGGGATGATCTTCTGCTTCTCGGTGGTGGCTAAGATGAAGATGGCATGTGCCGGAGGCTCCTCCAGAGTCTTCAGGAAGGCGTTGAATGCGGCGGCCGACAGCATGTGAACCTCATCGATGATAAACACGCGGTATTTCCCGATTTGTGGCGGAATCTGCACCTGGTCGATAAGGTTGCGTATGTCGTCTACGGAGTTGTTGGAGGCTGCGTCGAGTTCCACGATGTTGTATGAACGCTGCTCGTTGAAAGCGCGGCACGACTCGCACTCGTTGCATGCCTCGCCGTCGGCCGTCGGCGAGAGGCAGTTGATTGTTTTGGCGAAAATACGCGCGCACGACGTCTTTCCCACGCCGCGCGGACCGCAGAACAGATAGGCGTGGGCCAGACGTCCGGAGTCGATGGCGGCTTTAAGGGTGTGGGTAAGAGCCTGTTGTCCGACGACGGTACTGAACGTCTCGGGACGGTATTTTCGGGCAGATACGATATAGTTGCTCATTAGTTTAAAATCTTTGTCACAAAATTAATGCAAGGCAAGCGCAATGGCAAATTTTTTGCCGCCACGAGAGGCGTTTTTGAGAAAAATAGTGTTAAATTAATGTTAAATGTAGGAATTTGTATTGACAATAGCGATAAGATGTAATACATTTGCAGTGTACAACAATACTTGTACACTATAACACTTGAAAAATAAATTGAGAATAATAATAAAAGCCAAAGGCATCGGAATGATGTCAGGCAGATTGAAAAAAACAACTGACACAAAATCAAAATTATGAAAGAGATTAATGAAAATGTTATTTTGCAGGCCAAGCGGATTTCGTTCAGCTATGGTGCGCTTAGGCGAAAGGCTGTTTTCACCGATTTCTCACTCGCTGTGGAGCGAGGTAAGGTGTATGGACTGCTTGGGCTGAACGGGGCCGGTAAATCCACTCTTATCTATCTTATGGCAGGGCTTCTGACTCCGCAATGCGGCAGTGTGGAGGTGAATGGCAGGAATGTGCGCGATCGCCTTCCGTCGACGCTCGGCAGCGTGTATCTCGTTCCTGAGGAATTTGATATGCCGAGAATGTCGCTCAAGGAGTTTGCCACGCTCAATGGCGCCCTCTATCCGCGGTTCAGCTACGACGACATGCTGAACAACCTTGCCATTTTCGGCATCGACCCCGAAATCAAGAACCTCACGGCACTCTCGATGGGGCAGAAGAAGAAGGTGCTTATGAGCTTCGCCTTTGCGACTAACGCCGACCTGATGCTGATGGACGAGCCCACCAACGGACTCGACATCCCGGGCAAGAGCCAGTTTCGCCGCCTTGTGGCGAGCCGGATGACCGACGACCGCACAATCATTATCTCAACCCATCAGGTGCGCGATATTGACCGCTGCATTGACCATGTGGTCATTGTCGACCAAAGCAAGGTGCTGCTCGACGAGAGTGTGGCAAGCATTACCGGGCGTCTGCGCTTTGTGGAGAACGGCACAGCCGCCGAAGTCGCCGAGGCCATCTACTCGCAGCCGTCGGTTATGGGCTACAGCCTTGTGACGCAAAATACCTCCGACGATGAGACGGAGCTGAACCTTGAGACACTCTTCAATGCCACGCTTGCCAACAGCGACAGAATCAACGAAATTTTCAAATCAAAATAATCACGAACTATTATGAATACTAACGATATTTTCTCATTCACGCGTTTCCTGAATTTTGCAAAAAGGGAGTTGTCGGAGAATAGGCGGATGCTCCTGCTTCAGTTTGGCTCCTTCTTTGGCGTAGTCACAATAATGGGCTTCTTCTTTTGCTATGGGCTCTATACCTCCAATTATGTGCTGACGCATGAGGTCGCCGGTGACCCCTGGCTGTGTGTGGGCAACGGCATCTTTTTCGAGCGCCATTGGATAAGGATGTGGTTCGTTATGGCCGTGGTGATGTTTGGCTCGCTTGCCGTGTGGAACATGGACAGCAAGGCTAAGCGCATATCGCGCATCATGTCGCCGGCCTCGCAGCAGGAGAAGTTCCTTTTCGGGGCGTGCATGGCGCTTGTGGTGATGCCGGTGATCTCGCTCCTCGCCATCGAGGCGTTCGACGTGCTGCGCGTGATAGCGTTCGGCTATGCCATCGACACTCCGTGCCGCGACTTGGTGGGATTTATGAACGTGCCTATGGCTATTCTCGACGACGTGCGGCCGTTGGGCTTTGCCATCGGAGTGCTGTCGGCTCAGTCGGTATTCGTGCTTGGTAGCAGTATATGGCACCGCAAGCCGCTCATAAAGACCATTATAGCCATTGTATTGGTGATATTCGCCTTCATGATGGCACATGTTATAATTGGCCCGGTAAATATCGGTTTCGAGGTCGGTGAGACTTCAGGCATGATTATCAATGCTGCCATAGTTGTGGTAAATTGGGGCTTATCCTACTATCTGTTCACACGCGCCAATGTGGTGGGACGAATAATTAATCGCCGATGATAACGATAATAATGTTCACGACAATGATGTCGGTAATCATAGCTACGATTTATGATAAAGTTTAATGAAAATAAGGCAATATACTTGCAGATAGCCGACCGCATCTGCGAAGATATAATCATAGGCACATACATGGAGGGCGGGCGCATTCCCTCGGTGCGGGAATATGCGCAGCTCATTGAGGTGAGCGCCAACACGGTGGCACGCTCGTTCGACTACCTGCAGAGCCGGGGCGTAGTCTACAACCGTAGGGGTGTGGGCCTGTTTGTCGAGGAAAATGCCGTTGAGGCGATAAAGCGCATGCGAAAGGCGACATTCGTGGCCGAGGAGCTCGACTCCTTCATGCGACAGGCCGTACTGCTCGATGTGACCGAGGCAGATCTTCTCGCCGCCTACCGCCGCCACCTCGCTGAGCTTAAGGCGCATCAGGCACAATGATGACGTGTGCCGGTGCGCGTGACACACCGGGCTTTTGGGTTTTTACATTCGATAAAGGAGATGGAGCTTTCACTGAGGAGCAGCCATCTCCTTGATGTGTGCCTATGCTTGTGGCTCATCGCGGGAGGAATCTCAGACACACCGGCATCGGGAGGCTGAGAGTGCTTCGTAGGCTCAGCGCTCCGGTGGCTATGTCGCGGCTGTAGACCTCCACCCGGTTGTCGTCGCGCGACGCTACGATCAAATGACGATCGTCGGGCGAAATGACGAAGTTGCGCGGATGGCGGCCGGTGGCGGTATATCCCACGTCGGTGAGCGTGCCGTCGTCGGCTATGGAGAATGTGCGTATGCCGTCGCCCTCGCGGCGGTTTGACGCATAGAGGAACTTGCCGTCGTGACTCGTGTGAATATCGGCCGAGGCACGCGCTTGCAGCGTGTCGCACTGCAACGTCTGCCGCGGCAAGAGTGTCGTTCCGTCGAAATCCATAGCCAGCACCTTGCCGCTTAGCTCGCCGATGGCATAGCAGTGCCGGCCGTCGGGCGTGAACGCCAGATGCCGTGGCCCGAATCCCGCTTCCACGGCTATTGTGTCGGTGGGTGATATGCCGTCGGGCCCGATAGTGTAGTGGTAGATGCGGTCGGTTCCGAGATCGGTCACAAAAAGATGCTTGCCGTCGGGCGATGGCATGGTGCAGTGGATGTGGGGTGCTGTCTGGCGCACAGTGTCGGGGCCGCATCCCGTGAATCTGTCGCAGCGAGAGCGCTCGCCGGGAAATCCGTCGGGCCCGATGGGAAAGAACGACACCGATCCGCCGCTATAGTCGGCAGTCACAATCTCGTTGCCTATAAGAGCAATGAAGCAGGGATCGTCGCCCGTGCCGCCGATGCGCCTCACCCTGCCGAAATGTCCGGTTGACGGGTCGAACTCCATGCCATAGATTCCCGAGTTGCCGCCACTCTCGTCGACGGCATACACTCTTGAGGCATCGGCCGAGATTGCCACATACGATGGATTGACGGCACGCGCCGAGTCGAGCACTGAGAGTGTTCCGCTGCCTGAGTCGAACAGCAGCGAGTACACCCCGTGGCTTCCCGAGGCGGTATAGGTGCCGCACACGATTATCTCGTTAGGTCCACTGCCCGAGCAGCCCGAGAGAGCTGCCGTTGAGGATATAAGCACTGCTGCTGATTGTAGAAATGGCGATAATTTTTTCATGACTTTATGTTTGTTGGTTTTTTGACTATTGTCGGCCTTGCGCCTATGAGACATGGCAATTAGTGTGCTTGTCTCGAATTTTTGGCGCAGAGCCGGGTGATTGTGTCTTGTTATGATTCGTAAAGGTAGTGAAATAATTTCACAAATCACACGCCGAGCCTCGCAATCACACAAAAAAATATTGTTGCCGGTTTGTGACAAACGTCGGCGACGCATCGGGTGACGGTTTTTGCATCGGACAGTCGCAATTCTATAAAATGCTATTTTTGGGGATTTTGTGCGGAAATTTCGGAGATTTTCTGTAAATTTGCGGCAAAAATTTTTATATATTGCCGATATTATGAGCATTTTAGATTTAAGCGAACAAGAAATTGTGAGAAGAAACAGCCTCGCCGAGATGCGCAAGATGGGTATCGACCCATATCCTGCTGCTGAGTATGTGGTGACTGGCTACACCGATGAGATAAAGGAGAATTTCAATGACGACGCTCCGGTGCGCCATGTGAGCATTGCCGGACGTGTGATGAGCCGCCGAATTATGGGCAAGGCCTCATTTATGGAGCTTAAGGACTCGCGTGGCCGAATTCAAGTGTATATCAGCCGTGACGATCTTTGCCCGGGTGAGAACAAGGACGACTATAATGTGGTGTTCAAGAAGCTGCTCGACATGGGCGACTTTGTGGGCGTGGAGGGATTCGTGTTCCGCACGCAGATGGGCGAGATCACCGTGCATGCCGAGAAACTGACGGTGCTCAGCAAGTCGCTGCGCCCGCTGCCGGTGGTGAAAGTGAAGGATGGGGTAACCTACGATGCCTTCAACGACCCCGAGCTGCGCTTCCGCCAGCGCTACGTCGACCTTGTTGTGAACGATGGCGTGAAGGAGACCTTCCTTCAGCGCGCCACGGTGATTCGCACCCTGCGCCGGGTGCTCGACGATGCCGGCTACACCGAGGTGGAGACCCCGACGTTGCAGAGCATTGCCGGCGGAGCAAGCGCGCGTCCGTTTATCACGCACTTCAATGCGCTCGACATCGACATGTATATGCGCATCGCCACCGAGCTCTACTTGAAGCGCCTTATCGTGGGCGGATTTGAGGGCGTGTATGAGATAGGCAAGAATTTCCGTAACGAGGGAATGGACCGTAACCACAACCCCGAGTTCACGTGTATGGAGCTTTATGTGCAATATAAGGACTATAACTGGATGATGAGCTTCACCGAGAAGCTGCTTGAGACCATCTGCGTGGCAGTCAATGGCAAGCCTGAGCGCGAGATCGACGGCAAGGTGATCAGCTTCAAGGCTCCATATCGCCGTCTGCCAATTCTCGACGCCATCAAGGAGAAGACCGGATTCGACCTCACCGGGAAGAGCGAGGAGGAGATTCGCAAGATTGCCGTGGAGGACTTGAAGATGGAGACTATCGACGAGAGCTTCGGCAAGGGCAAGCTGATCGACGAGATTTTCGGCGAGTTCTGCGAAGGCTCGTTCATCCAGCCTACGTTCATCATCGACTATCCGGTGGAGATGAGTCCGCTCACCAAGATGCACCGCTCAAAGCCGGGACTGACCGAGCGCTTCGAGCTTATGGTGAATGGCAAGGAGCTTGCCAACGCCTATTCGGAGCTTAACGACCCTATCGACCAGAAGGAGCGTTTCGTGGAGCAGATGCGTCTTGCCGACAAGGGCGACGACGAGGCGATGATTATCGACAACGACTTTATCCGCGCGCTTGAATATGGAATGCCGCCCACATCGGGCATCGGTATAGGCATCGACCGCCTGACGATGCTTATGACCGGCCAGACGACAATACAGGAGGTGCTGCTCTTCCCGCAGATGCGACCCGAGAAGGTGACTCCGCGCGACAAGGAGGAGAAATTCGTGGCGGTAGGCGTGCCTGCCGAGTGGGTTGCCGCCGTGCAGAAGGCGGGCTACCTCACCGTGGAGGCATTGGGAGGCGCAAGTGCCGGAAAGCTCCACCAGGAACTTTGCGGGCTGAACAAGAAATTCAAGTTGGAGCTTAAGAATCCTGCCATCGATGAGGTGAAGGCCTGGGTTGAGGCTGCCGCTCCTGCCGCCGATAATACAAAAGAGTAATAGATATTATAACCGATATAAAAGTTAAGAGTAAAAAAGATGAGAACACTTGGAATTGAAAATCGCAACGTGGAATGTGCTGTGAAGGCCGACGCCATCAGTGCATTGAAGGGCAGCGCTGCCGAGGCTATGGAGAAGCTCCACAAGGGCAACGGCGCAGGAAATGATTTCTTGGGCTGGCTCAACTTGCCGAGCAGCACCGACGAGGCTATGCTTGCCGACATCGAGGCTTCAGCCAAAGCGTTGCAAGGTTGTGAGTATGTTGTTGCTATCGGAATCGGAGGCAGCTATCTTGGCGCAAAAGCAGTGATTGAGGCTCTCAGCGACTCTTTTGCCGCATTCAAGGCAGCCAATGGTCCGCGTGTGTTGTTTGCCGGTCAGAACATCGGCGAGGATTATCTCTACGAGTTGATCGACCTGTTGAAAGGAAAGAAATTCGGCATAATCGTGATTTCCAAGTCGGGAACCACCACCGAGCCCGCTATCGCCTTCCGCATGCTCAAGGAGCTGCTCGAGGCTCAGGCCGGGAAGGCCGAGGCCGCAAAACTCATTGTGGCCATCACCGATGCCAAGAAGGGTGCCCTGCGCAAGCTCGCTACCGAGGAGGGCTACAAGACCTTCGTCATCGAGGACAATGTGGGCGGCCGCTTCTCGGTGCTCACTCCTGTGGGGCTGCTCCCGATAGCAGTGGCAGGATTCGACATCCGTGCGCTTATTGAGGGCGCCAAGGCTATGGAGAAGGCTACGGCTGCATCGGCCGACGACAATATCGCCGAGGTGTATGCTATGACGCGCAACGCACTCTATAATGCGGGCAAGAAGATTGAGATTCTCGTAAACTATAATCCTAAGCTCCACTACTTCGGCGAATGGTGGAAGCAGCTCTACGGCGAGAGCGAGGGCAAGGACGGAAAGGGAATTTTCCCGGCTGCTGTCGACAACTCTACCGACCTTCACTCCATGGGACAGTGGATTCAGGACGGTGAGCGCACCATTTTCGAGACGGTGCTTTCGGTGGAGGAGCAGAAATTCACTTCGGTGATTCCCTCCGACGATGCCAATCTCGACGGATTGAATTATATCGCCGGCAAGCGTGTCGACGAGGTGAACAAAATGGCGGAGCTGGGTACGCAGATTGCCCACGTCGACGGTAATGTGCCCAACATCAAGATTACCATTCCGGCACTCACCGAGTATCACCTCGGCGAGTTGATTTACTTCTTTGAGAAGGCTTGTGGCATCAGCGGCTACATTCTCGACGTGAATCCGTTCAACCAGCCCGGTGTGGAGGCTTACAAGAAGAATATGTTTGCGCTGCTCAACAAGCCCGGCTACGAGGCCGAGAGTGCCGCAATCCAAGCACGCCTGAAGTAAGTCCTATCCCATGAGGTAAAGAAATTATTCCTGCGAGGAATAATTTGAGCAATCCATCTTCCGAGAGGAGATATTGTAAAAGAGGCGGCATTGTGCCTCTTAAAGGAAATTCGCCCCTGAAGCCCCATATCGCTTCAGGGGTGTTTCCTTCTTTAATGCCCCCAAGTTACCAAGTGAAATTGCGCCAAAGTGTAAAATTCAGCTTGTAGACAGCTGAATATCATCGTGTTGCCAAATGCGCTTATTGTGTCTGGAATTTGAGGCAATAATCAGCGTTTTCACGCCATTGTCTTACATTCATATAATGAGCTATCTTTCTTGTTGACTATGCGGTGGTTTCGGAGGTAGCAATCGAAAAAATCCAACCTATAAATAGAGAAATTTACACTAACAAGTTCCGAAAAGTATATCATCACCACACTTTTCGGAACTTATTAGTGCAAAATGGGGGCGGTGGGTCAGTTGCCGGGCTGTGGAAGCTGTCCCGGAAGGACGTGGCGCTCACGGTAGGGGAAGGTGGCTTCGTAGGCGGAAAATGCCTCCGGCTCCTCCTCGGCTATGAAATAGCCTCTTGGTGGTGTGTAGGTGCCCTCTATGCCGCCGAGATAGCCGGGTATTAGCTCCTGTGCGAGGAAATATGGCACCTCGCTCTGGTGAGGTTCTCAACCTCGCGGTAGTCGGCGGGTGTTTCAATTCTGATTTTCATATTCATCAATAATTTTGCCGCAAAGTTAACTCCAAGCCATAGTATCATCCGTGTAAATATCGGACAGAAAATGGAAAAGTATGGATATTTCAGGCAAACTATGGCGGGACGGCTCAAAAATTTTGGGAATCATAACGTTTTTTGTATTTTTGCGTAAAATAAGCGGCATATCGGCAAAACAGCTTAAGCGAATGTTGGCGTTCTGCGCTCGAGTCGCATCACTTTCATACCATTATAAACGATAATTCTATGGGAAAACCAAAGAACAATAAGATAACACGGGTTTTGCGCTTTTTGCAAAAGGTTTCAGTGGCACTGGCAGTGTCGCTGCCGACGCCGACAGCGGTGGCGGAGTTGTCATCGAGCGACTCGTCGACAATAGCTCTTATCGAGCGCTTCAGCGGCTCGGGGGCGAGTGTGGAGCTTGCCAACCGATTCATGAGGATTTTGGAGCAGGAGGAGCTTCTTGATAAGCCGTTTCGGTTTGATGCCGATACTCCCGTCGACTCGTTGCGGCAACAAGTGTGGTACTGGTCGGCCGAGTGGTACTATGCCCGTCAGGACTATGACGCGGCAGAGCGATATGCCACGAAGGCACTTCCGCTCTACAGTCACGACAGCGGAGAAAAGGCCGATTGCCTAAATTTGCTCGGTATTGTCAACGTGCGCAAAGGCAACTTTGCCAAAGCCGTGGCCTTCACCAAGCAGACTCTCGCCATAGATATGCGCATAGGTGACCCCGACCGCATTTCATCGAGCCTCAATGTGCTTGCGGGCACCTATATGGCTGCCGGAAATCCAACGGAAGCCGAGAAATACATACTAAAAGGGATAGAATATGCCGATAAGGCCGACAATGCTGCGCGTAAGGCTATTCTGCTCGGAATGGCATCGGAGGTGTATCATAAATTGGGCGACGACTCTATCGCACTGTCCTATGCCGACAGTGCGTATGAGCTTGACTCGGTGATGGGCAAGACCCGGCGCCTGCCGGTAAGGCTTTCGCAGCGTGCGGTGGCGCTGATGGGAATCGGACGCTATGCTGAGGCTGAGGCCGCTTATCGCACGGCTATTGCAGGATTGCGCGAGTCGGGAAACATGCACTCCCTCGCCATCGATCTCAATCAGCTTGGTATGCTGCTACATAGGCTTAATCGCTCGGCTGAGGCAATAGAGTGCCATCGCGAGGCCGCCGCGATTTTCGACCGTTTCGGCGATCTCTATAACTTGGTCCATTCACACAAGGGCCTTTATGAGAGCTATTGGGACATCTGTCCCGACAGTGCCCGCATAGAACTCGGCCGATTCAATGCGCTGAAGGATTCGCTCTACTCGCAAGCCACGGCCGAGGCTTTGGCGCGCTATTCAGCCGAATTCGACAACTACCGCCTGCGTGCCGAGAGCGACCGCAATTACACTTATCTTGTCATAGCCGTCGTGGCGGCAGCATTGCTGCTTGTGGCGTTTATCCTCACAATGCGCATCGTGACCCGACGGCATCGCCGCCGTTTGCAGGATATTATCGGCAGAATCGAGGCAATAGAGAGGGCTGCCTCCTGTGGGGCCGAGCCCGATGAAGAACCTGCGGCCGACGACCGGACATCATCCCTCGCCGTAAGCGATTTGCCCGCCGACGACAAATTCCTTAACCGCGTGATTTCGGCAGTGGAGGAGGGGCTTGCTACCGGTGAGTATGGAGTGGCGCGGATAGCATCAAAACTGAACATAAGCGAGCAGACGTTCCGTCGGCGTGTGGTCGAGGCCACAGGAAAGTCGCCCAAGGTGTTCATCTCGGCCATACAGATGGAGCGTGCGGCACGATTGCTTGGCGGTGACCGGCGCACGCCGATAAACGATATCGCCTCGGCTTGCGGTTTCAATGATGCTGAAACCTTCTCGCGCGCCTTCAAGCGTGCCTACGGCTGCTCGCCCTCGCATTATCGTGGAAAATGACTTGCCCGCTTCGGCGGCAGGCCCGTAGCCATGTATTGTGGGGGTATTTGTAAGATTTTCTCGGATTTTTGTAAGATTTTGTCAATTATGCGGTCACACCAAATCTCTATATTTGCGATAATGAATTAAATTAGCGGGTATGCCGATAAACCCGAAGGCGCGGCAGCCTCATTTCTAACCATAAGAATCAAGCCATTTTTAGCTTCGGGGGAATGGCCTTTGAAAAAACCATTATGTCAAAAAAAATCACTTCACCAAGATGCCTCACCATGATTGCGGCACTGATGTTTCTTTCTATGTGGTTACCGGCCTCGGCCGTACCATTTGACTCGAGTCACTTGTCGTTTGCGCTCAACGACGAGGGCACCGGCTATATCGTGTCGGGGCACTACGAGGGTGTCCCAAAACCATCGGGCAGTGTAATCATACCCTCGGAGTATAACGGGCTTCCCGTGGTGAAAATCGGCGATATGGGTTTTGCCAACTGGAATAAATTCACATCGCTCTCATTGCCTAACACGATTACCGAGATTGGCTACAAGGCGTTTGAATATTGCTCGGCAATGACCACTATCACTATTGAGGAAGGCTCCGGCCTGAAGTCAATAGGCGAGAATGCTTTCTATGGGTGTAAGAAACTTGGCGAGTTGACGCTTCCCGGAACGGTTACCACGATGGG
>JBJEKJ010000012.1:0-17676 GCA_051878575.1 Muribaculaceae bacterium | reverse complement strand
ACTTTCTTAGAGGAAATTTAGGATAAAAACTTGATATTTAGGGCCTGCGAAGTGTAAAAACCGCTAAAAATATCAGTGATTCGCCCGATTCTCAGGCGAGAATCGCCTTTAGTGCGTCGATTAGGGTGTCGACCTCCTCATGTCCCAGCGATGCGTAGCCTATTCGGATTCCGCTGTGGGAATTGGGCAGGGCAAACACCGGCGCCTTTATTCCCAGCCGACGCATAGTCGGCGCGATGTCGACCGGAAAGTCGAGCCATATAGCCAGCCCACCGTCGGGCTTCCTGAAAATCACCCTGTTGTCGAGATGCTCGCCGATTTTCGCCGAGATAAGCTCAAGCCGCTCATGATAGATTTTTGCCGAGCGCCTGATGTGCTTTTTCAAGTCGCCGTTCTGCATAAGCTCGAGCATCGCCCGCTCCATGATGGTGTCGCCATGCATATCGACTAAGGTGCGATACTCGGCCAGCCGCGCGGCGTTCTCGGCCGAGCAGCAGATGTAGCCCATGCGCAGTGCCGGCGCGAGAATCTTGCTGAATGTGCCGATGTACACATAGCTCGGCTTTTGCAGCATGGAGCATAGCGGCATCAGAGCTTTTTTACCAAAATTGTAGTGGAATCCGAAGTCGTCCTCAATCACCATCCAACCTGCCGTCGTGGCAAAGTCGACGAGTTCCCGGCGGCGAGAGACTGACATGGTGACGGTGGTGGGATATTGGTATCGTGGCGTGACGTAGATTGCGCGTATGTTTGGGTGCAGCTCGAGAATCTGAGGCAGAATCATGGTGTTCACGCCATCGTTGTCGACCGGCACCGTCACCACCTCGAGCCCTGCCGACACAAATGCGCGTCGGGCATTCTCGTAGCCCGGATCCTCCACGGCAATGGCGTCGCCACGCTTGAGGAGCGCATGCGCCACTATGAAGAGCGCCTGCTGGCTGCCACGTGTGATCATTATCTCGTCGGGCGAGGTGGGCATATTGCGTGAGCTTGAAATGTCGCGGGCAAGCATCTCGCGGAATTGCAGGTTGCCCTGCGGGTTGCTGTAGCCGAGCATCTTCCATCGCGCCGCACGGTTGAAGAAATGGCGGTAGGCACGGCTGAGCTCCTCGAAAGGCACAAGTTTCGAATCGGGAAACCCGTCGTCGATGCTCAGCCTCAACAGTGGCGACTTCACCTCCTCCACGTCGGCGTTGCGGGCCGTCACGAAGAATCCCACGCGCTCGCGGTTCTCGAGCCATCCGCTGAAGGCGAGCATCTCCAATGCCGACACCACCGTCTTGCGGCTCACTCCGAGCCTTGCGGCGAGCTCGCGGCTCCCCGGCAGTGCGTCGCCTTCCATAAGGATGCCAGCGATGATTTTTTCACGAATCTTTTCGGCAAGCTGCTTGTATAGCGCAACTTGCTTGTTGTCAATGTCTAATTCTATGTTTAAATCCCAAAGACGCAGCATCTGGATACCTTGTTTTTTTAGGTTTTGGCTATCTTTGCCGGCACAAAGATAGCGTATATTTGCTAAAAACAATGAAAAGAGCACTGATAATGCCATAATAAACCTAAAAATTAGCATTGTTGATATGATATTCAGTCCTGTTTTTGAACAAATAAGCCGTCGGTGTGGCTCCGTGAGAAATTTCCTGAGCCGCCTGAGCCGCACACAGAAAGCCGTGGGCCTTGTGCTGCTCGGCGCTTTCGTGGGATGTGCCGCACTTGCGGTGTATGTGCTGCGGGCTCACACCTATCTTGGCGACGATCCTGCCGCATGCGTCAATTGCCACATAATGACGCCATATTATGCCACTTGGATGCACTCCTCTCACAGTCGCAATGCCACGTGCAACGACTGCCATGTGCCGCATGAGAACATCGCCAGGAAATATGCCTTCAAGGCCGTCGACGGTATGAGGCACGTGGGGGCGTTCGTGACCCACTCCGAGGCTATGGCGCCACGAGCCGGGGAGCCTGCCATGCAAGTGATTATGAACAACTGCATACGCTGTCACAACGAGCTGAACACCACTCTCGCCGGACCCGGGCGCATCGACTTCATGATGACAAAGGTGGGAGAGGGAAAGGTGTGCTGGGATTGCCACCGCAATGTCCCCCACGGAGGAAGCTCGAGTCTCTGCGCTACACCCAACGCTCAGGTGCCGCTACCCGATGCTCAGGTGCCGGCATGGATTAGGAATGCGAGGAAACAATAAGTTGAAAAATTAATAAAATCACATAAAATCATGAGTAAGGACAATAAAATTTCTACCGGAAAAGCGTGGGCCTTATTTGGAGGCTCGCTTGTAGTGGTCTTTGGACTCGGTGTTCTTGCAAGTTCCCTGATGGAGCGCCGTGCCGAGGCAGCCAATCTATTTGGCAATCGCAAGAATTTGATGGAAGGAGAGGCATATCACCCTCAGAATGAGGATTTCAAGGTTGATTTCCCTCGTGAGTACGACACTTGGCGCCGCACCGAGGAGACGACATTTGAGAGTAAGTACAATGGTTCGGAGGCTGTCGACGTGCTTGCGCAGCGTCCGGAGATGGTGGTGCTTTGGGCCGGATATGCCTTCTCATGGGATTATACCACGCCGCGCGGACACATGCACACCATCGAGGACATGACCCGCTCGCTGCGCACCGGCGCTCCCGACACCGAGACGTCGGGCTCGAACCAACCGGGCACTTGCTGGACATGCAAGAGTCCCGACGTGCCACGCATAATGCAGGAGAAGGGCATTGCGGAATACTATAAGGCCAACTGGGCAATGTGGGGAAGCGAGATCGTGAATCCGCTTGGATGCTCCGACTGTCACGATCCCGAGACAATGAGCCTGCACATATCGCGTCCCGCGCTCACGGAGGCATTCGCCCGCCGCGGTGTCGACATCACCAAGGCTTCGCAACAGGAGATGCGCTCGCTCGTGTGCGCGCAGTGCCATGTGGAATACTATTTCAAGGACGACCCGGCAACTCCCGAGAAGGATCAGTATCTCACGTTCCCCTGGGATAAGGGATTCACCGTTGAGGATATGGAGGCTTACTACGACGAGGCCGGATACTACGACTATATCCATGCCCTTTCGAAGGCTCCGATTCTTAAGGCTCAGCACCCGGGATATGAGGTGTGCATGATGGGAATCCACGGACAGCGTGGCGTGTCGTGTGCCGACTGCCACATGCCATATATGAACGATGGAGGCGTGAAGTTCTCCGATCACCATGTTCAGAGCCCGCTCAACAAGATGGACCGCACTTGCCTTGTGTGTCACCGCGAGAGTGAGGAGACGCTGCGCAACAACGTCTATGAGCGTCAGGCTAAGGCCCTTGAGATTCGCAACAAGGTGGAGAAAGAGCTCGCTAAAGCCCACATTCAGGCCAAATATGCTTGGGATAATGGCGCTACCGAGGAGCAGATGAAGTCCACGCTCGACTTGATTCGCAAGAGCCAGTGGCGCTGGGACTTTGCAGTGGCAAGCCACGGCGGCAGCTTCCACGCCCCGCAGGAGATTACCCGTATCCTCAGCCATTCGCTCGACTATGCACTGAAGGCTCAGCTTGAGCTTTCGAGGACGCTTGCCAAGCTCGGACACACCGAGGAAGTGCCGATGCCCGATATCAGCACCAAGGAGAAGGCACAGGCATATATCGGACTCGACATGGCGGGCAAGGTGGCTGCCAAGGAGAAATTCCTGAAGGAGATTCGTCCGAAGTGGATTGAGAAGGCCAAGGCTGCCGGCACTATCCGCGACGACGCCTACACGCAGTGTGAAATTTGACAGATGCAGATGTTTCGTTCAATCAATAATATCATTGCTACCATAGCCAATGTCAGGTTGGCTGTGGTAGCAATTTCGTTGTCGACACTTGTCACGCTCGTGCTCGGAGTGACCGGTTGGGAGGATATGCTACGCAGCGTCCCATTTCTGTGCTGCTATGTGTGGATGTGCCTTATTCTGTTGCTTGTGGTGGTGAGGAGGATAATGATGATGGCCTCGGGAGGCCGTTGGCGCCGCTATTGGCTCCATGACACCGCATTCCTGCTCAACCACTTGGGCCTGCTCGTGGCACTCGGATTCGGCACCGTGAGCAGCATGTCGATAGAGCGGCTGCACCTCACCGCTAAAATCGGCTCGCCCGAGTGGCGTGCCACCGATGCCGCATCGCGGCAGATGCCTCCGCCGGTGATTGAGCTTCCGCTCGCCATAGAGCTGCACAACTTCACAATAGAGGAGTATCCACCTAAATATGCCATAGTCGACAACTCTACCGGTAAGGTAGTCGACGACTCGCCGTGGGCGATACGCCAGGACTCTATTTTGGAATATGCCGCTATGGTGTATGGCGCGCGCGACTCGCTCGGCAATCAGGATACCGGCCGTTATGTGGAGTGGCACTCGATGGGGGCATGCACGGCGGCACACGTCACCGCCACCAACGCCTCGACGGGAGCCTCGGGCAGTGGATGGGTCACATGCGGCTCGTTCATGTTCCCCTATAAGGCACTTAGGCTCGACGACAGCCACAGCGTAGTGATGCCCGACCGTGAGCCTAAGCGATACGCGTCGGAGGTCACCGTCTACACCAAGAGCGGCAAGAGCGTAGATGCCACAATTGAGGTGAACCGTCCGCTTGAGGTTGAGGGTTGGAAAATCTACCAACTCTCCTACGACGAGCGGTTGGGGCGATGGTCGGACACGTCGGTGTTTGAGCTCGTGAGCGATCCGTGGCTTGAATGGGTGTATGTGGGCATATATATGTTGCTTGCCGGCGCCCTTCTTAATTTTCTCACTACTCGAAAAAGATAGGGAATGATGGTAATAACATGGAATCAATTCGCGATATTCGCGATAATAGCTGTGCTCTTGTGGGTGATAGGTGCATGGTGCGCCTTCAAGGAGCGCAAAATGGGCACCATTTTGTCCACGCTCGGCGGCATAGTGGTGTTTTTCGCATTCATTGTGGGAATGTGGGTGAGCCTTGAGCGCCCTCCGCTGCGCACGATGGGCGAGACGCGCCTGTGGTACTCGTTTTTCCTGCCTGTGGCAGGCCTGATAACGTGGCTCAGGTGGCGTTATAAGTGGATTCTGTCGTTCTCCACCTTGCTGGCGGTGGTGTTTATTGGCGTGAACCTTTTCAAGCCCGAGATTCACAGCACCACGCTCATGCCGGCACTTCAGAGTCCGTGGTTCGCGCCACACGTGATAGTGTATATGTTCTGCTATGCTCTTTTCGGCGCCGCGACTATGGTGGCGTTGCTCATGCTCATAAAGAGACGCGACGACCTCTTCCCGCTTCTCGACAACCTTGTCAACGTAGGGCTGTCGTTCATGACCTTCGGGATGCTGTTTGGGGCATTGTGGGCCAAAGAGGCGTGGGGCACGTATTGGTCATGGGATCCTAAGGAGACGTGGGCGGCCGTCACATGGCTGTCGTACTTGGTTTATGTGCATCTGAGGCTTCTTCCTCTCTCGCGACGCAGGGCGAGGATTATGCTCGTGTCGCTTATAGTGTCGTTCTGCTGCCTGCAAATGTGCTGGTGGGGCATCAACTACCTGCCTTCGGCGCAAGGCAAGAGCGTCCACACCTATAACCTTGGCTAAGCCCCGATTGCGCCTGTGTCGGGTAGGATGGAGAGATATGTGATAATACGACGAGGCGGTGCCTGAGTGTGGCGCCGCCTCGTTGCGTTATTATTGTGTCTCCTGAGCGGAGATTAGTCGCATGGTGTGTCAGAGCGATTTCTTCACCTCTACCTCCTCGAACGACTCGATTATGTCGCCCTCTTGGATGTCGTTGTAGCCGGCTACGCTGAGACCGCACTCAAAGCCGGTGAGAACCTCTTTGGCATCGTCCTTGAATCGCTTGAGCGAGCCGAGATCGCCGGTATAGCGCACGATTCCATCGCGAATGACGCGCACCTTGCAGTTTCTCTTGATTTTACCCTCACGCACGATGGTTCCGGCAATGGTGCCCACCTTCGAGATGTGATAGGTCTGCATTACTTCGGCGCTTCCGAGAATCTCCTCCTTCATTTCGGGCGCGAGCATACCCTCCATAGCGCTCTTAACCTCCTCGATAGCCTTGTAGATTACCGAATACAGGCGTATGTCGACACCTTCTTTCTCGGCAAGACGTCGTGCTGCCTGCGACGGACGCACCTGGAAGCCGATGATGTAGGCGTCGGAAGCCGATGCGAGTACCACATCGCTCTCGGATATCGCTCCCACTGCCTTGTGAAGCACATTGACCTGAACCTCGGGTGTCGACAGCTTGATAAGCGAGTCGCTGAGAGCCTCGATAGAGCCGTCGACGTCGCCTTTGACGATGATGTTGAGCTCATTGAAGCTGCCGAGAGCCTTGCGGCGGCCGATGTCCTCGAGGGTGACGCGCTTCTGCGTGCGCAAGCCGAGCTCGCGCTGAAGTTGCTCGCGCTTGTTGGCTATCTCGCGAGCCTCCTGGTCGGTGTCCATCACATTGAATGTGTCGCCGGCTGTTGGGGCGCCGTTCAAGCCGAGGATAAGCGCCGGAGTGGCCGGACCAGCCTCCTTGATGCGCTGATTGCGCTCATTGAACATTGCTTTCACCTTGCCGTAGTGTGTTCCGGCAAGGATTATGTCGCCCACGTGCAGCGTTCCGTTCTGTACGAGCACCGTGGCCACATATCCGCGGCCCTTGTCGAGCGACGACTCTATAATCGAGCCTGTGGCCTTGCGGTTGGGGTTGGCTTTAAGCTCCAGCATCTCAGCCTCAAGCAGCACCTTGTCGAGAAGCTCGGTCACGCCGATTCCCTTCTTCGCCGAGATGTCTTGCGACTGATACTTGCCGCCCCAGTCCTCCACGAGGTAATTCATATTGGCAAGTCCCTCCTTGATTTTCTCAGGATTGGCGGTGGGCTTGTCGATTTTGTTGATAGCGAATATTATGGGCACGCCGGCGGCCGATGCGTGGTTTATAGCCTCTATGGTCTGTGGCATGATGTTGTCGTCGGCGGCGACGATGATAATCACTATGTCGGTGACCTTAGCACCACGGGCACGCATCGCTGTGAACGCCTCGTGACCCGGGGTGTCGAGGAATGTGATGTGCTGACCGTTTTTCAGCTTCACGTTGTAGGCTCCGATATGCTGGGTGATACCTCCCGCCTCGCCTGCGATGACGTTGGCATTGCGTATATAGTCGAGCAGCGATGTCTTACCGTGGTCCACGTGTCCCATCACGGTCACCACAGGCGGACGCGGCTCGAGATCTTCCTCGGAATCCTCCTCGGAGTTGATGGCCTCCACCACTTCCGAGCTTACGAACTCGGTTTTGAATCCGAACTCATCGGCCACGATGTTGATAGTCTCGGCGTCGAGGCGCTGATTTATCGACACCATCACGCCGATGCTCATGCACGTGCCGATAACCTTGTTGATGGGCACGTCCATCATCACTGCCAGGTCGTTGGCTGTGACGAACTCGGTGAGCTTCAGTGTCTTTTCCTCCTCAGCCTCCAATTCTGCCGCCTCGCGCTCACGCTCGCGGAAGTCCTCACGCTTTTCCTTGCGCCACTTGGCTGCTTTCTTCGGAGCTTTTGTGGTGAGCCGTGCGAGTGTCTCCTTCACCTGCTTCTGCACCTCCTCGTCGCTTACCTCGGGCTTGAGCGGACGCTTGTTCTTGTTGCGGTTTTTCTTCGAGCCCTTGTCGCCGGCTGCGTCGGTTGCCTTAGCGCCGCCTTTGGTTGAGGCGGGCTGCTGAATCTGGCTTGCGCTCTTTTCGATGTCGATTTTCTCCTTGCCGATGCGCTTGCGCTTCTTGCGGTCGGCAGTGCTGCTGCCGTCGCTGTTGCGGGCCTCTTGGCGCGCCTTGTCCTTGTCGAGACGCTCCTTGCGCTTCTCCTCCTTCGATTTCTTCTTCGGACGGGTCTGCTGGTTGATTGCGGAGAGATCGATTTTTCCCACCACGTTGAGCGACGTCTTCAGTGTAGGCGTGTTCAGGGTGAATATCTCAGCCTCTTTCTTCTCAGGGGCGGGAGCCTCTGTGGCCTCTGTAGCCTGAGTGGCAGGCTTCTCGGGTGCCGGTTTGTCCTGCTGTGCGGGCTTCGGCTTCGGAGCCTGCTGTTGCGGCTTTGGCTGCTCCTTTTTTGCGGGTTCGGCCGGTTTGGGTTGCTCGGCTTTCGGAGCAGGCTTTATAGGCTTGTTCAAGTCGATTTTACCAATTATCTTCGGAGCCTGCACATGTTCCACAGTAGTCTTTATTTCTTCTACTTTGGGCTGCTCTTTCGACTGTTCGGTAGCTGCCGGTTGAGACACAGGCCTTGCCTTCTCCTGCTTGCGCTCGCTGATGAAATTGTCCGATTTGATGCGTTGAGCCTTGTCGGTCTTGAATTCGTTGAGGAGCATCTGGTAGTGCTCATCGCTAATGCGGGCGTTGGGATTGGAGTCGACAGTAATCTTCTTCTTGCTAAGAAAGTCGATAAGAGTTTGTGTCCCTACGTTCAAATCTTTTGCTACTTTACTAATCTTTACTGGCATATATTACTTATTCGTTGTAAGTTTAATTGGTATGTATCCGTCGCCGGAACTCACCTGTTTTTTAATGTTGGAGTATAGAGGAATGGAGGCCGGGAATGATTAATCCTCAAACTCGGCTTTGAGCACTTTGATCACATTGTCGACGGTGTCCTCCTCGAGGTCGGCTTTCTCGATAAGCTCCTCGCGCGGAGTGTTGAGCACCGATTTTGCGGTAGCGCAGCCCATATCCTTGAGAGCCTCGATAACCCAAGAGTCGATTTCGTCCTTGAACTCGTCGAGGTAGATGTCTTCCTCGTTTTCCTCGAGGTCGCGGTACACGTCGATTTCATAGCCGGTGAGCATTGAGGCCAAGCGGATGTTCAGGCCACCCTTTCCGATTGCGAGCGACACCTCCTCGGGGCGCAGGAACACCTCGGCGTGCTTGTTCTCCTCGTCGAGGCGTATCGATGATATCTTTGCCGGGCTGAGGGCGCGCTGAATGAATAGCTGCGGATTGGAGGTATAGTTTATCACGTCGATATTCTCGTTGCGCAGCTCGCGGACTATGCCGTGGATGCGGGCGCCCTTCACGCCCACGCATGCGCCCACGGGGTCGATGCGGTCGTCGTAGCTCTCGACGGCGATTTTTGCTCGCTCTCCCGGGATGCGTGCTACGGCGCGAATCAGAATCAGGCCGTCGTGAATCTCGGGCACCTCAAGCTCGAAAAGACGGCGCAGGAAGTTCTCGCTTGTGCGCGATACAGTGATTTTAGGGTTGTTGTTCTTGTTGTCGACGTTGTAGATTACCGCGCGCACTGTCTCGCCCTTACGGTAGAAGTCGCTGGGAATCTGCTGGTCTTTAGGAAGCAGAAGCTCATTCTTGTCGTCGTCGAGCAGAAGAATCTCCTTTTTCCAAAGCTGATAGACTTCTCCGGTGACGAGCTCGCCCTCCATTTCCTTGAACTTGGAGTATATGGCATCCTTCTGAAGGTCGAGAATCTTGCTCGCAAGAGTCTGACGCAGGTTCAGAATGGCGCGACGGCCGAATTTGGCAAAATCAATCTTCTTGGTGTGGTCTTCGCCTACCTCGCAGTCGGGGTCGGGGTCGTCGGGGTCGTTCTTAGCGTCGGTGATGCTTATTTGCTTCACCGGGTCGACAACTTCGCCGTCGGGGACAATCTCGAGATTCTGATAAATCTCACAGTCACCCTTGTCGGGGTTCATTATGACGTCGAAGTTCTCGTCGCTGCCGAACATCTTGGCGATGACGCTGCGGAACGATTCCTCCAGCACGCTAATCATAGTGGTCTTGTCGATGTTTTTCAGCTCTTTGAATTCTGAAAAACGGTCCACCATATCGATGGTTTCCTCTTTCTTTGCCATATTCTTATTTGAACTCAATTAGATATTTAGTATATTTTATTTCGTTGTAGTTGAAAGTCAGGTCTTCTTCCACGAGCACCGGGCGCTTGGCTCCCTCGGGCTTCACCTTTTTCTCGACGGTGAGGGTGAAGCACTCGTCGGCGGCGTCCTTGAGCACGCCTTTCAGCTTGCGGCCGTCGGCTGTGAGCACCTCCACGTTGTTGCCGACGTTTTTGTCATATTGCGCCTTCACGCGGAAAGACGAGGTGAGGCCTGCCGAGCCCACTTCAAGCTCATAGTCCTCCACGTCGCGGTCGAAGTGATTCTCGATAATATTGTTGATGCGGGCGCAGTCGTCGATGCCGATGCTTGTGGCACTGTCGATTTCCACCACTATGCGGTTGTCGCCCGACACGGTCACGTCGACAAGAAAGGCGTCGGTGCCTGCCAAAGCCCCGTTCACCACGTCGGTTATCTCCTGTTTGTCTATCATATAATCGTCAAAAAAATAATATCATCAAAAAAAACTCCGCTCCCCGGCCGGCAATGGCCTTAAGGCGATGAAAATTACCTATTGGTAAAAAAACGAGGGAGCAACCCTGCCCCCTCCGAATTCAGTTTCCTTAAACTCAGTGCAAATATATTAAATATTCGGCATATTAGCAACTTTTTTAATATTAAGTCCGTTGATTGTGTTATAAATTATTGTTATTTAGTGTAATTTAAGAAAAATTACACTTTTGGCGGCAGCTTTGTTGCCGCGGGCTGAAATCAGGCGGTTCAAGTAGTAATCGCGTGGAATAACCATAGCTCAAAGTCAAAAAGTTGTTGCATGTAACGTTTTTTGTACTTGCCAAAGTAGCTAATATTCAACAGAAAAGCAAATGCTATGTCAAAAAAACGTTACATGCAACACTTTTTTGACATAGCATTCGTGATATTGTCGTGTCTCTCAAAAGAGGCCGGATGGCTGAGCGAGCCGGGCAACGTCAGTGGAGGGCGACCTTCTCGGTGGCCGGTAGGGTGGAGTTGCGCTCGTCGGTGGCAGCCACCACGCTGCGGGCGAGTGTTATGAATGCGGCCCCCGACACGCTGTTTTGGAGCGTTACCGGCACGCCGTCGTCGCCGCCGCGGCAGATTCCCGCCACGAGAGGAATCTGTCCGAGCAGAGTCACTTCGAGGGTTTCGGCAAGCAGTTTTCCGCCGTCTTTCCCGAAGATGAAATACTTTTCATCGGGGTGTGCCGCCGGAGTGAACCACGACATATTCTCCACAATGCCGAGAATAGGCACGTTCACTTTGTCGCTGCGGAACATGCTGATGCCCTTGCGGGCGTCGGCAAGCGCCACTTCCTGTGGAGTGGTCACCACTATTGCCCCCGTGATGGCAAGAGTCTGCACGAGAGTCAGGTGGATGTCACTGGTGCCCGGCGGCATATCGATGATGAAGTAGTCGAGCTCTCCCCAGTCGGCCTCCTCGATAAGCTGCTTCAGTGCGTTGCTCGCCATTCCGCCACGCCACAGCACGGCCTTCTCCTTGTCGACGAGGAAGCCAATGGATAGCAGCTTTACGCCATATTTTTCCACTGGAAGAATCAAGTTCCGATCTCCCACGGTGGTCATGTAGAGCTGCTCATCCTCCACTCCGAACATCTTTGGCACCGATGGCCCGAAGATGTCGGCGTCGAGCAGTCCCACCTTGTAGCCAAGCTGTGCCAGCGATACTGCCAGATTCGACGCCACGGTGGATTTCCCCACGCCGCCTTTTCCCGAGGAGACGCCGATTATGTTTTTCACACCGGGGAGCGGATTGGCAGGCTTCTGCGGTATTGTGGTGCGCGATTTCATCGCAATATTGCCCTTTATTTCCACTTCGGGGCTTATGTAGGTGCTTATTGCGGCCTCGGCGGCCTTTATCACCGATTTCGCAAAAGGATCGGTTGGCTTGTCGAAAATTAGAGAGAACGACACTTTCATGCCATCGATGCGTATGTCGTCCTCCACCATTCCGCCCGACACGATGTCGACTCCGGTGCCCGGATATCGCACGTTGCGCAGGGCGTCAAGTATTAGGTTCGGATATAGTCTCAGTTCCATAACAGGTGTTTTTTTTGTTCAACAAATGTGCGGCATTGCCACTATGGGCTAAGCCTTGTCGCCGAGCAGTTGCGGGCACTGGATGTAGCCTCTTGAGAAGCTGCGGTAGGTGTCCTCCTCGATTTCTATGTCGGGCTCTGCGAGCTCGGTGGTCGCGTCGAGGTGAAACTGCAAGTATTTTATAGTCAAACCGCGGTCGAGCCACTGTTGTTCGTAGAATGTCTTGATTTCAAGAATGTCGTCGGCCATGCCCGAGTGATACAGGTCGGCTGTGTTCACCTCCACCGGTAGCCGGTTTAGGTTGACCATAGCGTCGGTGTAGGTGTAAAGGAATGGGCTGTCGGTCTTGAGGTGAATCAGCCCGTCGGGCTTAAGAATCAGCCTGTATAGCTCCATGAAGCGGGTGGATGTGAGCCGCTTGCGCACTTTTCGCATCTGCGGGTCGGGGAATGTGATCCAAATCTCGCTTATCTCGCCCGGTGCGAAGAAGTGATGAATCAGCTCGATGTTGGTGCGCAGGAACGCCACATTGGCGAGGCCCTCGGTGTGCGCCTGCTTGGCGCCGGTCCACATTCTGGCTCCCTTTATGTCGACGCCGATATAGTTCTTGCCGGCGAATCGGCGGGCAAGACCTACGGCATATTCGCCCTTACCGCATCCCAACTCGAGCACTATGGGGTTGTCGTTGCCGAAAATCTCGCGTCCCCATCGCCCCTTTAGCGGACACTCGTCGTTCTGTATCACTGCAAAAGGATATTGAAACACGTTGGGCAGCTCTGCCATTTCGGCAAACTTTCTCAGTTTGTTCTTTCCCATAAATCTCAAAAAGTCGCTATTTTCTGTAAAGTTTGAATATGTGTGAGTTGCCGTCGGCGGTAGTCACGCGCACGATATAGATTTTATTGGTCAGCTGCGCGGTGTCGGCAGTAGCCGATGTAGTCGATATTGTGGCTGTCAGGCACTCCATTCCGTTCTGGTCGAATATTTTCACGTCGGTGATGCCATCGGAGGCGGCGATGTTGAGCGCCGATCCGGTGAAGAACGCGCGAATCGAGCTCTCGGCATCCACCACGCCCGTCGACACGATATCCTTGATTTCGAATTCCTGCCATTGCGGTGCATTCCTGTAGGCGTTGATGGCTTGTTCATCCACAAAAAGTGTACGGCGCTTCTCGGCGGTGTTCACCCCTCTGAACACATCTTTCCCGAGGTTGGGGACAACCACCGGACGTGCTATCGCGTAGGCCATGTTGGTGCTCTCAAAGGCGTTGTCGCCGATATATTCCACGCCGGCGGGTATTTCGAGCACATTTTGGGCCATGATATTGTGGTAGTAGGCGTAGTCGCCAATTCGCTCAGTCGACTCAGGCAGTCTCACCGCCGCTACGCCGCGCTCGCCGAAGAACAGGCCTTCGGGCACCTCGGTGAGCGTCGATGGCAGAGCCGCGTCGATGATATATGTGTAGGCAAATGCCCATTTCCCTATAGAGGAGAGTGCTTGGCACTGCTCAAAATCGAATGATTTCAGTGATGTGTAGGCAAACGCCTCGTCGCCGATCGCCGTAAGGGCCGAGCCGTCGGCTATCGACACCGAGCTTAGGCTCAGGCAGCCGGTAAAAGCCTTGTTGCCAATTACAGTGACCCCCTGTCCGATGCTCACTGAAGCCAAATAGTAGCATGAGGCAAAGGCGTTGTCGCCTATAGTGCCGGTGTGTATCGTAGCGCTTCGCAGTCCCGTGGAGCTGAAGGCGCTTTCGCCAATCTTTGCCGTGCACGCCGGAATCTCCACGTCTTGCAGCGACCTGCATCCGGCGAATGCCGCATTGCCTATTGCTGCAAGCGAGGCCGGCAGCCTCACCGAGGTTACGGGCATTCCGAAAAATGAGTAGGCGGGAATCTCTGATGCTCCAAAAGTGCCGCGCTCGCCGAAAAACGTCTCATATCCCGAGCAAGTGTACGGCTTGATTTCCACATTAGTGAGGTCTATTGCCGACAGATTGGTCAGCTTCTCGGCAATGAAGTGGAAGTCGCGCACGTCGAGCGAGCCGCTCACGGTGAGCTCAGTGGTTGCCGTGTTACCGGCGATAGCCTTCTCAAGGCCGCCTTCGCTGCAAGTCACTTCCACGGCGAGCATGCAGGCCGGTGTGAGGAGCGACATAACAAGCATAACAAGAGAAAAAAATGATTTTTTCATCTGTCAAATAATCCGTTTTAAGTCAAGAACATTGGTTGCGATGGCTTGTGGCATTCATAACTGACGTTTTGGCCAATTCAGGGCCACAACATCGCAATTTTGCACAAAAATACTAATAAAAAAGCAAATACGCTCAATTCTCGGGTAATTTAATGCATCGGCGAGTCAAAAAAGCGAAAATCCACTTGCGCAATTGGTCGACAGCCATGGCTGCAATATACACGCCGAGCAGGAATGCCACAATAGCTACGGTGTAGAGCGGCAAAGGGTATTCGTGATAGAGCCGAGCCGAGAATTTGAGAAAAAGCGGGAATACCAGCAAGTGCTGATGCAGCAGATAGGCGGCAAGAGCCGATGTGGCGGCGAAATTCACAATGCGGCATTGGAAACTCAGTTTGCCGAATGCCATCAGCAGATATAGCGATGCCGCTACCACGAGCGGGGAGCAGTAGTAGAATTGATTCTCGGCATTGTGCCCGCTCAGGGCCTTCACTCCGAATGTGATAATGCCTATAACGAGCGACAGGGAGGCATATATGGCGAAGTTGCCGCCGAATGTGTGACGGAAAATCTTAGGGCTATAGGTGCGCACATATCGTGCGATGAGATAAAGCTCTATAAAACTTATTATCGAGTAGCCTCGGTTGTAGCCCGCCAAATCATTGAGGCACCAACCGTAGATGCTTTGCAGCACCAAAAGGGCTATAATCACCATTTTAAAGGTTTTGCGCGGGGCGCTGTCGACGAAAGCGTTGAGCACCGGAGAAATGGCGAAAAGGCCTATGTAGGATATTATGAACCAATAGTCGCGCATCTCTATGCACTTCATTACCGTGCTGAATCGCACGGATGTGTCGGTGAATGCCGCAACGGAGATTAGTGCCAGCGAGAAAAACAGGCACTGGAACAGGAGAGCCGCCAGCTTGCGCATTGTGGGACGAATGCCGAACCACCCCGAGATAAGTACAAACACATTGACCGATACAATGCACAATGCCTCATTGAGATATCGAAGGAACGCACCTGTGGGATTAGCGTCGACGTACTCGGCGGTTGGCTCACCCAAGGCGATGAAATTGGCATGTAGCCCGAGCACCATAAGCATGGAAATTACTCTCAGTAGCTCGAAATTTGAATCACGATTAATAGCCATAATTTACACTCTGATTAGTTTATAGCAATAATAAATTGCGATAAATAACTAATGCAAAATTAGCGAAAATTCTCGTATTTGCGGGTAAATAATCCAAATTAATGGTCAAAAAATCAGGGAATCGTGAAAAATTGGCTAAATCGGAAGAATTAGTTGGCAAATTGCCAAAAATGTGGTAAATTGCGGCATTGTTTATTGAATCATCTACCGTTCTCGGCTTGCCGGGGCGGATAATAAAACAACTACTATGGACAACAGCGGAATTATCGACCGATTGAAATACATAATTCGGGAAATGGGACTCACGCAGAGCGAATTTGCGCAGCGTGTGGGTGTGGATTCTTCAAATTTATCGAAGTATCTTAATGGGAAGTTGGCAGTGAACGATTCGCTGATTAACCGCGTGGTGGTCAATCTCGGATTGTCGAAGGAGTGGCTTGTCACCGGCAATGACCTGCCCTACGCCAAGGAGGCGGTGAGTGTGAGCGCGATGAGCTTCGATGGCAGCATTCGCAGCCAGCCGGCCCACGACCGTCGCGGCACTCCGGTCTATGATATCGATGTGACTGCCGGCTCCCTGCCGAGGGCGCGCATGTTTGCCAATGAGAATATAATAGGCTATGTGAATCTGCCGTCGATTCCCGAGGGATGCCGCATAGTGAGCGTGAGCGGCGACAGCATGCAGCCGGTGATTCGCAGCGGCGATTTCCTCGCCGTGAGGGAGCTGACCAATATGCGTCAAATCTTTTGGGGGCAGATTTACGTTGTGGTATTAGACGATTATTGCATGGTGAAATATGTGAGACGGCATCAAAACCCCGACATGGTGATACTTCGTTCAGAGAATCCCAACTACGACGACATGGAGGTGCGTCGCTCGGAGATACGCGACATGATGTTCGTGCAGCATATAATGCACGTCGACACCCGCATGTGAGCGGTGCGATGGCTATCGACATAAAATAATTTAATACTTAGATAAAAACTTACTAAAAAACGAGATTGGAGCTATGGTAAAGAGCATAGAGATTTTCTGCAAGAACACTGATGAGTATGTACCCGTTGCGGGTGGTGAGACACTGGGTGAGATATACGAGCGGCTGAGCGACAAGATTGGCATCAAGCCAATATGCGCCAAAGTGAACAACAAGACCGAGGACTTGGGCTATCCGGTGTTCTCGCCGAAGCAGGTGGAGTTTCTGGATTGCAGCTCTCCCTCAGGGCAGCGCGTGTACGTGCGCTCGCTGTGCATGATAATGTATAAGGCTGTGTGCGACCTCTATCCCGGCCGCAGGCTGCGCATAGAGCACTCGGTGTCGAATGGCTACTACGTTCAGCTTATCGACGCCGACAGCAAGGCCACAGCCCCCGAAGCCGAGGCCGTGGAGCGTGTGCGCGAGCGCATGCGTGACATCGTGGCCGCCGATATGAAATTCGAGCGCCACGAGCAACTCACAGCCGATGTGGCGAGGCTGTTTGCCGAGGCCGGGCTAAACGACAAGGTGGAGTTGCTGAAGTCGTCGCAAGACCTATACTCTGTGTACTACACCCTCGGCGGCACTCCCGATAGCTATTACGGCAATCTTGCGCCATCCACGGGTCACATAACGCAATTCGACCTGATTCCCTTCAAGGAGGGTGCTCTGCTGCTGAGCATCGATTCCTCCGACGTCACCCGGCACAGGGAGCCTGTGCCTCAGGAGAAGATGTTCGACGCCTTCACCGACTATGTGAGGCTCAACCGCATCATAGGTCTTACCAATGTGGCCGACTTGAACTGTGCCATCGAGAACAATAAGGCATCGATGCTCATAAATGTGGCCGAGGCGGTGCACAACCAGCGCTTCGCCCGTATCGCCGAGCAAATCACCGAGCGCTACCGCCGTGGTGGGGCGAGGGTGGTGCTTATAGCCGGGCCGTCGTCGAGTGGGAAGACCACCTCTGCGCTGCGGCTCAGCATACAGTTGCTCACCAATTTCATCGTGCCGAAGAAAATCTCGCTCGACGACTATTTCGTGAACCGGGAGGACACTCCGAAGGATGCCGACGGTGAGTATGACTACGAGTCGCTGTATGCTCTCGACATCAAGCAGTTCAATACCGATCTTAACCGCCTTATCGCCGGCGAGGAGGTCGACATGCCCACCTACGATTTTCCCACCGGCAAGCGTGTGTACAGGGGTAACAAGCTGAAGCTCGAGGATAACAACATACTGCTTATCGAGGGTATCCACGGGCTGAATCCCGAGCTCACCAAGAGCATTCCCGAGAACCAGAAGTTCCGCGTGTATGTGTCGGCGCTCACCACCCTCTCTATTGACGACCACAACTGGGTGCCCACCACCGACAACCGCCTGCTGCGTCGCATTATCCGCGACCACAAGT
>JBJEKJ010000011.1:0-4077 GCA_051878575.1 Muribaculaceae bacterium | reverse complement strand
TGGGGGTGAATGGCTTTGACAGCGTGTAGAAGCGGTGTGTAAGCATGCAGAGCGATGATGGCTATGCTCTATAATCTCAGACATCAAAAATTTAACTGGCGAAAATAACTACGCTCTTGCTGCTTGATTGAAGTATAGTAGATCAGCTTAATCCCCACCAAAGTGCGTGGGGACAAGACATCACCCGATTGCCCCGTTCCGAGACGTTTCGATATGGTGGTGCTAAGAAATTCGGAAATAGACCCGCATGCTCCTCGGTTGCAGGTCGAAATTTAGAGGATAAGTCTCGAGTTGGTGGTTGTGTGCCTGCCCGATTCCGAAAACCAAGTCACGACTAAGCATGTAGAAAGCCCATTGGTTCCGCGTTTGGACGAGGGTTCAAACCCCTCCACCTCCACTTCAACGGCGTTTGCCGAAACAAATCCTGCATAATCACACCGAATTATGCAGGATTTTTATTCAGGGCGACGCCCATCGACAAATGGCAATGACGGCTCAGCCCCGTTAATATTCACTTCTTTCTTTTTGCATAATGAATATACGGTAGAAGCGACCTCACTATCGACAACACCACATCTCTATGCTCGATATCAAGAATATAATGAGGTTTCGCACCGGGATATGGAAACCCAGTGGCGGCATCTGACATCAGCCCACCAATAGCAGGATGCATTTTAACATAGCACAAATTGTCGAACGCCATAACCACAGGCTTCTCATCAACGTAGATCATCCAGTCGCCAAACATCCTACGCGCGCGAATAGTGCCTGCTCCATTGAGCTGAGAGCTCACAAAATCAATAAATTCGGGGTCGCATGCCATATATTATTCCAACATATATCGTTCCCGGCTTTCTATTTCTGCAAATCACAGCCCTGCGACAGGAGATATTCACGCATGTGGTAGTTCAATGCCTCGCGATAGTAGTCGAGGATGTGGGCACACCAGTCATTATCGCTCTTGGTGCCGATGCGCGTCTGGTTGTAGTGAATCACCTCGTTGTCGTAGGCACGGAGCTCTTCGGTCATGTCGTCGGTGCGGTAATGATTCTTGTGAATCATGAGCGAGGCAGGCAATTTTGGCTTCACGTCGGGTTGCTCGCGAGGCACCCCAATGGCAAGTCCGCACACCACAAACACGCCTTTGGGCAACTTCAGCAATTCGGCAATCTTCTCGGGGTCGGCCGTGCGCGCATAGCCTATACAGCAGCTCCCGAGTCCGCACATGCGCGATGCCACAACAGCATTCTGCATGGCAAGAGCCGCATCTATTATGCCCACCATCACGCCATCGACAGTAAGTTGGAAGCTCGGCATATCGATTTTCTTGGCTTTGGCAAGAACAGCTATGCGGTTGAAGTCGGCACAGAAGAACATAAAGCGATTGCAAGTCTTTATCTGCTTTTGGTTGGTAATGGCATACAGCTGCTCCTTCAGCTCCTGGTCGGACACATCGATAACAGTAAACTGCTGTCCATTGTAGCTTGTGGGAGTGTTGCGTATTGCAGCATATATCACATCCATACTCTCTTGCGGAATCTCCTCCCGCTCATATCGGCGCACACTGGTACGCTTCTCGAAAAATTCCTTGAAATTATCCATATCAATTTCTTTTCTTGTTTAACATTCAAAGCAGTTATTTAGTTTGCCGGCAATGGCAAAACATTATTCCCGGCAAAATCACCTCAAATTTACGACATTTTTTTTGCAAATCGATAGCAAAAGTGCAAGTTTGCCTGCGGCCATTGCAAAGATGCCGCTAAAATTATCAAAAATGTGATGCAATACACAAGTTGTTTCGTAAAAATGGCGTAAATTTGCAAGTGAATCAAGAAACATCGTAATTTATATGGCACAAACACCACTGCTACAACGGTTAGAAGGTTTGGATGCACGATTTGAGGAAATCGGCACCTTAATCACCGACCCTTCGGTTATTTCCGACATGAAGCGGTATGTGAAACTTAGCAAGGAATACAAGGACTTGGAGCAGCTTCTGAAAGCTACGCGTGAATATCGCAAACTGCTCTCCGACATCGACGATGCCAAGATGCTTCTCGACACTGAATCGGATGCCGAGCTCCGCGAGATGGCAAAAGAGGAGCTCGACGCCAATGCAGAGCGCTTGCCCAAGCTCGAGGAAGACATAAAGCTGCTGCTTATCCCCGAAGACCCTGAGGATAGCCGCAACGCCATAGTGGAGATTCGCGGCGGAACCGGCGGCGACGAGGCCGCACTCTTTGCAGGCGACCTTTTCCGCATGTACATTAAGTATTGTGAGTCAAAAGGGTGGAAAGCCGAGGTGTCGAGCATGAGCGAGGGCGCGGCAGGAGGCTTCAAGGAGGTCGTGTTCCGCGTGACCGGCGACAACGTGTATGGCACTATGAAATATGAGTCGGGCGTACACCGCGTGCAACGCGTACCGGCCACCGAGACTCAAGGACGCGTACACACTTCGGCTGCCTCGGTAGCCGTTCTGCCTGAGGCCGAGCCTTTCGACGTGGAGATCAACGAGGGTGAAATCAAGTGGGACACATTCCGCAGCGGCGGTGCCGGCGGACAGAATGTGAACAAAGTGGAATCGGGAGTGCGCTTGCGCTACATGTGGAAGAATCCAAATTCGGGCGAGACCGAAGAGATTCTCATAGAGTGTACGGAGACTCGCGACCAGCCCAAAAACAAGGAGCGGGCTCTTGCTCGACTGCGCACATTCATCTACGACAAGGAGCACCAGAAGTATATCGACGATATCGCATCGCGACGCAAGACCCTCGTGTCGACTGGCGACCGATCGGCTAAAATACGCACCTACAACTATCCTCAGGGGCGAATAACCGATCACCGCATCGGATATACTATCTATAACCTGTCGGCGTTTATGGATGGTGATATCCAAGACTGCATCGACCACCTCATAGTGGCTGAGAATGCCGAGAAACTAAAAGAAAGTGAATTATAACCAAGAGATATGAACAGACAGCAACTTATCGACGAGATTCGTCGCAAAAAGTCATTTTTGTGTGTGGGACTCGACCCCGACACCGCCAAGATGCCGGCCAATCTTGGGGGCGACCTATTCAGCTTCAACAAAGCCATTATCGACGCCACCGCCGAGTTTGCCGTGGCCTATAAGCCGAACCTTGCATTCTACGAGGCATTAGGAACCGCCGGCTACGAGATGTTTGAGCACACTGTGAGATATATTCAGGAGAAATATCCCGAGATCTTCATTATTGCCGACGCAAAGCGCGGCGATATTGGCAACACCTCACGCATGTATGCCCACAGCTTCTTCGAAGTAATGAGCATTGATGCCGTGACAGTGGCTCCCTATATGGGCGAGGACAGCGTGACACCATTCCTCGGCTTCGACGGCAAGTGGGTGATTGTGCTCGGGCTTACCTCCAACAAGGGCTCGCACGATTTCCAGCTTATCAACGACGAGGCTGGCACACCCCTGTTTGAGACGGTGCTCCGCAAATCATCGCAATGGGGCAACAAAGGCAATATGATGTATGTGGTAGGAGCCACTCAGGGTAAGATGTTTGCCGATGTGCGCCGCATACTCCCCGACCACTTCCTGCTTGTGCCCGGAGTAGGAGCCCAGGGCGGCAGCCTTAGCGAGGTGGCAAAATATGGAATGACTGAAGAGTGCGGACTCCTCGTCAATTCATCACGCGGCATCATCCATGCCTCCAATGGCGCCGACTTTGCCGAAGTAGCTCGTCAAAAAGCGCAGGAATTGCAGCAAGAGATGGAAAAACTCCTTGCCGAAAAAGGTGTAATATGAAAATTTTACACTATATTTGCATAAATGTAATCACATAATCTAAATTTATATATCATTTTAATTTTTATTGATATGCAAAACATAGATAATTTTAATTTCGCTGGCAAAAAAGCCATTGTACGTGTCGACTTCAACGTGCCTCTTGACGAGAATGGAAAAATCACCGACGATACCCGTATCCGTGGTGCGCTTCCCACTTTGAAGAAAATCCTTGCCGATGGTGGCGCTCTTATCGTCATGTCGCACATGGGCAAGCCTAAGGGCAAAGTGAATCCCAAAATGTCGCT
>JBJEKJ010000010.1:0-18418 GCA_051878575.1 Muribaculaceae bacterium | reverse complement strand
GGCTGAGCTTCAGGGCAACATGGTGGTGTTCTCGGCTGCATCGGGCAATGAGACGGCATTCCCCTACGCCGAGAAAGGACACGGCCTGTTCACCTACTATCTGCTGAGCAAGATTCGTGAGAGCGCCGGCGACGTGTCGCTCGGGGAGCTTGGAGAATACATCACCTCACGCGTGTATCAGGAATCGATAGTGGCAAATCGCAAGAGCCAAACCCCGACAGTGAACGTGTCGGATAGGCTGTCGGCCAACTGGAAAGAGCTGAGATTGAAATAACCCTCAAAAAAATTAATCATATCTCCGTAATGAAAAGGAAATCATTTTTGTTTTTAACACTTTTTACGTTCTACTCATTTTTCGCCAATGCTCGTGAACTGTCGGACACGGTAGTCATCGACAATCCGAATAGAATGTCGATTGGGTTTTTCGCCGGCGCCAATTACAGCATGCCAAGCGGCGAATTCCATTCTCCCTACGATGCTGACCTCTCGTCAAGGATAGGCTATCACGCCGGGGCAATATTCAACTATCGCTTTGGCCGACACTCACGGTTTGACAAAGGAGGAACCGGATGGTTTGCGCTACAAGCCGAAGTAGCTTTCATCGACCTATTTGCAGAAGCCAAAAACCGCGAAGCAAATGTTGCCCATCATAGATATATATCATTCGCCGGATTGGCCCAGTTCTACCCGGTGAAGAATTTATACATTGAGGTAGGAGCGGAATATGCACTCAGTTTAGGTTACAGTAATAACTTAGGATCTTTCATCACCAAAGAATATAATTCAGGCTACAATGTGGAACATCGTAGTAATTATGAATACGGCCCAAAGTTTGGGACAACGGTGAATCCAATTGTGGGGCTCGGATTAAGGCTCAACAATGGATTAGGATTCAATGCCCGCTATGTAATGGGATTGCTAAAAATAATTGAATGGAAAACCAACGTCAAACAGATGAGCTCGGTTCAGTTATCAATAAGCTATTTATTCAGAATAAAGTAAATATACGAATTATGAAAATCAACAACAATATAATAGGTGGCAGTATATTAGCCATGGCAATGGCCATAGCTGTGGCAAGTTGCGAAACAGAATATTGGGCACCAACGCAAACACATACTGTGGATATAACCGAGCCACACATAACATTCATTTCACGGCATGATGGAGATTTCTATAATACGTTCTGCGATATTAATAGTAATTTTTCATATTATCATCATTATTATACTGAGCAGTATGTTAATCATCGCGATGCTTTGAAGTCTCTCACTGTTGTAGGTCCTTTCGGCAGTGACGACTTCAGGTGTCTTAGGAATACCGAATATGATGGTGGCTTCAAAAACCTTGAAACTATTGATATGTCAAAAGCTCAAATATACGATGAAGGATATGATATTTCGTACTGGAACGAATATTCCAGCACGTATTTTTCCCGTATGGAATCGTTAACTTCAGTCATATTACCCGACAATTTATCATCCATTCCCAATTATTGCTTCAAAGAATGTAAAAATCTTAACGATGTCACCATTCCAAGCAGTGTAAAAACAATTGGGCATGATGCTTTTGCAGATTGTACAAGTCTTAGCGATATCACCATTCCAAGCAGTGTAAAAACAATTGGGCTTGATGCTTTTGCAAATTGCACAAGTCTTAAAAATGTAACAATTGAGAACGGCGTAACAGAAATCGGTGACGATGCTTTTTATCAATGCACAAGTCTTAGCGATATCACAATCCCAAGCAGCGTAATATTAATGGGGTCCTCCACTTTTAAAGGGTGCTCAAGCCTTAAAAATGTAACAATTGAGAACGGCGTAACAGAAATCGGTGACGATGCTTTTTATCAATGCACAAGTCTTAGCGATATCACCATTCCAAGCAGCGTAACCGAAATTGGGATAAATGCGTTTTTCGAGTGCTCAAGTCTTAAAAATGTAACAATTGAACGCGGCTTAAGAATAATCGGAAACGATGCTTTTTATAAATGCACAAGTCTTAGCGATATATCAATTCCAAGCAGCGTAACCGAAATTGGGCAATATGCATTTTACTATTGTACAAGTCTTGAAAATATTACATTTGAGAGCAGAATTACTACAATTAAAGAGAATACTTTTAATGGGTGCGAAAGGCTTAAGAACATCACCATTCCAAACGGCGTAACCACAATTGAAGAATACGCTTTTCACTCATGCTATAGCCTTAACAACGTCACCATTCCAAGCAGCGTAACCAAAATTGGCAGAAGCGCTTTCTATAATAACAATCCACCGAGTAAATTGGAAAATATGAGGGTTGAGGCAACCACTCCACCGGATATAGACAAATACACTTTTGATTCCAGCACGTACTCGAGTTGCACGCTCCATGTGCCACAATCGGCAGTCGACCGGTATAAGGCAGATTCCTACTGGTCGAAGTTCAAGAATATTGTAGGATACTAAATTACTGCACCGCGACAAGCCTCATTGACGTCACGACTTCAAACTAAGCTGCGCAATAGCACCCTTTATGGAGAAAGCCCACCCCTGCCGCAATAGCTGTGGCGGGGGTGGCCTTTTTCCAAAAAAACATAACCCACCGCCCGGCGCATCATCACGGCAAAGCGAGAGTGTGTGAAAAAACGAAAAAAGTGGGAAAAGTGAAAAAACGTGTGTAAATCAGCGGAAACGCCAAAAAAAGATACTTTCCGCACGTTTTCGCCCGAAAAATTGATTCGTTGAATAATTTTCACCCTGTGGAATTTTCCATTCATATATGGGACGCATCGAAGGCAGCAGTGCCGCCGGTGCGTTGCACGGGAGGTTTTGCACACTCCCGGCAAGTAACCCGCAAAAGTTATTAAGGGCTATTAATTCCGAAGCCGGCAAGAAATGTGCGGGCTGATGAGGAATTTTTAGCGGAAAAGCGTTATTTTTGCAGAATGATTTTTTTGACTTATGCTCGACATACTAAGTTATAGCTTTTTCCAGAACGCCCTGCTCGGAGTGCTCACGGTGAGCATCGCGGCGGCGATTATCGGCACCTACATAGTGACGCGCCGCATGGTGTTCATTGCCGGCGGCGTGACCCACGCCTGCTTCGGCGGTCTCGGGCTCGGCTATTTTCTCGGCATCAGCCCCATTCTCACGGCAGGAGTGTTTGCCGTGGCATCGTCGCTCGGCGTGGAGTGGCTCTCTACGCGGCAGAATGTGCGCGAGGACTCGGCAATCGGCGTAATATGGGCTCTCGGAATGGCACTCGGCACGCTGTTCATCTTCCTCACGCCGGGATATGTGCCCGAGCTCAACTCCTTCCTCTTTGGCAACATCCTCACCATCACCACTGCCGATATCGTGGCATTCGTGGCCTATCTCGTGGTGCTGTTGGCGTTTTTCGGGCTGTTCTACCGCCATATCATAGCCTGTGCCTTCGACCCCGACTTCGCCCGCACTCTCAGCCTGCCGGTGACAGCCATCAACTGCGTGATGACGGTGCTCGTGGCAGTGTGCATCGTGCTCACCATACGCCTCATAGGCATCATGCTGCTGCTCTCGCTCTTCACCATGCCACAGATGATAGCCGAGAACTTCAGCCGCCACTTCAGCCGGATGGCACTGCTCTCGGTGGCCGCAAGCGCCCTGTGCTCGATTGCCGGGCTCATACTGTCGTATGTCATCGACGTGCCCGCCTCGTCCACAATAGTGATTATGCTAATCGCAGCTTACGCCGTGGCACGCTTATTGCGC
This sequence comes from Muribaculaceae bacterium, assembly GCA_051878575.1. Classification (GTDB taxonomy): domain Bacteria; phylum Bacteroidota; class Bacteroidia; order Bacteroidales; family Muribaculaceae; genus CALZFJ01. The sequence continues at coordinate 14,684 of JBJEKJ010000010.1, read as the reverse complement.
GCCGGCGGCAATAAAAAGCGGAAAAAAGCGTTAATTAAACAATAGGCATAGCCTATCGCCTGTCGAGGCGATAGGCGGCAGCTACAATAAATTTGAGACGACCGACTTTACATATAGCATCTATCCCGCTCATAGCGGCCCTCGTACTTCTCACGGCATGCAGCACGAAGAAGAACACCGCCATGTCGCGTTTCTGGCAGGCGTTCAACACCCGCTACAACGTGTACTACAACGGCGAGACCAACTACATCGAGCAGCTGCACGCCATGGAGACCAACTATGAGGACGACTACTCGCAGCGCGTGCTCATACACCCCGCCGAGGCCCATGCCAATCCTAAGGCCACGAAGCCGACAGGCAGTTTCGACCGCACCATTGAGAAGATGCAGAAGGCCATCCAGCTCCACTCCATCAAGAAGCGGCCCAAGAAAAAATCGGGCAAGGCCAACGACCCGAAATACAAGGAGTGGCTTAAGCGCGACGAGTACAACCCCTTCCTGCACAATGCCTGGATGATGATGGGCAAGGCGCAATACATGAAAGGCGACTTCCTGAGCTCGGCGGCAACATTCCACTACATCTCGCGCCACTTCAAGTGGCTCCCCGACGTCGTTGCCGAGGCACAGCTGTGGGAGGTGCGCAGCTATTGCGCCCTCGGGTGGCTCACCGAGGCCGACAACATCATCACCCACATTCACCGCGACAAGATAGCGAGCTCGAAGGTGCAGGCGCAATACGACCTCACGGCCGCCAACTTCTACATCAAGAGCCGAAAAGACTCCATAGCCATTCCCTATCTTGCCAAAGCCATAAAAAAGACCGGAGGAGCACAAAAGGTGAGACTCAACTTCCTGCTCGGACAGCTTTATGCCGACGCCGGCGACAATGCCAGCGCCTACAAGGCCTTCGGAGCGGTGAGCGGCGCCAACGGCGCCACCTATCGCACGCGATTCAACGCGCGAATCAAGCAGAGCGCCGTATTCAGCGGAAAGAACATCAACAGCGAGGTGAAGTCGCTGAAGTCGATGACGCGCTACGACCGAAACAAGGAGTATCTCGACCAAATATACTATGCAATCGGCAATCTGTACCTGTCGAGGCAAGACACAGCCAACGCCGTGACCAACTATGTGCTCGCGGCCCAAAAGAGCACACGCAACGGCATCGACAAGGCGATAAGCCAGCTCACGCTCGGTGGAATCTACTTCGCTCAGCACAACTATGCCGACGCTCAGCCATGCTACGCCGAGGCCGTGCCAATAATCAACGAGGACTACCCTAACTACAAGCTGCTGAAACGTCGCTCCGACGTGCTCGACGAGCTTGCCGTCTACGCTCAAAACGTGAAATTGCAAGACTCGCTGCTCCTGCTCTCCAAGCTCTCGCCCGAGGAGCAGAAAGCTGTGGCCCAAAAGCTCGTCGACGCTCTCGTGAAAAAGGAGAAGGAAGATGCCGAGAACGCCAAGCGCGAGGAGTATCTCGCCGAGCAAGCGGCAAAGGGCAACCAAAACAACACCGGCAACAACGCACCGGCATCATTCCAACTTAATACCGACAAGTCGTGGTACTTCTACAACACCGCCACCAAGAATGCCGGAAAGACGGCGTTCCAGAAGGCGTGGGGAAGCCGCAAGCTCGAAGACGACTGGAGACGCCGAAACAAGGCCACATTCTCGATGGACGACTTCGAGAGCGACAGCAACCCGGAGAACGGCAACGGAGGCTCCGACGTGGCCGACAACGACTCGACGAATGTCGACAAGGAGAAGAAAAAGAAGGAGGACGACCCGCACTTTGTGGAATACTACCTCAAGCAGATTCCCCAGACCGACGAGGAGCGTGCCAACTGCAACGACATTATTCAGGAGGGACTATACAACATGGGCGTGATTCTGAAGGACAAGTTGGAGGACTTCCCAAGCTCGATAGCCGAGTTCACAACCCTGCTGACACGCTACCCCGACAACATCTACCGCCTCGACTCCTACTACAACATGTATCTCATGTACATGCGCATGGACAATACGGAACAGGCCGAGAAATACCGCACGCTCATCACCACCGAGTTCGCCGAGTCGAGCTACGGCATGGCGATGAAAGACGACAACTACTTCGACAACCTGCGCAACATGGAGCGCGACCAGGAGACGATGTATGCCAACGCCTACGACGCCTACCTCAACAACCGCAACGAGGAGGTGCACGCAGCATATTCAGAGATGAACAGCCGATATCCGCTCTCGAAGATAATGCCGAAATTCATGTTTATCGACGCGCTCGCCTACGTCACCGAGAAGGAGTACGACAAATTCAAGTCGACGCTGAAGGAGATGCTCGAGCGCTATCCCGAGACCGACATGACGCCGATGGCATCGTCGATGCTCAAGCAGCTGGCACAGGGGCGCAAGCTCAATGGAGGCGGCAGCAACGTGAGAGGAATGATATGGTCGACACGCCTGAGCAACGACACAACGGCAGCCGACATAGAGCGCAAGCTGACGCCGTTCACCGAGGGACGCGACAAGCCGCAATACTACGTCATGGCCTACCCCACCGACAGCGTCTCGGCCAACGAGCTGCTGTTCAACGTCGCCCGCCACAATTTCAGCTCATTTGTGGTGAAGGATTTCGACTTGGAGCAGATGACGTTTGGCCGCATGGGACTGCTCATAATCAAGGGATTTGCCAACTTCAACGAACTGAGCCACTACAAGAGCGTGCTTGAGGCCGACGAGGAGCTTGCGATACCGCCTATGGTGCGCCACGTGCTCATAAGCGTCGACAACTTCAACATACTGCTCAACGAAGGCCGCTCGCTCGAAGAATATTTCGATTATTTAGAAGAAAAAACGGTGCCTAAGGAGACCGACGACGCCGCCACAGGCGAGGAGCCCGGCGAAAGCGCTCCCGAGGATACCCAAAAGACCGATGACGCCGCCACAGGCGAGGAGCCCGGCGAAAGCGCTCCCGAGGATACCCCCGAAGAAGCCCAGGAGGAGCCGGCAACAGCCACCGACACCCCCGCCGACACCGAAAATACAGAAAAAGAGGAGGAACAATGATGAACAATGGAACCATACTTTGGGCCGACGACGAAATCGACTTGCTGAAGCCCCACATAATGTTTCTGAAGCAAAAAGGATACGACGTGGTGACCGTGTCTAACGGCCGCGACGCCTTAGACGCTGCCGACAACGCCAATTTCGACCTGATAATCCTCGACGAGAACATGCCCGGAATCAGCGGGCTCGAGACCTTGTCGCAAATCAAGCTCTCGCAGCCGCACGTGCCCGTGATAATGATCACCAAGAGCGAGGAGGAGAACATCATGAACCAAGCCATAGGCAACAAGATTGCCGACTACCTCATAAAACCGGTCAACCCAAACCAGATTCTGCTATCGATAAAGAAAAACCTGCACTCAGGCACATTGGTGTCGCAGAAGGCCACTCTCGACTATCAGCAAGAATTCCGCAAGATAAGCATGCTCATCAACGACGCCTCGACATTCGACGAGTGGTGCGAGGTCTACCGCATGCTCGTACACTGGGAGCTGACCCTCGCAAGCGCCGACACAAATATGGATGAGATGCTGCGCATGCAGAAGTTGGAGGCCAACTCGGCATTTGCCAAATTCGTGAAGAAAAACTACGAGAAATGGGTGACAACCGACTCCCATCCGCTCATGAGCCACGAAATATTCAAGACGAAGATTTTCCCGCTGCTCGACAATGGCGAGAAAGTGTTTTTCATAGTCATCGACAACTTCCGTCTCGACCAGTGGCGCATGGTGAAGCCGCTTATCAGCGAATACTTCACCATCGACGACGACGGGCTATATTGCAGCATACTGCCCACCGCCACGCAATATGCCCGCAATGCCATTTTCTCAGGACTTATGCCGATACACATCGCCAAGATGTTTCCCAACCTGTGGGTCGACGAGGACGAGGAGGAGGGAAAGAACCTCAACGAGTCGCCGCTCATTCAGACGATTCTCGACCGCTATCGCAAGCACTACCGCTTCTCCTACAATAAGCTGAACGACTCGCAGGCAGGCGAGAAACTATTGCAGCAGTTCAGCAACCTCATGGTGAACGACCTCAACGTGCTTGTGATAAACTTCGTGGACATGCTCTCGCACGCCCGCACCGAGTCGAAGATGATTCGCGAGCTCGCCTATTCCGACGCCGCCTATCGCTCGCTCACCGAGTCGTGGTTCAAGCACTCGGCCACAATCGAGATTTTCAAGCGCATAGCAGAGAAGGGATTCCGCATCGTGCTGACCACCGACCACGGAACGGTGCGCGTCGACAACCCAATAAAGGTAATCGGCGAGAAGAACACCAACACCAACCTGCGCTACAAGCTCGGCCGGAATCTTAGCTACAACCCCAAGCACGTATATGAGGTGAAGCGCCCCGAGCAGTTCGGACTGCCGTCGCCAAACATCTCCACCACCTACATCTTCGCAACCAACCGCGACTTTATGGCCTACCCCAACAACTACAACTACTACGTACAATACTACAGCGACACATTCCAGCACGGAGGCATCTCCATGGAGGAGATGATAGTGCCTATTGTGACAATGACTAAGAAATAACCACCGAAATCACGATTTATGGACAAGAAAATCATTGAGATAGCTTCGCTTGAAGCTCTGCCCGAAGCCGCAAGGCAATTTGTAGAGGCAATGGACGAATACACCGTGTTTGCGTTCTACGGCGAGATGGGAGCCGGGAAAACCACCTTCATCAACGCCCTGAGCCGGGCCCTCGGCGTGGAGGACGACGTGACCAACTCCCCATCGTTCTCAATAATCAACGAGTATCGAAGCGACACCACCGCCGAGCTAATCTACCACTTCGACTGCTACCGCCTCCGGAATGAGGCCGAGGCCGAGGACATAGGCGTGGAAGACTACTTCGCCTCGGGCGCGGTGTGCCTTATCGAGTGGCCCGAGCGCATCACCGACCTCCTTCCCGACGACACCGTGCGCGTCGACATCGTGGAAGACGCCGAAGGAAAGAGGACTCTCACAATGACATTCCCCGAGATATAAGCCATGCCACGCTACATACTTCTGCACGAGACTGCATCTACCAACACCTACCTCGCGCGCATGGCGGCGATACTGCCATCGGGCACAGTAATCTACACCCACAACCAGTCGGCCGGACGCGGACAGCGCGGCAACAGCTGGGAGGCCGAGCCGGGCAAGAACCTCACCTTCTCGCAACTGATAAAGGATGCGGCAGTGGCTCCCGCCGAGCAATTCTACATCTCCGAGGGAGCATCGCTCGCCGTGGTGGAGTTTCTCAGCCGCTATATCGGCGACGTGTCGATAAAGTGGCCCAACGACATCTACTATCGCGACAAGAAAATATGCGGAATGCTCATAGAGCACTCACTGCAAGGAAACGCCATCAAGACCACCATAATAGGCATCGGGCTCAACATCAATCAGGCTGAGTTCCGCAGCAATGCCCCGAATCCAATATCGCTGCTGCAAATCACGGGGCAGGAGCTCGACCTTGAGAAGGCGCTGCGCGACCTCTGCGAGCTCGTGGAGAAACACACCGACTTCAGGGGCTACACACCCGAGCGCTTTGCCGAGATGCACGGCCGCTACCTCGCAAGCCTCTACCGCAACGACGGCGAGGCTCATGAGTTCGCCCTCCCCGACGGCACCCGCATCAGCGCCACAATCACCGACGTCAGGCCCGACGGCACACTCATCCTCACCCTTGCCGACGGCACCGTGGCACACTTCGCCTTCAAGGAGGTGGCTTTCATCATCTGATAAAGCACATCAAGTTATCCGACATAAATTACCCCTGCCACAAATAGCTGTGACAGGGGTAAAATCTTTCTCTTTTGGCTTCTCTACATTATTTGCGCTTTTTCTCGCCGAAATACACAGCCACGCGATCGGGGGTGAGCATCTGCCATAACGACGGCACCGTCCATCCGGGAGCGAAAATATGGTTGTAGAATCCCTTGCCATTGCGGCCATAGTCCCATGAGGTGTGCTGCACCACCTCGGGATAGAATCCCTTCTTGCCGATATTGAAGTAGTGGCCTTCGTCGGGCATCAGCTGGAGCATCGATGATGTAATCACTTTTGCGAACTCCGCAAAGCGGGCCTCGCCGGTCTCGGCTGTGAGCCAGTCGAGAATCGAGGCAAACTCAAAGATGAACACGTCGATGTGGTTGTTCTCCACCGACACGTTTCCCCAACCGCGCGACTTGAAGCCAACGTCGCCGAGCATCTGTCCCTGCGAGAACGGAACGTCCCACAGATAGTACCACGACAGGCAGAAGTAGGCCGACTTCTTGCACTGCTGCAAGTAGTGTGCGCGCTCTGCGCCCTTAGTGACGTGAGCCATATAGTAGAGAGCCGTGGTAGCGGCGAGCGCAGCCTCCTTGTCCTCGCAGTTGGCGTCGAGCGTCGACGAGAAGTAGTCGGCCTTGTCGATAATCTCTTTCTCGAGATAAGCTATCGTCTTTTTCGCACACTCAAGATATTTCTTGTCGTTGAAGTATTTGTAGGCCATCGCAAGCGGCACGGTTACCGAAGGCGTGCTGCCGCCGGTGCCGTCGATGATATTCCTCTCGGCATCAAACTTGCGCGGGAAGCTGCCGTCGGGCTGAATAAGGCTCATCAGGCTTGCGAGCACGGTCTTGATTCGGGCCTCCATCTCGGGATGCTTGCGCCCCTTCTCCTTCTCATATTGCAGATAGAACAGCACGGCGAAAACGCCCTCCGACTGCCTGCGGATGCTCAGCACCTTATTGTAGCGTCCCGTTGCCACGTCGCCGCACTCCAAGAAGAACCCGCTTGGCGAGAATCCGTGTGCGAGATGGCTGTCGAACACCGAGTTGGCGTCGGCCACAAGGTCGGCACGGCCGTTGGCCTCGCCATACTCAAGCGCATTGAAGGCATTGAGCAGTGTGCGTCCGACGAAGCCTATTTGGTAGGCGGCGATTTTCTCGCAAATGTCGGTGTGCAAAGCCTCACCAGAGTAGAATTTCAGGTCGTAGGCGCCATTGTAGCTCTCCTTGAAGAAGTTGGACAGCGTGTTCTTGGCATATTCCACGGTGTAGCCGGTATTCACCGGTTGAGGCTTGAAGGTATCGTAGGTGTAGTTCCACACTTGCTCCACGAATTGGCTGAAATCTTGGGCCTTGCCACTGTTTACGAGCCACTTCACGGTGCGCTTCTCGCCCTTTGTGAGCTTGTCGAAAGTGCGCACGGCGGGAATCAGCGTGAGCTTGCGGATGTAGCGTTTCGGAGCCTCAACGTAGGGGAAGCTGAACACGAGAGCAGGCTTGCCGCCCACATTGCGGAATCCTGTGGAGCCCACCGAGGTCTTGCCGGTGAGTATCACATCGCCGCTAAGGTTTTGGAGCACACACTCGCTCGGATCACCTGGCTCGCGAAGCACGGTGGCGTAGCTGCCGTCGGCAGGATTGTAGATTCCCGTCAGCGGAGAGCTGAGACGATCCTCGCGCACCTCCCAGCTGTCGGATGTGTGAAACGATGGCGCCTCTTTGGGCGAACGCAGGTTCTTGTGATACCAGAACCCGGGCATGTAGAACTCGCAATCGCCATGTCGGGCCCCCTCGATAGGGCAAACCTGACTGAGGTTATAGTACACCACATCGGCAGTAGCCGTAATCGTCACTGCCACTTCCGTGCCTCCCGGCGTTGCCGTGAGGGTCTGTCGGACTTCCACCGGCAGGCTTTTGCCTGCACTCATGACACCATTGGCATCGGCCTTAAGGTCATACTCCACCGCCTCATTTCCCGGTGTCATAATTGCTAATTTGCTTTGAATCTTTACTGCTTGAGCTTGAATTCCAGTTATGATTCCAATTAAGCAAACGACTGAAAAAATAAATTTTCTCATATCAAAAATCAGATAAATATAGATAATTAAATAAACATGATTCTTGAAAAAAGTCATTCTCCACGGCTGCCTGCATCGGCCTCTGTCAAATGTTATTTTATAGATCGGTGTATCACTATAAATTGTCGGCAGCCGAAATTTCCTCTTGCTTTATATAGTATAAACTTAAATTTTGCCTGAATATTTTATCGCACCGAAATATTAACGTTTTTATACACATCTTTCCTACTACTACCGCATTAGGCATTGCCGTCGCTATGCGAATGTGCGGCGACGGCGCAGATAGTAGTCGAGAACTATATTGCAACGGCATCCCTGATGCTCGCGCAGCAAGTTACGGTCGGCGGGCTGACAGCCTACATAGTGCTTGCGCATGGTGCGGAAGTCGCGATGCGCCTGAAGCACTGCCTTGGCATTGGGGAAATCGAGCTTCGCCACAAACATCGCGAAGGCGAGCGTGTCGTAAAGCCGCCTGACGAACAGCTTGCGGCGCCCCTCCCTCAATGGCAGGTTCTTGTAGAGCAGCAGCAGATTGTTGCGGAAATTGAGATAGGTCTTGCGGGGATTGCCGGCAGGCAGACTGCCGCCACCGAGGTGATAGATCACGCTATCGGGCACAAAACGGATGTCGAACCCGAGCAGATGTATGCGCCAGCATAGGTCAATCTCCTCCATGTGGGCAAAAAACAGGCGGTCGAGCCCTCCGGCGGCAAGATAGGCCTCGGTGCGCACGAACAACCCGGCTCCCGATGCCCAAAAAAGGCTTATCGGGGTGTCATACTGCCCCTTGTCCTCCTCAATCGATGCGAAGATGCGCCCGCGGCAGTAAGGATAGCCCAAACGGTCGATGAATCCGCCCGCCGCTCCGGCATACTCGAACATGCGCTTGTCGGTATAGGCAAGAATCTTTGGCTGGCAAGCCGCCACGTCGCCATGCTCACGGCAATAGTCGAGCATCGGCTCCACCCAATGGGGCGTCACCTCGACATCGGAGTTCAGCAGCACGGTGTACTCATAATGCGTGGCCTTGACGGCTCGGTTGTAGCCCTCGGCATAGCCATAGTTCTTGTCAAGAGGAAGCACTTTCACCTCGGGGAACTCACGCTCGAGCACCTCAAGCGAGTTGTCGGAGCTTCCGTTGTCGGCCACCACCACGTCGGCTATCTCGGGATTGGTGCACCTCACCACCGATGGGAGGAACTCCCTCAGCAGCCTCACGCCGTTCCAGTTGAGGATTATCACAGCTACGGGCTTGTTGCCTTGCATGTTGTTGTCGGTTATTGCCATTATGATTGTCAGATTTTGTTGAGTTTCACCTCATGTTTCCATCGCTTGTGTGTCCACAGCCAGAATGCGGGCTGCCGACGGATGCTCGCCTCAAGGATGCGCGTGTAGCGCTCGGTAATCACTCCCGGCTCCACGGCATTTGGCTCGAGGGCGACAGGCCGCATGGTGCAACGGTAATAGCCTCGGCGCACACGCTCGATGTCGAAATAGGCTACCGCGAAGTCGAGCCGCCTTGCGAGCGTCTCGGTGCCCGAAATCATGGCAGTGGGGTGATTGAGAAAATGGGTTATGTGCCCCGGGTCGTTGAGACTCGGATGCTGGTCGCTCAGGAATCCGGTTATGGAGTACCGGCCGTCGCGTTTCAGGCGAATAAGGTCGCGAAACACCGACTTCTTGGTGAAATTCACCGTGTAGCGGCTGCGCAGACGCAGAAAGAAGTCGTCGAACCACTCATTCTTCAGCGGTCGGTAGACGTGGGAGTTCACCACTTTCTGCTTGGCATTATTGCTATTGAACCACAGTGCGATGGACGGTAGCCACTCCCAGTTGCAATAGTGAGCGCAATAGATTATCACCGAGCGTCCGCCATCGATACAGCGGTCGATAAGGTCGACGTCGCGAAATTCCATGCGTCGGCGCATCTCATCGTCGCTGATGTGGAGCAGCTTAACCGTCTCCACGAAGTAGTCGCAAAGAAAATGGTAGAAATCACGCGCTATGTGCTTGCGCTCAGCCTCGGCTTTCTCGGGGAACGACTCTCGCAGGTTCTTGTCGACTACCTTGCGGCGATAGCGCACGATGTGGTAGAGAATCACGAATACAAAGTCGGAAATCACATAAAGCACGCCTAAGGGCATCAAGGCCAGAAGATGCAGCAGTCCGTCGACCGGAGCGTAGGCAATTTTAGTAGTAGTTTTCATAGCTGAGTGTTATTTTTCATTGTCAGTGAATCATCCTGTCGAGCATTGTCGGAGCTTGGCTCCACAATCACGCCGGTCATCGTATCGGGGTCGTCGGGCGAGATGTCCACAAGCCTTACGGGCACCACGGTATTGACTATCGCCGGGTCGTAGCCGGCCACCTCCACGCGGATGTAGTTGTCGGTGAGCCCGTGCATCGGCATTCCCTCCTGGGGCTGCTCAAAGAGCACGGGGCGCACGGTGCCGGCATATCGCCGCATGAATGAGCGCAGCTTGCCGTCGGAGAGCGCAATCATCTTTGCCGCGCGCACGCTCTTGGTGTGTTGGTCGACGACATAGTCGATTGTGCGCAGGGCAAGCGTGCCCGGGCGCTCGGAATAGGGGAAAACGTGCAGGCGTGTCACGTCGAGCGACTCCACGAAGCCGTACGACTCCTTGAAAAGCTCCTCGGTCTCGCCACGCGTACCCACCATGAGGTCCACACCGATAAAAGCGTCGGGGATAAGGCGCTTTATCATCTCCACCTTGTGGGCAAACAGGGCACTGTCGTAGTGCCGGCGCATAAGCCTCAGCACGGTGTCGCTTCCGCTTTGCAGCGGTATGTGGAAATGTGGCATGAAGCTGCGCGAGCTTGCCACGAAGCCGATAATCTCATCGGTGAGCAAGTCGGGCTCAATCGACGATATCCGGTAGCGCTCTATCCCGTCCACCTTGTCGAGCTCACGAATGAGGTCGATGAACCGCTCACCGGTATTCTTGCCGAAGTCGCCGATGTTCACTCCGGTAATCACGATCTCCCTGCCGCCCTCGGCCGCCACCTCGCGCGCCTGATCCACAAGCGACGCTATGGTGCCGCTACGGCTGCGTCCGCGTGCGAACGGAATGGTGCAATAGCTGCAAAAGTAGTCGCAACCGTCCTGCACCTTCAGGAAATAGCGTGTGCGGTCGCCGCGCGAGCAGCTCGGGCTGAACGAGCGTATGTCCTTTGCCGGAGTCACCTCCACCTCCTGCTTGCGCGAGGCGAGCCAGCGGTCGATATACTCCGAAATCTCCATTTTCCGCTCACTGCCGAGCACGATATCGACGCCCTCTATGCCTGCCACCTCCTCGCTCTTGAGTTGTGCGTAGCAGCCCGTCACCACCATCAGCGCATTGGGATACTTGCCTATAAGCCTGCGGATGTTCTGCCGGCACTTCTTGTCGGCAAGTTCGGTCACGCTGCAAGTATTCACCACACAGATGTCGGGTATCTCGCCCGGCTGTGCCCGGCGAATACCCCGCTCAGCCAGGATTCTGCCTATAGTGGAGGTCTCGGCAAAATTGAGCTTGCAGCCGAGAGTGTGGAACTCAACGGTGCAATTGTCGAAAGTCGATTTGTCGGTCATTCACATTTCATTTAATATTGCAAAATTACACATAATCCTCGATATTCCACGCCCTCCTCGCCGAAAATCGCACATCTCCTTGTTTTTGGGGAAAGATGTGGGGAAGTGTTGTAATTGTTTTGTAAACGTAGTAACTTTGCGGTGTTTTTAGGTGAGATTGAGATGAGACTACAAGATTCTACGCTTATCGAGGTGAGGAGCAGCAGTTTGCAGTATATTGGCATCAAATTGTCGACTCCCCGCCCATTTGCCATCAGGCGCGGCGCCACCTACGCCATTGTGGGTGAGAACGGGTCCGGGAAGACTACGCTGGGCAACATTATCGAGAAAGGATGGAACATCGGTATGAACGTGATTTTGGGCGACAAAAAGTCGCTTAGAATCAAAAGCATTGAGTTTGCCGACATACACTCGCTCACCGGCTGTGCCGATGCCTATTATCAGCAGCGCTTCGAATCTACGGCAAGCGACGGCATTCCCACAGTAGAGGAACTAATAGCCGGGAAAATGCCCTCCGACCGTTGGCACGACCTCTGCCGACGGCTGTCAATCGACGACATTCTGCACAAGCGCATAAATTTCCTGTCGAGTGGCGAACTGCGCAAATTCCTAATAATCAACCTATTCACCGACACCCCCGACATTCTTATCATCGACAATCCTTATATAGGACTCGATGCGGCCTCGCGACAGCTGCTCGACGAGCTGCTAAGGAGCGTTGCGGCTCAGGGCACCGCGGTGCTGCTGTTGCTGTGCAACACGGGCGACATCCCAATATTCACCGACTATGTGCTGCCCATAGAGCGACTATGCGTAGGCGAGATGCTATCGGTGGCTGAGCTTGGGATGCCCGGCATCCTCGCCGATGCAGGAAAGCTGTTTAAGAGCCGAGGCCGAGCGGATGCTATTCCCGATGTTACGCTGCGTGAGCCTGTCGACTACGAATGTGCTTTCGAGCTGCGCCACTGCGACGTGCGCTACGGCTCGGCGGTGATTCTCAGCGACGTATCGTGGCGTGTGGGAGCCGGCGAGCGATGGGCGCTGCTTGGAGAGAACGGATCGGGTAAATCCACGCTGCTGAGCCTCGTCTATGCCGACAACCCTCAGGGCTACAGCAACGACATCACGATTTTCGACCGTCGGCGAGGTCGCGGCGAGAGCATTTGGGACATCAAGCGTCGCATAGGGTACATATCGCCTGAGATGCATCTCTATTTCAACAATGGCGAGGACACCATCACCGTGGTCGCATCGGGTCTGCACGACAACACCGGTTGCTTCCGACGCATCAGCGACGACATGCGCCGTCGGGCACGGCAATGGCTCGACGCACTCGGCATCGGGCACCTTGCGGCACGACCATTCCGCACACTGTCGTCGGGCGAGCAGCGCATGGCTCTCTTAGCCCGCACATTCATCAAGAACGCCCCACTGCTGATTCTCGATGAGCCGCTGCACGGACTCGACATGGAGCAGAAGCGCCTCGTAGCCCGCATCATCGAGCGCATGCTTGAAAGCAAAGGGCGCTCATTAGTATATGTGACGCACTACGAGCAGGAGATTCCGCCGCTTGTCGACCACACTTTCCGACTCACGAAAAACAAGAGATAATATCACCCGAAATCAAACGACTGACGCTATATAGCTATGTGGATCACACTTGCCATAATATCCTCGGTGAGCCTCGGCATCTACGACATTTTCAAGAAAATGTCGCTGCGTGGAAACAACGTGCTCACCGTATTGTTTCTTAACACGCTTATAGGCGCACTGCTCATGTCGCCAGTGGTGATAGGCAACATAGCCGACGGCTCATGGGGCTTCGGCGGCAATGCCTCAAGCCACCTTATGATACTGCTGAAATCGGCCATCGTGCTGGCATCGTGGATAATGGGATACTTCGCCATAAAGCACATGCCGCTCACCATCACCGGCTCAATCAACGCCACACGCCCAATCTTGGTGCTCGTGGGAGCCATGCTGATATTCGGTGAACGGCTTAACACACTGCAATGGGCGGGAACCCTGCTCGGATTCGCATCGCTCATTTTCATAAGCCTCGTCGGACGTAAAGAGGGTTTCTCGGTGAAAAGCAACAAGTGGATTTGGCTCGCATTCGGCGCGACCCTAATGGGGGCTATCTCGGGACTCTACGACAAATACCTGCTACGCTCGCTCAACGCCCTTGAGGTGCAGGCGTGGTACTCGCTCTACCAAATGTTCATAATGGGCACCACGATAGCCCTGCTAAAGCGCGGACGTCATGCCGACGGCACTCCATTCGTGTGGCGATGGACCATTCCATGCATCGCGCTGTTTCTCACCCTTGCCGACTTGGCATACTTCTACGCCCTCTCGCTCGACGGCTCGATGATCAGCGTAGTGTCGATGATACGCCGCGGCAGCGTTCTCGTGTCGTTCTTCTACGGAGCCATAGTGCTTCGCGAGAAAAACATAAGGCTTAAGCTAATCGACCTCGCAATACTCCTCGTGGCACTTGCGCTCCTCGTCGTCGCCTCCCGATGACCCGGGTTGACACCGAAATGAGCCCACACTCAAAACCGGAACTTGCGAAGCATGGACAAGGGGGCGACTAAGGCTATGCCAGCTCGGCACGCAGAATTTTGAGGGAATCATCAGGAAGGACCTCCTTTACGTCAACAAGACCCGACAAGTTTACGAGTTGACGCACGGCGCGAGCTTGTATGTGTTTTCGAGCCGTCCGAGGCAGTTCTGAAAGTCGTTGCTCACACCCACGCCTCACGCCTACATCGGGCATGTTTTACGCATTGAAAATACCCTGTACAGAAATCCCCTATGCAAAAAAACCTGTGCATAAATTCAATATGCAGAAATCCCCGCCTTTTTGAGCTGTCCCCAAAATCCCCACCTTTTTTGCGCACAGCCGATATTTCAGGTTGGCAGGGCGGCGATGTCACATCAGCAGTAAAGCGGCGACGTCACCTAAGCAGCAAAAGGTGGAGTTGCTATGTGTGTGAGGCTCAGTGATAATCAAGGAGATTTATGGAATTAATTTCGAGTTTGTTTTACGAATTGTTTTCAGAATGAGGGTTCTGGCATGAAAAAAGCACTTGCGGATGACTGCAAGTGCTTCTACTGTGGTGGGCGCTGACGGATTCGAACCGCCGACCCTCTGCTTGTAAGGCAGACGCTCT
>JBJEKJ010000009.1:0-18536 GCA_051878575.1 Muribaculaceae bacterium | reverse complement strand
AAGTAGGCGGGTATCAGATGGAAAGCATCATCGGCTCGGAGAAGTGCATCGACTCGTCGATGTTCGTCGACGACGATGGATCAGCCTACCTGTTTTTCGTGCGTTTTACCGACGGCAACTGCATCTGGATGTGTGAGCTTGAATCCGACTATATGACACCGAAATCGGGCACTCTGGCACATTGCTTATCGGTTTCACAAGCGTGGGAAAATATTTGGCCGAGAGTCATAGAAGGTCCTAATGTGGTGAAACACAATGGAATATACTATCTCACATATTCAGCCAACAACTATGAGAGTCAGGATTACGCCGTAGGCTACGCCACAAGCACATCGCTGAAGTCGCCTAAATGGACTAAGTCGACCGGCAATCCCATTCTGCACAGACCCTACGATTTGGTGGGGACGGGGCACCACACAATCTTCAACGATGCCGACGGCAACACGCGAATAGCATTCCATGCGCACAACAGCACGACGTCGATTCATCCCCGACTCACCTACATCGGCTCTATGCAATTCAACGGCGACATGCTTGAGATGGCAAAAGAGCCATTTATACGCCCGGTGAAGAAAGGCGAGAAAAGTTTAGGCTTCGAGAAATCGATATATATCGACATCAACCGCGGATATGAGCGCGGCGGCAGCCTCGTAGCCGACCTCAATGGCGACGGACACCTCGACCTAATCTCGGGTGGCGCCACGCGCAACATCACCAACACCATCTCAAAAGACGGGTTAGGAAAGCGTCGTGCCATGCACATCAGCCTGTGGGACGCGACAGCAAAGTGTTGGAAAGATCTCGACGGCACGGCTTCGGCAATTCAAGTGGCCGACTACCCCACCATGCTGCCATGCGACATCAACCACGACGGAATAATCGACATTGTGGCTTTTGAGGCGATAGGCAAGAGCGTGACCGACGACGTCTATGTGAACAATCTCGGCAGCGAGGGCGTGTTTCTCGGCAATGGCGACGGGACTTTCCGCCCAGCCGACATAAGGGTAGTCGACACCGACGGAAACGTGCTTGATTTCGACATCCGCGCGCCTCACACAGGCACGGTGCTCGACTTCGACAACGACGGCCTTACCGACATCGTCTGCCTCGGAAATCAAGGCACTAAATGCTACAATTACCTGCTCCACAATCTCGGCAACGACGCCGACAGCTTCACTTTCGAGGCAATACCGTTCATTACTGACTATAACCTCACAAATGCGATAGTGCATGCGGCCGACTTCAACAACGACGGCTTCTGCGACTTCATAATCTCCGCAAAAGTGAGTGGCGTCGACAATATGACGTGCCTCACCGAGATATATCTGAACAGTGCGGAGAATCCCGGCAATTTCGCTCCCGTAGGCATCAACGATAGCGGCTCGGGGGTGGTACGCAAGGCTGGCGGAACACTTCAAGTGGCCGACTTCAACAACGACGGCCTGATGGACTTCTACCTCGCGGGGTCGGGCGACTCCTATGCCGGAGGCACGGCGTTCGAGCAAAAAGTGTATGTGAACAAGGGCGGAGACATCCCATCGTTCAAGGAGGTGGCAGGATATCTCAAATATACCAACTACACCGTCTTTTCCTCGCCGACGGCAGCAGGAGTAATCGACTGGGACGGCGACGGCGACTACGACCTTGTTGTGTCGGGGCTTAACGACAGAATCGAGTCCACTACAGCCCACGTCTATTCCAACGAGAAAAGCATGGGGGCATTCGCATGCTTCGCACAGCTACCGGGCGCTATGTCGCACACCATGGCTTTCATCGACTGGAATGGCGACGGCGTGAAAGACTACTGCTGTCAGGGCTACTTCAAGGATGCGGTGTACCTCACAAGCAAGCAGATGGGCCGCACGATGGTTGTGGCATCCAACTCCAACGAGGCTCAGCAGCGCCCCGATGCCCCCACAGGACTTACAGCGAGCGTAGGCGACAACTCAGTGACTCTCTCATGGGAGGCCCCGGCATCGGCTCACGGATGCGAGAGTTATGAGTTCTTTGTGAAAGATGCCGACGGCAAGCTGCTCAACAGCTGCACGTCGATCATAGGCGGTGAGCTCGACGGCGTGCGCATGACCAACACCTTCGGCAACGCCTTCGGGAATAAATCCGTGAGATTCTTCCTAAAAAAATCGGGCAAATTCTCATGGGGCGTACAGACGGTTAACGCTGCCTACGACGGCTCAACGTTTGCCATTGGCGACGATTTCGAATTTGAGTATTCGGGTATCGACAAAGTGAGCGCCGACGCTCCCACGGTAACGCAGCACTACAACATAATGGGGCAACCTGTAAGCCCCGACGAGCAGGGCTTACACATAGTGCGAATGAGCAATGGCGAATACGTCAAGCTGATAGTGAAATAAAGAGTCGTGCCACACTACTGCCGCACGAGCACCTTAACTGGGCGCGGGCACTGGTCGGTAGTCACGAGATACACGCCAAGCGGCAGCCTGACAAGCGTATCGGGCTCAACGGTGCCAATCACATCCACAAGCATGCCATAGGCATTGAAAATGCGGCAATTCGTCTGTGTGGAGCTACAGATGAAGCGCACCACCCCGTCGCAATATGCCACCACAGCAAGACCTTTGTCGGCAGCGACGCCGGTCACACCGGCACTGCTCACCGTTATCTCATTTGATGCCACCGAGCGGTAGCCTAATCGGCTCGACTTGACTGAATAGGTGTGAGTCTCGCCCGGTTTCAGATCGTCGAAATCACAAGATGTCTCGTCGATCAAATATTCGGTCGTAGTCAGCGTTGAGCCATCGTACACGGTACGTGTGAGCACATAGTAGTCCACAGTCTCGGGAGCCTCGCTCCACGATGCGCGATAGCTCGTCGCAGTCACGTTGGAAGCCTCGTAGGCGGTGAGCTTGGAAAGCGTCGGGACGGGCAGGCACGCAGCCTTGAGCGACACGCCCACACTGCCCGACAAGCCGCCGTCCGACAGCACAAGCCGCGTGGAGTGGCTGCCTACAGCCGTCGGCGTGTAGTTGATGCGCAGCTTGTAGCCGTCCTCGCCATTGGCATTGCTTGCCGCTATGCTGTTCACCTGAGCCTTAAACATCGCAGCATCGTTGCGATAGATGGTCACCGAGAGCGATCCGGTGATGTTCAATCCTTTCACAAAAAGATCCACGCTCTGCGTAGAGCCGAGAGCCACCTCGCCGAAGTCGAGCTCCGAATCCTGCACGGGGCTTATAAGCTCAGGATCGCCGGTAGGATGATCGGCCGAATATTTCTGTCCCTGGCGATTGCCCCACACATATTCCACAAGCATCGGATCGTCGACGTAGGGATTTCGATTGCCCTGGATGCGATACACCGCCTCATTGCGGTCGAGCTCCTTCTGCGACACAGGGTCGTTGCGGCTCCACTCCAATAGCATATTGTAAGCCCATGGCTTCAGCGACAGATAGTTTGTCGACTTATCGACAAACATATATGTGTATTTCCACGTATAGTCCTGATAGCATGTAGCCATATAAAAATATACGCGGGCAAAATCGCCCTTATATTCATCGTCGGGCTCAAACACATAGCTCGCGCCACCGCCCTGTCCCGTGGTGGCATATCCCACCTTGCACACGCCATTGTCGAATGTGGGTATCTCCACCTCGCCAAGCGGATAGTTGCTCTTACGCATATTTGCATTACCGTCGGAGGGGAAAAGGTGCATGAGATCGGTGCCGGCAAGGAACTTCTCAATATCGGAGTTGGAGCTTCCCGAGTTGCCCCACCAGCTCTTTGGCACCGAGTGCTCGCGGTTGAGGCCTCTTGTTCCCCCGTAGTAGTAATACTGGCGCGTATTCCAGTTGTCGGAGTACATATCCCACACGAGCGTCCGTCCATTCACCGGCTCGGGATAGGCGTCGGTCTGAGGGAAATAATTCCATAAGCTGCTATACGTCAATTGTGTATGCGCACTTATAATGTCGTGGATTTGATTCTTCAAAGCCTCTCCCGACTTGCCGTCGAGCGAGCTGTAATAGCCCGACGGAGCTGCGGCATAGAGCGCCGCAAAAGCAAACAAACTTGCTGCAAAGGTTAATAACTTCTTCATTATCGTAAATTTTCAATTTCTTCAGCTTAAAAAAGTGGTAATTACAAAGGTAGGAATTAATTTCCATCGCCCAACTCTTTTCGGCAACATTTTTTCATTTGGATAAATTTTGTGCCAATTTTTAACAAATTTGGCGGCGGCTCGGTTATGCAAATTAAAAACTTACGTTTTTATTTGCCATTACACTCGCCTTGCACTAATTTTTCATAAATTTGGCGGCGGCTCGGTTATGCAAATTAAAAACTTACGTTTTTATTTGCCATTACACTCGCCTTGCACTAATTTTGCCAACCGATTGGTATTATATGGACAAAAATTACATTAATAGGGTCTTGTGGTTGGTTCTTGCCACCATTGCGGTGCTACTGGGAGCTTATTTCCTGCCCGACATGTCGATTGGCGACGTGGAGCTGCGACGCGTCGACCTGCTTGCCGACTTGCGCGATGCCGACCCCGACAGCACCTCCGAGACCGAAGTTGCGCTCGACTCGGTGGTAATGAAGCGTAAGGGGGAGTTTGTCGACTCCTGCAAGAGCGGCATGACGTGTATCGAAGACTACAGCTTCGACTACCGCGGCATGGCACCGTTCTACGAAGCCCTGAACCATCTACCGACACTCAACCGCCCTGTTCGCATTGCCGTGCTCGGCGACTCATATATCGAGGGCGACATCCTCACTGCCGACCTCCGCAACTTGCTGCAAGACCGCTACGGCGGCTGCGGCGTAGGCTTTGTGACGATAACGTCGGAGATTGCCGGATTCCGCCGCTCGGTTATTCACCACTTTGGCGGCTGGACGGCAAGAAACTCGGTGGGCGGCGGCCCCTACAACCGCTCTCACGGCATAATCTCGGGGCACTATTTCCACCCCGACAGCGCAGCCTGGATGTCGCTCACGGGACAGAAAAAATACTGCACGCGGCTCGACACATGCTTCCGGTCATCGCTCTACCTCATTGCACCCGACAGTTGCCGCATAAAGGCGACAATCAATGGTGGGAAGAAGGCGCGCGAGTTCAGGGTGGCACCCTCAAGCGAGATTCAGTGCCTGACGGTTGCCGACACCATTCACAGCATCCGTTGGCGGCCGTCGCTCCGCGGACACAATTTCATATTCTATGGAGCCACGATGGAGGCCGACAGGGGCATTGTGCTCGACAATTTCTCGCTGCGCGGAAGTCCGGGCACCAACCTCGGCTATGTGCACGACGAGATGCTGCGCAAATTCGACCGCGCGCGTCACTACGACCTTGTGATACTCGTCTACGGACTGAACGTAGCCACTCCGAAAGGCGTGAAATACGACCATTACCGGAAGGATATGACCTCTGCCATAGCCAAGATGAAGGAGTGCATGCCGGGCACCGGATTCCTGCTCGTGAGCCTCGGCGACCGCGATGAGCGCGTCGACGGGCAGATGCGCACCATGAAGGGCGTGAAGAATCTTATCAAATATCAGCAAGCAGTGGCCGCCGAGAGCGGTATCGCATTCTGGAACATGTATGACGCTATGGGCGGCGAGGGCAGCATAGCAAAGATGGCCGCCGACAAAGAGGCGAATCTCGACTACACGCACATCAACTTCCGCGGCGGAAAGAAGTTGGCACGGCTGCTTTTTGAGGCCATGGAATATGGCCGGGAGCGCTACGAGAGGCGAAAGGCGTATGAGAGCGGAAAGGAGGTGGGACAATGAGCCATGAATGGACGGCGCAGTTATGCGACCGCGTTTTGGAGTTGCTGAGCTACAACCCTGCCGAGCCTATGATATTCAGCAGCGGAGTGTTCTTGTGGCTGTTTGCGGCATTTATGCTCGTCTATGCGGCACTGAGGCGTGCCGACACCGCACGAATCATATTCGTCACATGCTTCTCCTATTATTTCTACTACAAGAGCAGCGGGTTCTACTTCTTCCTGCTTGCCATAGTCACCGTGAGCGACTTCATCATAGCCCGGGCAATGAGCCGCACCGCGCGCCAAGCCGCCCGAAAGTGGCTCGTTGCGCTCAGCGTGACCATAAACCTCGGCTTGCTGTGCTATTTCAAGTACACCAACTTCTTTGGCGAAATCTGGGCGGCGGCCACAGGGCTGCACTTCGACGCGCTCGACATTTTCCTGCCGGTGGGCATATCGTTCTTCACATTCCAGTCGCTGAGCTATACCATCGACGTGTACCGACGCCGCATCGAGCCGCTCACGACCTTGCTCGACTACGCTTTCTACGTGTCGTTCTTCCCGCAGCTCGTGGCAGGCCCCATAGTGAGGGCCAAGGACTTCATCCCGCAGATTCGCCGCCCGCTTATGGTGACCCACGCCATGATGGGCCGGGGCGTGTGGCTCATAGCCTCAGGCCTGTTCAAGAAGGTGATAATCTCCGACTACATCAGCGTGAACTTCGTGGAGCGCATCTTCGCCGACCCTTCACTATACTCGGGCGTGGAGAACCTGATGGGCGTCTACGGATATACGCTGCAAATCTACTGCGACTTCTCGGGCTACAGCGACATGGCGATAGGAATAGCCTTGCTGCTCGGTTTCCATTTCAACATCAATTTCGACAGTCCCTACAAATCGGCGTCGATCACCGAGTTCTGGCGCCGATGGCACATATCGCTCTCGTCGTGGCTTAAGGACTATCTCTACATATCGCTCGGCGGCAACCGCAAGGGCCGCGTGCGCCAATACGCCAACCTGATTGTCACCATGTTTCTCGGCGGACTGTGGCACGGGGCGTCGTGGAACTTCGTGGTGTGGGGATTGCTGCATGGCATAGCCCTCGCCTTGCACAAGATGTGGATGACGGTAACCGGATTTAAGGTTGGAGAGCGTGGCAGGTGGTGGAGGCATGCCCTGAACGTGATTGTCACGTTCCACTTCGTGTGCCTGTGCTGGATATTCTTCCGCAACACCGATTTCAGCAACTCCATGACAATGCTGCGGCAGATTGCCTGCTCATTCCATCCCGAGCTGTTCACGCAGCTTGTGGGCGGATACCTGAAGGTGTTCACGCTCATTGTCATAGGCTTCGCTCTACACTACACTCCCGCCAAGTGGGAGCAATGGGCAAAAGCTACTATGGAGCGCGCTCCATTCGCCGTCTATGTGCTTGTGCTCGTGGTGATGATTTTCCTTGTCGTGCAGATGAAAAGCACCGAGATTCAGCCGTTCATCTACTTCCAATTCTGACGGCATGCACTATTTAAGTGGATTCTTGGGGAAAATTGCGTGGCGGTATTGCCGAATCGGATTATTATCTTAATTTTGCATCGACTTATCACCCCGTCTTATTTACTCAATTCATTCTGCTATTTATGAAACGATTATCATCTATTCTTGTGGCGATTGCAGTGGCTTTGCAAGGTCTTGCCGGCATCGACGGACAATGGACCGGGACCCTGAAGGTGCCGCAGGCAAATCTTGAGCTGAAACTCAACTTCAATTTCGGCACCGACGACAATGGCGCCGCCACGTGCACTCTCGACAGCCCCGACCAGAATGCTTTCGGCATTCCATGCAACTCGGTGTCTATATCCGATTCCTCCGTGAGCGTCGAGGTGAGCTCCCTCAGAGCGTCATTCACGGGCACGCCGCAAGGCGACAGCATAGCGGGAACGTTCAAGCAAGGCGTGGCATCAATGCCCCTGACACTTCGACGCAGCATATCACCCATGAAGCCTAAAGAGCGCGCACAGACGCCACAGCCGCCATTCCCCTACACCGTGAGAGAGGTAGCGATAACGAATATCGCCGACGGGCTGACGCTTGCCGGCACTCTCACCATGCCTGAGAATGCCAAAAATGTTCCTGCCGTGGTGATGATTACCGGTAGTGGTGCGCAAAACCGCGACGAGGAGCTGTTCGGACACCGCCCGTTTGCGGTGATTGCCGACCACCTAACCCGCTGCGGATTTGCCGTGTTGCGCTACGACGACCGCGGCACCGCCAAGTCGTCAGGCAATTTCGCCAAAGCCACCACAAAGGATTTTGCCCGCGATGCCAAGGCTGCCTTCGACTTCCTCGCGTCAATACCCGAAATCAACAAGAAAAAAATTGGCTATCTCGGCCACAGCGAGGGCGGACAGATAGCTCTCATCAACGCCTCAACCGACAGCCGCGTGGCTTTCATAGTGACACTTGCCGCTCCCGCCATAAAGGGGCGTGACCTGATTTTGCGACAGAATGAGATGATTTTCGAGGCGTCATCAGGCATGCGGATACCCGATGACGCCCTTGCGAAGGTGACGCAAATGCTCGACGCCATCGACCGAAGCACCAATGCCGACGCGCTGCGAAAGGAATTAGAGTCGACACTCGGCCTGAGCGACGTTCCCGAGGCTCAACAGGCAATGGTAAGGCAGCAAATAGAGACCTCAGTGTCGCCGTGGTACACCAATTTCATCAAATACGACCCGACCGAGGCCATAAAGGCCGTTAAATGCCCCATATTTGCCCTTGGAGGCACTTTCGACGTGCAGGTGGAGGCCGACACCAACCTCGGTGCGATAAAGGCTCTGATCGACTCAAAACGCGTCGTGACGAAATCCTATCCGGGATTGAACCATCTGTTCCAGCACTGCGCATCGGCGATGGAGGGGCTAAACTACGGCAAAATCGAGGAGACAATAGCTCCCGAGGTGCTCGACGACATCGCCCGATGGCTCAAGACATCGACAAAATAGCACAAACCGCTCCCGCGACACACGAGAAAGCACGCAATGCAAGCCTCTGCCTGCCATGCGTGCATTCTCTTTTCTTATCAAAAATGACAGCCACCTGCCCGGCTACAGCTTCTCGTCGAAAACAAGCGGCAACAGCGCCGACACCTCATCGAGCACATAAATCTCATTGTCGCCATAGAGCAATATCTCCAATTTTCCGCCCCCGAGCCTCTCATACTCGGCAAGCACCTGGCGACAGGCTCCGCAGGGTGAGACGGGACTCGGCGTGAACGCACCGTTGTGAAAAGCCGCTATGGCAAGTTTCACGAACCCGACACCCGGATAGGTGGCACCGGCATAGAAGCATGTGGTGCGCTCGGCGCAGGTCCCCGACGGAAACGCCACGTTCTCCTGATTCGAACCGGTGACAATCTCCCCGTTGGCAAGCAGCAACGCCGCCCCCACATTGAAGCGGCTATAGGGAGCGTAAGCGCGACCGGTGGCCGATTTTGCCAAATCTATCAATTTTTTATCGGCTTCGCTTAACTCATTATACGAGTAAACCCTTATCTTTGTAACCAAATTCTTTTCCTTCATGATATATAAACTTTATTGAAAATGATTATCTACCACAAATATAAGGAAAAACTTTCACATTGCAATCCCGCAACACTCTTTTGCGTAGCCATTTTAGCGATTTTTACGGCTTGCAGCACCCCACACAAGATTACCTACGCCGACAGCGGAAGCATCGGCCGGCAGCCGACGGACTCCGACCGCCGCAATGGCACCACGCTGCGCGACGGAACGGCCCAACGCAAAATATACATCGCAACCTACGCCGACGCCGCCGTGCGCAACCGCAAGAAATATGGCATCCCTGCCGCCATAACGCTCGGACAGGGCATCTTGGAGAGCGCGGGCGGCACAAGCTACCTCGCCGTGAACGGCAACAACCACTTCGGCATCAAGGCAAGCAGCGACTGGAGCGGGCGCACGATATGCAAGCCGGGCGAGACGGTGAGATACCGCAAATACGCAAGCGTGGAGCAGTGCTTCGCCGACCATGCCAAGTTTCTCAGCCGAAAGCGCTACGCTCCGCTGTTCCGCCTGAAGACCACCGACTACAAGGGATGGGCGCGTCAACTCAAGGCCTGCGGCTACGCCACCGATCCAGCCTACGCCGACAAGCTGATAAAAATCATCGAGACCTACGGCCTGCAAGTCTACGACAGATAAAGAACAGGGATGAGACTTAACACAAGCCCCATCCCCCGAATTTAGTATAAAAACAAAGAAACTCTCTTTCGAATCATTACACTAAATTGTAGGTAACATCGAGGTTAATCAGTTTCTCTTTGTGCCTACGCTTCAGTTCTCTCCCACCGAGCGTATCCATTCGCTCTCCGAGGGTACCTCCTCGGCAATCTCGGTGTGTGCCTCCACGCCGTACTCCTCGTCGTGCTGCGACTTGTCGAGGCCTATGCGCTCGCTCTTAGCCGACACCCTCATCCTCACCATCTTGTTGGTGAGCCAATAAAGCACGTAGCTCATTACGAACGTGTAGCCGAAAACTATCGCCACCGCAATCACATGGTTGAGGAAGAACGTCCAGCGGCTCACCTCGGCATCGGCACCGTCGGGATAGAAATAAGTGTATGTGAACACTCCGGTGAGAATCGTACCCACTATGCCTCCAAGACCGTGAGTGGGAAATACGTCGAGCGCATCGTCGAAAAGGTGCGTCTTGGTTTTCCACGTCACCGCCACGTTGCACACTATCGTGGTGAGGAACGAGATGAACACACTCTGCCCGACAGTCACCCAACCGGCACTCGGCGTTATCGCCACAAGGCCCACCACGGCGCCTATCGCGGCTCCCATCGCCGACGGACGACGCCCGAGGATGCAATCAAGAAACACCCATGTGACCATAGCCGTGGCAGCAGCCGTGTTGGTGTTGAGAAATGCCGATATAGCCACACCGTCGGCGGCAAGCGACGAGCCGCCATTGAAACCGAACCACCCGAGCCACAGCAATGCCGCTCCGAGCAGCACGAAGGGTATATTCGCCGCCTTCGCGTCCTCATTCTTGCGCTTGCCGAGGAAGATGGCGCCGGTCAGCGCAGCAACTCCCGATGCGGCATGTACCACTATGCCGCCGGCAAAGTCGTGAACATGCATCTTGGCGAAGAAGCCCTCGGGATGCCACGTCCAGTGGGCAAGCGGGCAATACACGAATATAACCCAAAGCATCATAAAGATTAGATATCCTGAGAATTTCACGCGCTCGGCAAACGAGCCCGTGATAAGCGACGGCGTGATTATCGCGAATTTCATCTGAAACAGCGCAAAAAGCGCGAGCGGAATAGTGGTCACGCTCAAGTCGATCTGCGATAATGCCGCCGTAGCAGGGGCGCCCATATTCTCGGTGCCTACATGATTAAGTAGAAAGAAATCAACCGGGTTGCCAATAAATCCCCCTATGTCGTTACCAAACGACAGACCAAAACCAAAAACAATCCAAATCACACTTACCGCTCCCATAACGATGAAGCTCTGCAACATGGTGCTGATAACATTCTTCGCTCGCACCATTCCTCCATAGAAGAACGCCAGTCCCGGCGTCATCATGAGCACAAATATCGTTGCTGTTATCATCCAAGCTATATTGGCATAGCTCTGCGCCGACATATTGTCGGGCAAATTGAAGTTTCCCTCTTGCCCCGTCAACGTAACTCCAATCAATGCTGTCAAAGCAACCAAACTAAACAAAATCAACCATCTCTTTTTCATCTTCAATATCTGTTTTTATAGTCTAATTCCTCAGCCTCACATTCGCCCGCCTAACACCACCTATATAGGCATTTTGCAAGCTATATCGGCTTTTTATTACCCTTTTGCAATCTTTTCCGATGCAAAAGTATCTATTTGCAACAAATCTTGCAAATTTTTCAGCATAAATTTTTCAAAAAAGTTTATTTTCTCGCATTTTGTCATCAAAAAACAATAATTGAGGGCAAGTTGCCACTTCGGCATCTTACCCCCAATTATTTGGATAATTATTTATAAATCAACTACTCAACAACAATAACCCTACTACCTGCCACATAAAGGCCTTTCGGGAGCGACCGGGCAGCCTCGACAAGGGTGGCACCACGCAACAGGCACACACCGCCCAAATCATAGACGTCGACACGCGCATCGGCGGCGGTACGCGTAGCCCCCACTCCTCCCACAGCCTCGGTGGTAAAGGTGAATACGAGAGCCATGCCCATTGCCGAAACGTCGGCCCGCAAGTCGACCACATCGGCTGTATCGATAGTACCGGCAATCGACACATCGGCCGACACGAGTCCGCCAAGTATCTTAATTCCCTGAGCGCCGCCCGTAAGCGTCCTCACGCCATCGGCACCCTCAGCCACATCCACATCGGCGAGCTCAATGTCGCCGGTCTCACCCACGCCTTCGATAGCCACACTCGGAATGACAAGCGTGCAGGTGCCGTCGGCATAATAGCTCACGGCAAGCGTAGCGCTGCGGTCGGCAACAAGCACTTCCTCGTCACGAATCACATTCACAAAGCCCGGATAGCTCACCACAGCCACCGGAGGCTCCTCCACCGCCGATTTGAACGTGAGTGTGAACGCTACTATCGACTTCTTGCCCTTGAAAGTGAACTCGGCCACGCCGTCGGCGCTCACAGTGCCGCTCACAGTCCAGTCGATTTTCAGCGAGCCTACCCCCGCAGCCTCGCCGGTGTAGACCAACGAGCCGTCGGCCGACTCCACTACGCCGATATCCTCGAGCGTCACATCGCCAATATCGCCTATACCCTGCACCGTCAGTCCGGGAATAAGAAACTCACTCGTCCCGTCGCCATTATTGGTCACGGTGACCGTTTTCTCCACATCCCTGCTTATTGTGAGACTCCCCACGGCAATATCCATCAATCCGTCGAAGGAGGTCACTGAAATCTTATTGGTGGTGAAAAGCATCGTCATGGAGAGATCGAGGGCCGGCAATCCAGGCATCGAAACACCGCCCATATCGAGCAGGGCCTTCATCCTAACCATATTGTCGGGCCTAATCACTCCGTCGACGCTCACTTTAATCTTCATCATGCCACCGAGCATAGCCACCTCGGTGTCGGTGCATGAATAGTGCGACACGCCATCGGCATCGGTGGTCACCGACACGCCGGGCACCACTATCTCGCCCATACTTCCCACTCCGGCAATCGAGCCGTCGGCAATCATACCCGGCAGGGTGATGCTGCAAGTGCCATCGGCATCGGCCGTCACCTTTAGCTCCCCGGGGATGTTTGTCGCCGTGGTCTCGCCACCCATAGTCACATTCACATAGCCACTATATGCGACGGTTGCCGCCGTCACACACTGTGCCGCCGCAGCGGCAAGCGCTATCACAGTCCACATAAGGACATAAAAAGCATTCTTAATCATAAAGCCTATATTAATATATCTTCTTTTACTGACACAAAATTACCCACAATCTGCAAAAACGGCAATGTTTTTCACAAAAAACATAGGGGCGTAGCCTCAAAAAATATCGGCTGCGCCCCTCGGCTGTTTATGGCAAAACTATTTCTATTTTTCCCTATATCCTTGCTTAGTGTCCGGGAGGAGGCCCCATAGGGCGACGCGGGCCACCGAAGCCGCCACGTCCGTGAATGTCGAAGCCATCCATCTTCGGGTTGTCCTTTTGGCTGCCGAAGGTGGTGAACTTGTAGGTGAACGTGAACATCACATAGCGTGTGAGCGTGTTGTACTCCATATCGCGAATGTAGTTGGCGGTGACGCTGCGGCTGATGTTCTGCCTCTGCCCGAGGATGTCGAACACCTTAACGGCTATCGTGGCCGACTTCTCGTGCAGGAACTGATACGACAGCGAGGCATTCCACAGCCACTGCGTGGTATTGTATCCGTCGGAGTATCCGCTCGACGAGCTGTAGTTGAGGTCGGTGCCTATCACGAATCCGAAAGGCGCGTAGTATGTGCCGTTGAACCTTGCTCCGTAGGTGTGGATGTCGCGGTTGGCCGAGGTCTGAGTGGTGTTGTGTGTGGTCTGGTAGTTGTAGGTGGGCCGAAGCTCAAGCTCCAGATTGTCGGGGCGGAACGAGATACCCGGAGCCACGTGGAGCGAGAACGTACCGCTGCGGTTGTAGGCCTCATTGTTGAAACCCACGGTACTCGAATAGCTGAGTCGCGACATCATGGAGTAGTACCAGCTCTTGCGCTTGAACGGGAAGCTGAACATCGTCATTCCGTAGGCGTTCCACACGCCGTTGACGTTCTCGTAGGTGGTTGTCTGTCCGCCGGTTGTCGGGTCGTAGGTCACTTTCGAGATTATGCTGTTGAGCGCATACTGTCCACCCACCATCGCCATTATGCTACGCTGAGCCTCCTGGTTGAAGTCGTTGAAGCGTATGTTGAAGCGTTGCGTGAAAGTGGATTTCAAATCGGGATTACCCACCACGATGCGCAGAGGATTGGACACGTCGGCCACAGGCTGCAACTGCGTTATCGACGGCTCATTGTAGCGAGAGCGGTAGTCGATGGCGAGGTTGCGCGTCTTGCTGAACTTCATGCGCACACGGGCGTATGGCGCAAGATGCCACGTCCAGCGCGGCAGGATGTTGCGGGCCGGGTTCAGCAGGTCGTCGCTCTTCATCATCGAGGAGTTGAGCGACACGCCGGCGTCGAGGTTGTAGGTCTTGCGCACCTGCTTGAAGCCGAGCTGGAACTCCTGAGTGAACAGGTCGTTGCGGAAGCGGCTGCTCAGGTCGTCGTTGAACGTCGACGTGCCCAACTCATAGTCGAGAATACCGGCGAGCAGCGAGTAGTCGAGCAGTGCCAGCGGAGAGTATTTGTCGGCAATGGCGCGGCGTATCGCGGCGTCGCCGAGTGCTGCCGCCACAACCGGATTATAGTCGGTGGTGGCAGTGCCGTCGGGGCGCTCGATGTCGTAGACGAACTTGTCGGCGTTGTTGAACTTATAGTTGCCGCGGTAGGCCACGGTGATGAAGCGCGCGTTTCTCACATTTCCGAGGGGCTCGGTCCATGTGAGGCGCCAGTTCAGGGTGTTGCTCCAGCGGTGATTGTCGTAGATTTGGTCGATATCCTGATCGTCGGTCGACTCGTCGGCATAGGTGTTGCGGGTCACCGTGCTTCCATCCTCGCGCACGTTGCTGAAGTTGTAGCGCAGCTGAGCGCTGTAGCTTCGACCCGGATGACTCTTGAACTTGTGATTGTAGACGAGCTGTCCGCCAAACTCATAGCTCTTTCCGTTGTTCAGATATGAGCTGACGCTCTTGCTCTGGAGCGCATATTGCGAGTTGCGCATCATCGAGCTGTCGGTTTTCTCGGAATCGCTGAAGTTGAACGAGAAATTGGGGCGGAACTCAAAAGTATTGAATGAGTCGGCCTCCCATTTAAGGCGGAAGTCGCCGCGCACGTTGTGGCCGTTGTCGCGCGATGTCGAGTAAGAGTCATTGAAAGTGTTGCCGTCGGCGAGCAGATACTGATAGTTGCTCTTGTTGCGGCTGTCCTGGTCGGTGTGTGTGTAGAGCACGCTACCACCGACGCGGAAAGTCTCCTCCTTGCCCACGTTGAAGTTAACGCCGGCACTTTGGGTGGTGTTGATGCCGTTGCTGCCGCCAAACCGCATGAAGCGGCTTGAGCCCCCATCGGTGAAAGCCGGCTCGTTGGTGTTGTTGGCACCGCCGAGAATCGTAAACTGGTTGCCGTCGCGGAAGTGGTTCACCATCAGGCTTCCGGTGTATCGCTTGTCGGTTCCGTAGCCACCCGTCACCGTTCCGAACCAGCCGTTGTTCATGCCCTTCTTCACGGTGAGGTTTATCACTGTCTCATCCTCGCCGTCGTCCACGCCGGTCATTCGCGCAAGGTCGCTCTTGCGGTCTACGACCTGCAATTTGTCGACCATATTCACCGGTATATTCTTCGACGCCACTTTGGGGTCGTCGGCAAAGAACTCCTTGCCGTCGATAAGTATTTTTGTCACCTCCTTGCCCTGGGCGGTGATTTTTCCGTCGGAGCCCACCTCCACGCCCGGCAGGCGCTTCAGCAAGTCCTCCACCACGGCATTGGGCTGTGTCTTGTAGGAATCGGCGTTATATTCCACCGTGTCCTCCTTCACCGTGATTTCAGTCTTCACACCCACCACCGTAGCTTCCTTGAGCATTATAGTGCTCTCCTGCAATGGGATGTCGCCAAGATTCAGCTCGGCGGCGCCCACGGTGATGTTCTTCTTGAGAGTGGAATAGCCTATATAGCTCACTGTGAGCACATATTTGCCCGAGCGCACTCCGGCGAGCCTGAAATTTCCCTCGGCGTCGGCTGCCGCTCCTGCCACGTAAGCACTGTCGCGTGCGGCCTTCACAAGCCTCACAGTAGCCTCTGTCAGTCCCGACTTGTCGGTGGCGTCGACTATGCGCCCTCTCACTATGGCGGCTTCGGCAAAATACCCGGCACAGCCGAGCAGAACCGCCATCATAACTAACAACAATCTTCTCATTATCTCTTGTATATCTATTGAATTTTTCGCAAAATTACTAATTTATCGCGACATTACACCGCTAATCACCTCATAGATGCTCAAATTTCGCCAAAGTTAAATCACACGTCATTATTTTTTTCGGCGTCGCGCTCAAAAGGCAACATTTGGAGCGGAAATAGCCGCCGAATGTGCAAGTTCTTATTTTTTTGCTTACCTTTGTAAGCAATTAAGAAAACCAACGAACATCGAATGAAAGATTTTATCAAGATTCTGCGCCGCTTCGTGCCGCCCTACAAGAAATATCTGTTTCTGAACATATTCTTCAACATGCTGGCAGCCTTCCTCACGCTGTTCTCATTTGCGGTGATAATACCTATCCTTGAGATGCTGTTCAAGATTCGCGAGGCATCCTACGCCTTCATGCCGTGGGACAGCGGCTCGCTGAAAGACGTGATAATCAATAATTTCTACTACTACACACAGGTGATAATCGACGACTACGGACAGTCGATGGCTCTTGCCGCGCTCGCACTGCTGCTCATAGTGCTCACGCTGCTGAAGACGGGCTCGGCCTACCTTAGCGCCTACTTCATCATCCCTATCCGCGCAGGCATCGTGCGCGACATCCGCAATTTCATCTACGAAAAAATCACCAACTTGCCCATCGGATTCTTCTCCAATGAGCGAAAGGGCGACGTGATGGCACGAATGAGCGGCGACGTGGCCGAGATTGAGAACTCGATAATGGCTTCGCTCGACATGATGTTCAAGAACCCGATAATGATAATCGTGTGCCTCACTATGATGATTGCCGTGAGCTGGCAGCTGACAATATTCGTGTTCGTACTGCTGCCTTTCGCCGGATTTGTGATGGGAAAGGTGGGAAAACGCCTGAAGCGGGCATCGCTCGAGGGGCAGAACCAGTGGGGAGTGCTGCTGTCGAACATCGAGGAGACATTAGGCGGACTTCGAATAATAAAGGCTTTCAACGCCGAGGACAAGGTGCGAGCCCGATTTCTGGGGGAGAATCAGAGGTTCTACAAGATTTCCTGCCGGATGAACCGCCGCTACGAGCTCGCCCACCCCATGAGCGAGCTGCTCGGAACCATTACAATAGCCATCGTGCTGTGGTTCGGAGGAACGCTGATTCTCACCGGCAACAGCTCAATCAACGCAGCGTCGTTCATCTACTACATGGTGATTTTCTACAGCATCATAAATCCCGCAAAGGACCTCTCCAAAGCCTCCTACTCCATCCAGAAGGGACTGGCGTCGATGGAGCGTGTCGACAAGATTCTGAAAGCCGAGAATCCGATACACGACCCCGAGAGGCCAATGCCTATTGTCAAGTCGCAATCCGACATAAAATACCGCAACGTGCGATTCCGCTACGGCTCAGAGTGGGTTATCGACGATGTGTCGATCGACATCCCCTACGGCAGCACCGTGGCACTCGTGGGGCAATCGGGCTCGGGAAAATCGACTCTCGCCGACCTACTGCCTCGATTCTACGACGTGGAGGAGGGCCAAATCACCATTGGCGGCGTCGACATCCGCAACTTCCGAGTCCGCGACCTGCGCTCGCTTATGGGCAACGTGAACCAGGAGGCGATTCTTTTCAACGACACTTTCTACAACAACATTACTTTCGGCGTTACCGACGCCACTATGGAGCAGGTGGAGAATGCCGCCCGCGTGGCTAACGCCTACGACTTCATTATGGCCTCGGAAGACGGTTTCGACACAAACATCGGCGACCGCGGCTGCAAGCTCTCGGGTGGACAACGCCAGCGCATCAGCATAGCACGAGCTATATTGAAAAACCCCGCCATATTGATTCTCGATGAGGCTACTTCGGCTCTCGACACCGAGAGCGAACGCTCAGTACAGGAAGCTCTCGACCGACTTATGAAGAATCGCACCACGCTCGTAATTGCTCACCGCCTGTCGACGATTCGCAACGCCGACCTCATCTGTGTGATGCACGAAGGAAAAATCGTGGAACGCGGCTCGCACGACGAGCTTATTGCCCTCAACGGCTACTACAAACGCCTCGTCGACATGCAGTCGGTGAAATAACAGGCCCCGCATCGCTGCGACTCCGTTATGCCCCGCAATTAAGCCGTCACGAGCAAAATCTCACAAGTATTGAAATTGATCTCCCAGTTGCCGTCCTCGGCACTCTCCCATGCGCAAAATTATTCAAAATATTTTATTACTGTCCGCTAAACTTTTTTAGAATCTAAAAAATTAGGGCTGGCACCTA
>JBJEKJ010000008.1:0-19084 GCA_051878575.1 Muribaculaceae bacterium | reverse complement strand
AAAAATTGTTGGAATCAGCCGAAAGCACGGCGGAGAGAAGTATGTAAAGAGCTTTTATGGTTTAGCGGACAGTAATAATAACATTATTGTTGTATATCCAAATTCCCAAAACAATCTCCACGTCGGTTCACTCTGAAGAAGTGTCATCAAAAGTCGATACGCAGCCTTTATGTTGTGGCGGCTATGGTGGCATCTCATAGTAAACTGATGCAAATATAGGTATTATTTCGACAAAAAGTATTACAAGCCGGTGAATTTTCCGAAAAAATGGATGTGAATATAGGCTTTTTCCCGACATAATCATTGGAAATGCAACAAGATTGAAAAATCCGTTGATTCCCGGCATTACGGTAGCTACAAAAGGTTGTGGAAGCGTTTCACCGTGATGCCCTCAAGAGGAGTGCCGCACACCACGTCGACGATACGCTGCAAGGTGTCGGGCTGCTCGTAGGGATTTTGCACCGAGCGGGCAAATTGTTGCATCCCGGCATCGAGCACGCGGCTGAGTCCGCGGTCGATTTCTTCAAGTGTAACACCGCAATCGACCACCGAAGCGGCTCGTTGGCGCCCGTTCTGTCGAATACCCACGTTGAGCGTGGGAATGTGCAACGACGGGGCTTCCACTATTCCG
Organism: Muribaculaceae bacterium; assembly: GCA_051878575.1. Lineage (GTDB taxonomy): Bacteria > Bacteroidota > Bacteroidia > Bacteroidales > Muribaculaceae > CALZFJ01. The sequence goes on along the minus strand of JBJEKJ010000008.1, from coordinate 18,453 downwards.
CTTGAGGAATTGCCCACGGCAGCTTTCATAAATCGCATTATCGACAGATAACGGAGCTGACCGTATGACGGACGAACGTAGGCTCTACCCGGATTTCGCCTCACATAATCCTCAATCATATCAATGATTATGCGTCCGGAAGTGTCGTTGTTGGGATAAGAGAAGAATACTTTGTAGTCGGGGCGGCTCTCCAAGGCTGCAAGCAGGTTGGCACATTGCTCACGTGGTGGCACGGCATCGAGCGTGGCGGGATGGAAGGTCACAAACAGCGATTTGTCGGGAATCGAGGTCCCGAGCTCGGATTCCAGGTCTGCTCTGCTCAGAAAGTTGGTGTGCAGAATATTGTAGATGCCAATTGCGCCGGTGTTGAACACCCTTTCGGGAGCTTCGCCGAGCTGAATCACACGGCGTCGGCATTCCTCCGTCTCGGTGAGGTGCAGGTGGCTCATTTTGGTAATTGAGTGGCGGATACAGTCGTCGTAGGCCCCTTCGCTTATCGTGCCTCCGGCGATATGGGCAATAGGAATGCGGAAAATCATCGCCGCGCTCGCCACGGCGAGCATCTCGTAGCGGTCGCCGAGAATGATTAGCAAATCGGGGCGTAATTCCTCGAAAGCATCGGCGAATCCACTCATGCACATGCTCATGGCAGTCACAGTGTCGTGAGGCGAGTCGGTGTCGGCGGGAATAGGCACGCGGTAGTCGATGTGCAGCCCGTCGCGCTCAATCTCACGAAAAGTGAATCCGTAGCGCTCACTGAGGTGCATATTTGTGGCAACAATCTGCAATTTCACGTCGTTTCGGGCATTGAGGGCTTTAGCTATTCCGCTCAATAATCCCCAATCGGCACGAGTTCCTGTGGCTATGCAAATTTTCCGCATGGCAATTACTTTATAAAGAGAGAACTAAATTTCAATTAATTCATCGTAGCTGAAATTGCGCTTTGCACGAGTGCCGAGCACTTCGTCCCAACGCATTGGCGATATTCCGTTGCCGGGGCGTTTCACGGTGATGTTTTTCTCGGTGAGCAGCTCGCCCTCGGCAATATCGCATGCAGCCACAATGCTTTTGCGCGCCACGACCTTGTTGGGCGTTTCACTTGCTGTCGCATGCTTCTCGGCGCTTCCTATGGCTTGCTCCACATTGCGTATTGCCTCGACCATCGCCTTCAGTCTGTCGGGCTCGAGCGACGCCTTGTGGTCGGGACCCTCCATCGTGCAGTCGAGAGTGAAGTGTTTCTCTATCATCACTGCCCCCATTGCCACGGCGGCAATAGGCACCTCTATGCCTCGAGTGTGGTCGCTGTAGCCCACCGCTGTGCCAAATCGCTCGGCAATGGTGCGCATTGCGGCGAGGTTCACGTCGCAGAACGGTGTGGGATACTCGGTGTTGCAGTGCAGCAGAGTTATCATGCCGCGTTGTACTCCGCCCCGTTCCAGCACATCGAGTGCTGCGGCAATTTCATCGAGATTGCTCATTCCGGTCGACATAATCACCGGACGGTGCTTCGATGCTATTTTGCGCAGGTAAGGCAAGTTGGTGATCTCGCCCGACGGAATTTTATAGTAGTCCATGTCGAGAGGCTCGAGGGTGTCGATCGACACGAGGTCGAAAGGCGTGCTCATGAAGCCAATTCCCACCTCGTCGCACACGGCCTTCAGCCGCACATAGTCGGAGAGCGGCAGGTGTATAGCCCGGCACATGTCGAGCTGGCTCTCGTCGCTGCCGGTGGTCTCCTTCTGATACTCGGCTTTAGGTGCGAAAGTCGATATTACCAGTTCAGGCACTGCGGTCTGGAACTTCACATAGTCGGCTCCGGCCCGTTTCGCCTCATGAATCATTCTCACGGCAAGGTCGTAGTTGCCATTGTGGTTCACGCCCGCCTCGGCTATAATAATCACGTGATTGGTCATAATACTAATGTGCAAAAAGGTTGGTTTTACTTATCCTTATAGAACATAACTTCCTTGAAATAGCGAGTCATCAGCGTTCCGTCGCGCCACACGCGGCACGGAGCCACATTAAGACCCTCGCTTTCGGTGATAATCATCTTCGCAATGTCGGCTCCCGCCATAATCGAGCAAATAACGCCTCCTCCAAGTCGCGGATTGACCTCCATTAGCAGGAATCGGTCTTTTTTCCGGTCGAAAATGAATTGCAGTGTTGCCGGGCCACTGAATCGCAGGCTCTTGAGTGTACGCTCGGCAAGAGCCATCAAGGCCGGGATGCGCCGCGTCTCGGTGCGAATCACTTCGCCTCCCGCCGTGGCTATGCGCAGACGCGGCACGGCGCATTTCACCTCGCCGTCGAGAGTGCCCACATAGCAATCTACGGTGTATTCGTCGCGTTCGCCTATATACTCTTGAATTATGTACTCGTCGAGTGGCAGCGGAGCCCGGGCGAGCTCCCCGGCGTTGTTCACCACGAGTATTCCCTTCGATGCCGAGCCAGTGCGCGGCTTCAGTATGGCGGGATAGGAGATGCTCTCGGGGCTGTAGGTGGCGGGGATTGGAATTCCTGCACGCTCAAACCACTCGGCGGCTATGCGCTTGTCGAACATGGCATGTGCGAGCTCCTCGTTGCACACCGGAATGAAAACCTCGGGGTTGCGCGCCTTGCAGCGCGCCGCAATCTCTATTGCGGGGTCGATGAACGGAAGCACCACGTCGATGCCGTGGCTATTGATAACGTGGTCGATTTCGTGGTCGATGTCCTTCTCGGAATATCGGCTTCCCACAATTATGGTTCCGACCGAGGCAATCGGCTCATTCTCATCCAATTCGTGGCTGAAAATCGACACCTCCACGCCCAGTTCCTTGCCGGCGCGTATCAGTTGCTCGGCGAGCGACACACGCTTCGCCCCACCCAGCATCAGTATGTTAATGCTCCTTTTTATCATTCTATCAGTGTTTTTATTGTCGCCGTTATTATTCAATAAGTCGCAACATTGCGAAACGCTTGCTGAAACAGATAATTATTTTATTACAAATAATGCATCAGCGAGGCTTCGGTATGCAACTTTTTTGAACGTAAAATTAATCAATTTCATTGATGAGACAGAGAATTTGTCGATATATTGTTTAACAATAGGCTCAATAAGATTGAATGCTCTTTTCATTTTCCACGATTCATTTAAGTCAAAAGAATCAACGAGTATAACATACAATCGATTCTCAGATCCGAATCTCATCTCACCCTGATTGGCATAAAGCCATGTCATTAATTCCAGTGGGTTGTTTTTAGCTTCATTAATAACTTCTTGCTTATATTTATTAAGCCGATTCAGAATGGATATATGGCCTAATTCTTTAAGCCTTTCCGTAATTATATAAAGCTGTTGCGCATTTGCTTGGTTGTTATTCACAGATACAGAAACCTTTTTAGCCTCACGCTTTAGCCATGCCAGTTCACCCATACCGAGTTTTTCCTTTAATTTCACATTCATATATTGATTGGGAAAGAATGTGACTTTTAAGTCCAATGGAATATCATCGATGAAGAAGTCCACACACTTTATTTCGCCAATAGCCGGAATAACCCTGCTATGACGCTTGAAAAGTGATTCGATAAGATAGGAGGTCCAGTTATTATACCAGCTTGTTAGAACATAATTCCACGCATTGTCGGCGATTTCCGCCTGTGCTTTTATCAGCTCGTCATAATTGCTTATAACCTTAACAAATCGGCTCACAAGGTGCTTGTCGAGCGAGTTGTTCTGATTCCCACCCCAAACGTAATATTTCACATTATATAAATCATCTTTCAATCGAGAATCATCAATATTCAATCTTTTATACCACTCGTTGCTCTTATCACATAGGAACTCATCTAAAATGTGCGCGCTGTCCGGGTCTTGTTCAAGCAAATTGAACAGCTCCTTATGTTTCGCGGCAAGAGAGGACGATTTTAGGATGATTTGGTAGCGTTCGCAAAACTCTTTTATTTGAGAACCACGGCACACAGCACGCACCTTTAGCCAAAGCAGTGCGCTTGAGCTATGGTTGAAGGCATATAAATTCTGTGCGCGGAATTCTTTGTCCCAGACTTCAAATGAGTTCATAAGTTCCATTTTTATTGAGTGCAAATTAAAAGAATCTCTTTACTCCCGGCCACGCTGCCTTTCCCTCCACGGCTGTTGCCGTAAGCCTTTTGCTCAACCGACACATGTCTGTATGGGGTTATCATGCTCACCATTGTGTCAATATCGGGGAAACTTCTGTCGTTGTAGCTGATTAACCATGTTGGGATATGCTGTGACTGCTCGAAAAGACGTTTCAAATTATTCAGAGCCTCACTGTTTTTATCGAAGCCACTGTATCTCTTGGGCTCGTATCGTTTTGTGCCATTTACAAAATCCTTGTCTTTCCAATATTCCACAAATGTCTCGAGCAGGTGATAGAATGATTGGTAGTCGGCATGGCTATTGCAATATGGTGGGTCAAAATATGCTAAATCTACATTCTCCAACTTTGGTAGAAGGTCGAGAATGTTCTCTTGAAAACTCATGTTATGCTGGTGGTTATTGAAAACGGCCTCATTGTATTCGGGTAAAATATCCAAAAACAAATCTTTTAATGGGCGCACCAGACTTCGGTTTCTCTTTATGCGTGCGGGATCGGATGCGTAGGCCAGTGCCTGAGTATGGGCAAAATGTCCCATTGTCACCTTGCGCGTCATGCTTCGGCACATCACGGCAAAAGCAAGGGATTTCTTGTACGGATTGTCCAATAAATTAATATTGCTTCTAAAACTGTCGAGAAATGCCGCTTCTTCTTTTGTGAAAAACAAATTTGAATACAGTTTTTCCATGAGATTGAATTCATCCGGGTTTTGATTGGCGGAGAATAATATGTCAATATCGCTTTGAGTTAGCGAGACCTCCGAGTTCTCAATTAATGCCTTGCCAATTTGGTTGTTGAAATTCAAGAAGTCATTAGTATAGGTCTTTTTTCCAAGTTGCTTTAGCAAATATGCAATTGACTGTGACCCTCCAAATGCATCAAGGACTGTGTAGGAGTCTTGTGGTATGAATTGAGCAATCCACGCCCGGTGAATATATTTTGCACCTAAATATTGTGGCTCGGGAAATTTATAGCTCAAATAATCGGTGCCTGAGAATAAGCTTTGCATATTGATGGCATTTAATAGGGTGATTAGCGGTTGTAGATGCCGCTTTTGTATTTCGACAGGTTGGCGGGGTCGGTGAACCATGCTACGGTCTCGGTGAGTCCGCGGCGGATGTCGTATTGCGGACGCCACTCCGTGAGGCTCATAATCTTGGCGTTGTCGCCCCACAGGCGGAACACCTCCGACTTTCCGGGTCGCAGGCGCTCAGGGTCGGTCACCCATCTCACGTCGCTGCCCATGATTTCGGCAATCAGCCTCAGTGTGTCGGCCATCGAGATTTCGGAGTTGGTGGCGATGTTTATTTCCTCCCCCTCGATACCGGGCGCGGTGGCAAGTGCGAGGAATCCTCGGCAAGTGTCCTTCACATAGTTGAAATCGCGAGTCGGTGTCAGGTCGCCCACCTTGATTTCCTTGGCACCATTGGCAATCTGTGTGATAATTGTGGGGATTATTGCGCGGGCCGACTGGCGCGGGCCGTAGGTGTTGAACGGACGTGCAATCACCACCGGCAGGTTGAAGGCGTTGAAGAAGCTCTTGGCTATGGCGTCGGCGCCGATTTTCGTGGCCGAATAGGGCGATTGAGGCTGCCGAGGGTGGCTCTCATCGATAGGCACATACTGTGCCGTGCCGTAGACCTCGCTCGTCGACGTCACCACTACGCGCTCCACACCCTCGTCGCGTGCCGCCTGACAGATGTTGAGCGTGCCCTTGATGTTGGTGTCGACATAGCTGTCGGGAGCAACGTAGCTGTAAGGAATGGCAATAAGCGCCGCAAGATGAAGCACCGTGTCGCAGCCGCGCACTATGGTGCGGCAGAAGTTGGGGTCGCGCACGTCGCCGCACACCACCTCCAGACGCTCGTGCCGCATGTCGTCGAGCCATCCCCAGTAGTTGAACGAATTATAGAAACTCAGCGCGCGGACGTTATAACCCTCGTCGAGCAGCAGTTCCACCAAATGCGAGCCTATGAATCCATCGGCCCCGGTCACAAGCACATTCTTCATGATTCTTCAGTATTTCTTTTTGCAAAGGTACATAAGAAAACGTAATTTTGCGGAAAAATTTGAGAATTTATGGCGATAATCGTTTTCACAATGATATTAGGAGTGGCGGTGGGCTATGCTTTGCGTCGCAGGCGCATGCCGTGGCTGCCGCATGCCGTCACGGCGATGGTGTGGCTCCTGCTTTTCCTGCTTGGAATCGAGGTTGGGAGCAACGGCGGCATCATAGGCCATCTGCACAGCCTCGGCGTGGAGTCGCTGGCGATAGCCGTGTGTGCCACTGCGGGAAGCGTGGCGTGCTCGGTGTGGCTGTGGCGCAAGCTGCCTGTCGGCCGCGACGGCGATGCCTCGAAAGGAGGTGACGCATGAGGGGGAGTGTCGTCATAGTGGCGTTCTTCGCTGCGGGAGTGGCTGTCGGCGTCATGGAGCTTGCGCGTCTGCCCGAGGGCTTCAACCTTAGCTTCTACGCCCTTTGTGCGCTGATATTCTGCGTGGGAATGAGCATAGGCAGCGACCTCGACACCCTGCGCAGCTTCAGGAAACTGAGCCCGCGCCTGCTGATGCTCCCGTTTCTCACCATTGCAGGCACCCTCGCGGGAAGTGCCGTGGCGAGTCTCCTCGTGCGGCGCGGCATTGCCGACTGCATGGCGGTGGGGTCGGGGATGGCCTATTACTCGCTGTCGAGCGTGCTAATCACCGAGTCGCGGGGAGCCGACCTCGGCGTGGTGGCGCTGCTTGCCAATATAATGCGCGAGATTCTCACCCTGCTGCTTGCCCCGCTTATGGCCCGGTATGTGAATCCGTTGGCTCCTATAGCCGCCGGAGGCGCCACCACTATGGACACCACCTTGCCCATCATCACCCGAGCCTCGGGCAACGGCTATATGCCTGTGTCGATCTACCACGGCTTCATTGCCGACCTTTCCGTTCCCTTCCTCGTGGCGCTTTTCACCTCGCTATAGCCTGTCGGTAGGGCAAATGAGCGTGCCGCGGCTGCCGGTTCGGCGGAAAAGTGTGTAAATAGCCTGATTTTTGGCGTAGCGGCAAGAATATTTTGCCCAAGTCGTGCTAATTCGTGGAAAATGTGTATATTTGCAACTGTTACTGCCGATTTTGGCAAATCGGTTGCCAACGCCTATGATTGTTATTCATGAAAAAAACATAAACCATCAAATTGATATGACGTATTTTAAGAATTTTTTCCTGCTGTCATGCCTGCTGATTTGCGGCATTATAGGCAATGCGGCTGAGCTGGTCTACACCGACCCTGCAATAGTTCAGCAAAGCACAAAGAACATTGTGGTGTATTATAACGCTGCCGAGGGCAATGCCGGGCTAAAGGGCTTGACTGCCGACGTGTATGCCCACACCGGAGTGATAACCTCAGATAGCGAGTCCGACTCCGACTGGAAGCATGCTCCCAAATGGAAAGACAACAGCGCCAAGTATAAGCTCACATTCGTGAGCACCGACCTCTGGAAGCTCGAGATAGGCGACTTGAAGTCCTACTACGAACTCGCCGACGGTGAGACGGTGAAGAAACTGTGCTTCGTGTTCCGCAATGCCGACGGAACCAAGGAGGGCAAGGCTGCGGGCGGCAGCGATATCTTCGTCGACGTGCATCCCGACGGTCTTTCGGTGGCTCTCGTCAGCGACGCCTCAAGCAACGTGCTCACCGATGCCAACAGCAATGTGACACTCACCGTGAACGCTACCCAAAGCGCCAACCTGAGCCTGTATCTCAACGACATCAACTCCACTCCCATAGCCACGGCAAATAATGCCACGAAGCTCACCAAGGCCTACAACTTCGCCGTGGGCGACTACGACGTGATAGCAAAGGCTGAGGCCGGCGGCACTACCGTGCTCGACACCCTCTCCATTTGCCACCGCTCCAACTCGGCCGCCGTCACCTATAGCGGCACACTGCTTCAAGGAGCCACGAAGAACGCCGACGGAAGCGTGACATTCTGCCTCTATGCCCCCGGCAAGAGCAATGTGATTCTCGTGGGCGAGTGGGACAACTACCGCGTGCGAAACGCCAACCTGATGAACTATCAGGGCGACAAATACTTCTGGCTCACCGTTCCGGCAGGCAAGCTCGACATGAACAAGCAATACGGCTACTACTTCATCGTCGACGACGTGATTTCGGTGGCCGATCCCTATGCCAAGCTGATTCTCGATCCCTGGAACGACAAATACATCAACTCAGGCTATACCCGCTATCCAAACCTCAAGCCATTTCCCGGCGACAAGGTGGGCACGTTTGCCATAGCCGTGTTCCACGGCAACGGCGACGGCTATAAGTGGCAGGTGGAGAACTTCAATGCCCCGGCAAAGGAGAACCTGATGATCTACGAGATGCTGCTTCGCGACTTCACCGAGGAGCAGTGCCTTGAGAGCGCCATGGCCAAGCTCGACTATCTCAAGGAGCTTGGAGTGAATGCGATAGAGCTTATGCCGGTGCAGGAGTTCGACGGCAACAACTCATGGGGCTACAATCCCAACTTCTACTTCGCCCCCGACAAATACTATGGCTCGCCGGCAATGTACAAGCAGTTCATCGACGAGTGCCACAAGCGCGGCATAGCCGTGATTCTCGATGTGGTGTTCAACCACACATGGGGACAGCACCCCTGGTGCAAGATGTACTGGGACGGGACGAAGAATGCTCCCTCGGCCGACAATCCATTCTACAACACATCGGCGCCCCACAACTGGAGTGTGGGCAACGACTGGAAGCAGGAGTCGGCTGTCGTGCAAAGCTATCTGTGCGACGTGCTGAAATATTGGATTACCGAGTTTAAGGTCGACGGCTATCGTTTTGACCTTGCCAAAGGACTTGGCGACAGCAACAGCTATTCGAGCGACTACGACGGCAGTAATTATAATAGTTCGCGCGTGCGCAACGTGAAACGTTTCATCGATGCCATACGCAGCGTCAACAAGAATGCCTACTGCATCTTCGAGTATTTCGTGAGCGCGTCGGAGGAGAACGAGATTGGCAACTATGGCGGAATGTCGTGGAAGAAAATGACATACGCCTACTCACAGGCAGCCAAAGGCACATCGGCCGGCAGCTCGTTCACCGGAATGTACTCGGGCGACGAGAGCCGTCCGTTTGGCAGCATTGTGGGCTATCAGGAGAGCCACGACGAGCAGCGTGTGGCCTACGAGCAGAAGACCTATGGCATAGCCACTGCCAAAGTGTCCATATATGGCATGCGCCGACTCAGCTCTAATGCGGCTTTCATGATTCTCGTGCCCGGCCCGAAGATGATTTGGCAATTCGGCGAGATGGGCTACGACGTGAGCGGAGGCAATGGCGATACCGACATGAAGGCTCCGCGGTGGGATTATCTCGACAACAACTACCGCAAGGGCTTGCACGACTGTTACAGCGAGCTTCTCAACTTCCGCGTCGACAATCCCGACCTGTTCTCGAGCAGTGCCGAGTTCTATTGGAACGTGACGGGATGGGACACCACCGGACGCTTCATTACCGCCCGAAACCGCTCAACCGGCAAGGAGCTCGTGGTGGCATATAACCCCGGCACGTCGCAGAAAACTTACAACTACACTTTCGACAATCCTTCGGGCAAATACTACATCATGAGCAAGAGCAATGGCGTGAACCCTGTGGTAGATGCCGCTGCCGGAACTATAACCGTGCCTCAGCACAGCTATGTGGCAATCACCAACTTTGAGTATCTCGGAGTGGACGATGCCACGATTGAGTCGGGAGCCGGTGCCGAGCCTCGCATCTATGCCACTCTTGAGGGCGACATCTGCGTCGACGGCGCCTGCGACGTGCGTGCCATTGAGGTCTACTCCGTGGCCGGACAGCTTGTGGCCCGCAACAATGGCGAGAGCAGCCTGGCCGTGGGCGATCTTGCCTCGGGCAGCTATATAGTGCGAGCCATCACCTCGCAGGGCACTTTCAGCTCGAAGGTGGTTCTGCGCCAATGATATGACCCGACCGAGGTGGGGCGATCGAGGCCTCTTGCCAAGCGGGAACGTGTTTTTAGCCGACGTGGGGCTGTGTCGTGGTTTAGGCCTACGGCACGGCCCCGCTTTTTAGTGCATATAGGAGTGAGGGCATGGCTGATAGTGAGAAAAGAGCGTGAAATGGGTGAAAAACATAGTTAAATTACATAAAATATTGTTTGCAATTCAAAAAATACTCAAAAATGGCGAAATAAAATTGCGAAAAGCCTCAAAAATCAAAAATAAAGTATTAGATTTGTAAAGATTCTGCTTAAATACACGAGGAGTGCCCGGCAATGTGCCGCGCCTCGAAAGAGGGCGAATCCAAAAAAATGGGAGAAAAAACCTTCAATATAAACTAACAAAAGTAATTATGAGAAAACAGCTATTGCTACTGTTATTTTCCTTCTTTGCGGTAGTGGGCTTTGCCCGTACTGTAACAGGCGTAGTTACCGGCGCTTCCGACAATGAGCCGATTATCGGTGCCACTGTCATGGTGCATGGCACACAGCGCGGCACAGCTACCGATTTCGACGGAAAATACCTTATTGAAGTCAAGGACAATGAGGTCCTCGATTTCAGCTATGTGGGAATGACTCCCACATCGGTGAAAGTCGGTAATCAGTCCACGATCAACGTGGCTCTCAAGGAGAACTCTCAGGTTCTCGATGAGGTGGTAGTTACCGCAATGGGACAAACCCAAGAGAAGAAGAAACTGAACTTCGCTGTTCAGCAGCTTGATGCCGACCAGGTTACGGCAGGTAGCTCGGTCAACATCGCAAGCAGCTTGCAGGGAAAGGTAGCCGGCTTGCAGGTGCAGTCGGGTGGCGGCTCGCCCAACTCGAGCAACTCCATCGTGATTCGCGCCATCTCGTCGGTCAACTCCACTCAGAGCAATGAGCCATTGATTATCCTCGACGGCATGCCCGTGCGCGGCAGCGGCTCAACTCTCGCAAGCATCAACCCCAACGACATCGCGAGCATGACAGTGCTCAAGGGTGCCGCAGCGTCGGCGCTCTACGGCCAGGAGGCTGCCAACGGTGTGATCATGATCAACACCAAGAGCGGCAAGGACGGCAAGGTTGAGGTTACGGCAAGCGGCGGATGGGAGATTTCCAACGCTTTGCGCGCGCCGAAGGTGCAGAACACTTTCGTGTCGGGTTCCAAGGGATTCTACAAGGAGAACGCAGCCGGCAACGGTTGGGGCCCTGTGATGAACGAGAAAGACTCTTACTACGACAACGTGGGTGAGTTCCTCGGCACGGGATTCTTGCAGAAATATGACGTGTCGCTCACCGGTGGTAACGAGAAATACAGCGCATACGCGTCGGCAAGCTACTCTCGCAACGAGGGTATCGTGCCTAAAGACTACAAGAACCAGCTCAGCGTGTTCCTGAAGACCCAGTTCAACCCCACGAAGCAGATTAAGATTCAGCTCTCATCCAACTTCGTGAACAGCACTGCCCGCGCTTTCGGCAACTCGATGTCGACGGTTTATAGCTGGAATATCAACAAGAACATGAAGGACTATGAGACTATCGAGGGATTGCCAAACTGGTCCAACCGCTACGACAATTGGGACGCTCTTATCGACAGCGAGCGCGTGGGCGCTACCGTATCGCCTTACTTCGGCCGCTACAACGACAAGTCGCAGACCGAGTCGACACGCATCATGCTCAACGGACAGATCTCCTATGAGCCTGTCAAGAACCTTGTGTTCACCGGCAAGGTGGCTTACGACAAGGGCTATACCACCTACGACTCCTACACCGTGCCTCGCTTCAAGGAATCGGACTTCAACAATCCCGATGACGACGCTTTGAAGGATTACGCATATAAATATGGTTCCTACACATTCCAGCCATCGCGCGGCGAGCAGCTCACGGCACAATTCCTCGCCACCTATGAGAGGAAGCTCTTTGGCGATTTGAACCTCAACCTGCTCTATGGTATGGAGTACAAGGAGACAAAGGGATATGAGTCGCAGCTTGCCGGACAGAAATTCGGACTTGGAGGCGAGTTCTACTCATTCCAGAATGTTGACCCCACATATTTCACCAATAGCGCAAGCTCCAGCTACTATCTGTATCTCTTCCACAGCGAGGGCAACAAATACGGCTACTTCGGTGAGATCCGCTTCGACTACAAGGGCATGGCTCAATTGTCGGTAACAGGCCGTCACGACGGCTCATCGGCATTCAAGCAGGCTCCGAAGTCGACTTACTTCTATCCCTCGGTCACCGGTGGTGTTATCTTCTCCGAGCTGTTCAAGCTCCAGAACAAGTGGTTCTCCTATGGTAAGTTGCGTGGCAACTGGGCCAAGGTGGGTAAGGATGGCGCTCGCTATCTGTTCACCAACACCTACAAGCAGTGGTCGACATTCCCCGATGGCGGCTATGGTATCGACCCGACAACATCGCGCGCTATCGACCTTATGCCCGAGATGACCAACTCTTGGGAAATCGGTGCCGACTTGCGATTCTTCGACAGCCGCACACGCCTCGACGTGGCCTACTACTCCACATCGGTCGACGACCAGATTGTGACGGTGCGCGTGTCGCCGGCCTCGGGTACTATCCTCCAGACTCGTAACGAGGGTTGCGTGGAGAACTATGGTATCGAGGCTACGCTTCAACAGGACATTATCCAAAACAAGGACTTCTCATGGACGGCATTTGCCAACTTCTCGCTCAACCGCGGCCGCCTGAACTCGCTGCCCGACCAGTTGACCGAGATTCTCGGAACCAACTATGGCGGTACGTATCCGGCAGCAATGCTCGGAGGCTCCACCACAGGTATCGTGGGTAAGGACTATATGCGCGACCCCGACGGCAACGTGATTTGCAACGCCGACGGATATCCTCTTATCAATCCTGAGAAGACGCTCGAAATCGGTAACCGCGAGCCCGACTTCCTGCTCGGTATCGGCTCGAGCTTCCGCTGGAAAGATCTCTCAGTGTCGTTCTTGTTCGACGGACGCTGCGGCGGCGATGTGGCCAACATCACAAGCTCAAGCCTTATCTCAGGAGGTATGCACCACCTCTATTCGAAATATCGCAATCGCGAGATAGTGTTCAAGGGTGTTGTGGCCAATGGCGACGGAACTTACTCGCCTAACGCCACTCCGGTGGTTCTTGACCAGAACTTCATCAACACTTACTTCTTCCCAGTGTCGTCCAACTTCATCGAAGATGGCTCTTACATCCGATTGAGCTATGTGACTTTGGGCTATGACTTCTCGAAGCTGCTTGCCAAGGGATGTCCGGTGAAGGGCTTGAGCGCTACGCTCACCGGCCGCAACCTCTTCCTGCTCACCAAATACTCGGGCTCCGATCCGCAACTTCAGGTCAGCGGCGCCTCGGGAGTGGGCGGCAGTGGCTTCGACCGCTATCAGATTCCTTCGACCCGCAGTTTCAACCTAACCGTAAAAGCAACATTCTAAAACAAGGACTATGAACAGACTACAAATATTTTCATTATCTACTATATTGCTCGGCTTGGGCGCTGTGAGCTGCGAGGATGTTCTTAAAGACAACGTTAACCCCGACAAAGCTCATGAGATTAATGCCGAGGTAGGATTGCCTACGGTGGTATTCTATGCACAGCAGACGGTCTACGACCATGCCGAGTACTATGGCTATCTGGCGCAGTGCCTCACTACCGGTGGCAAGAGCTCCATTGGCAGCTATTCCTACAAATGTGAGTGGGAGTTCCTCACTATGAACCGTCACCCGCAGTGGCGTCGCCACTTCTATGATATTGGCGTCAACGTGAAGAACCTTATCGAGAACTCGCAGTCGATCAGCTCTCCTAACTATGAGTTGATTGGACGTACAATACGACTGATGTCGACTCAGCTCACTACCGACGCTTTCGGCGATATGCCGCAGAGCAACGCTTACGTGTCGAACACCCCGACCTACGACACTCAGGCAAGCATATATGCCTGGATGCTCAACGAGGCCAATGAGCTTATTGCGATGTATGAGAATCCCGACATTGCAAACAGCCCTACGAACTATAAGATTACCGCATCGCAGGATCGCGTGTATGCCGGCGACCTCAGCAAGTGGAAAGGCTTGGTATATGCAGTGAAGGCACGTCTGCTGCTCCGCAATATTCCTAACATTAACACTTCGGCCTCGATGTGCGATCAGATTATCGCCGCCGCCGACAAGGCAATCCAGCAGTGGCGCACCGGCGACCTGCTGTATGGCGCATGGTTCGGCAACGAGCCCCGCTACAAATTCGATGGCGGAACCAACGAGCAGAACTGCCCGTGGAGCTCGGCCCAGCCTATCATCAACTCGTGGGAGTCGCGCAAGAACCTGCTTGGCAGTGCCCTGCCCTCGAAATATTTCATGGTCGACTGCCTCGGACTGCTCAACAGCGACAACAACAAGAGCGGAAGCTACAATGCCGACGCAATGTATGAGGGCTATGCCAACGACCCGCGCATGCCGCTGCTCATGATTGCCCGCGAAGGCCCGTCGGAGGACAAGACGGTGAAGATGCGCTACTTGGAGAGCAACATCGGCATGAGCACATCCTACAAGACTACCAACTACCCCGACCTTTACATGGGAGCATACGCCGGCGCTGCCGATGCCTACAATCCCATCTTCACGATGGAGGAGCTATACTTCATCAAGGCCGAGGCTGAATACTGGAAAGGCAACAAGGCCGAGGCTTGCGCCCTCGCCAAGGAGGCCACTGAGCACAACATCGAGCGTCACCTTGAGTTCTTCCTCGCCAATTATACCAACTCTAACTACAGCGAGACGAAGGACAACAAGTATCCCGGAGCATGCACCACATCTGGTCCCGGCTTCATCGACGCCGAGCAGTGGAACGCTCAGGTCAACGCTTTCCTGAACAACGAGGAGTATTCGATCATATTCCGCGGAAAGCCTGTGGTGAAGGTTCGCAAGGTGACCGACCGTGGCAACAAGCGCTATTTCTTCTCGCCTGCCGACTATCGTCTTGGCGACCTGATGACGCAGAAGTACATCGCCATGTACATGCAGCCCGAGCAGTGGAGCGACATGCGCCGCTATCACTATAGCAACAGCCGCAACTCCTATGGTATCGGCGACGCCAACGAGATCGTCTACGACAACCTCCGCCGTCCGTATAACCTCTATGCTCCATATTGGGTTGAT
This sequence comes from Muribaculaceae bacterium, assembly GCA_051878575.1. Classification (GTDB taxonomy): domain Bacteria; phylum Bacteroidota; class Bacteroidia; order Bacteroidales; family Muribaculaceae; genus CALZFJ01. Next base: position 3,173 of record JBJEKJ010000008.1, on the reverse strand, counting down.
GGACTTACCGACGCCCAAAAGGAGAACACATGGATTCAGCGTATCAACTACGACCCCGAGACCGAGGAGAAGTACAACCGCCAGGAGCTTGAGCGTCTGGGAGCTTACAAGAATTACAAGTGGCTTCAGAAGCCAATGATTTGGGCTCTCGACCGTGGACAGCGCACATCACTCACCGCCGAGTAAGAATTGCGAGAAATGAAATTTTTAATCTAATTATCGAATTAAGGATATGAAAATATATAATAAATTAGCAATAGTTGCCGCATCGCTCGTAGCAATGTCTTCTTGCGGTGTTCACGACCCGTTTGCCGACTACATGGAGCTTGGACAGGTGCTCCCCACAGTGTCGTGGGAGCTTGGCAGCTCGGTGGCAAAAGCTGGAAGCGACGTCACGTTCAAGGGCAAATACTACACTACCGCCGAGGGTGTGCAAATCGATCACTCCGAGGTGTGGACAATGGTGGTGCGCTCGGAGTCGGCAGCCGCTACCCAGAAACTTGTGAGCTCTCCGGCCTACACAAAGACTATCACAGCTACCGACACCGTGCGCAGCGCGCAGTTGGTCAAGGAATATCCTCACTCGCAAGCCGTGTGGGATGGATATGAGTATGTTCTTGATGCCTCATTCCCCACTTCGCGCACACTTGGACCCGTTACGTGGACCGATGCCGACGCTTGGGATAACGAGAAGTTTGCCATGTACTATCCCTCGACCTTCAAGGATGAGTTTGTGGCACAGATGGTGACTTATCTCACTAAGGACAGCACCTACTACGGCAGCTTGCGCAACGTGTATGTGAACTATGACTTCACAGCCGAGCAGCTTGCCGATATCAACGCAAAATATGCGTCGACAGGCCTTGCCCTGCCCACCGACATGGAAGCCGACAAGAGCGACGTGTGGTACACCGACACTGAGACAATCGACCACTACTACTACGACACCCTCGATGCCGACGGCAACGTCATCAGCCACGAGATTGCCACCGCGGAGGATGCTCCCGAGGGCGCTAACGTGTTCCCGGTCTATGCGTCGTCGCCCTGGGTGTTCTGCCGCTATTCCGACGACACCGGTGGCGCCATCACTGCCGTCCGTGCCGAGTGGATGCCGCTGTGGAAGTCGCTTATAGAGCTTATCCCGTTTGAGGACTGGATTTACGACACGTCCAACAAGGTCTATGCCGTGGATTTCTCTCGTAAATACAACCTGGTGCCCACTTTCAGGGTTGTTGACAACCGTGGCAAGGTGGGAACCGATACCGATTCAAAATCAATTGATTTAAACTAACAAAATCAGTAATATAGGATATGAAAATTCTTAAAAATATCAGTCTGTTTGCCATGTTGGTGTTCGCAATGGTTGCGTGCGTGGAGAAAACGCCCGATTATGCGAATTTCCCGACAAAAGACGTTGACTTCACCTACAACGTCGACGGCGACGAATACACTCTCGATTTCTATGTGGTGTCGACCATCCAGTTCAACAACACTTCATCGAAACAGGGAGCCGTGACATGGGACTTCGGCGACGGAGCGACCTCCAAAGAGGCTAATCCCAAGCACAAATATGCCAAATCAGGGCAATATGAGGTGAAGCTGACGGTCGATGGCGTGGGCTCGCGCACTTATCCGCTGCTTATCTACGACATCACACCGGTGCTCAGCGTCACTGAGCAGAGCGCAGAGACGCTTATCATCAACGATGTGAACATCAATCTTGGCATCGAGCTGCCCAACCCCGAGAATCTCGTATGCAAATATCTGTGGAAGTTCCCGGAGGGCACGATGAAGGCCGACGGCACCGAGATTACAGAGTTTGAGGGCTATTCCCATGAGGACGGCACCATCGACAACCCCGGCGCACTGAAGTTCCGCAACGTGGGATCGCAGCGCATCGAGTTGCAGACGTGGTTCGACATCAATGGCGAGAACCGCCGACTCGACAACTCCTACGTGAACGTGCAGGTGGGCTTCAACAAGGAGGTGCCCACAATCTACTATGCCGCACTTGGTGGCAACATCAAGGCCTATAAGCTGATTTCGCACGACGAGTTGCCCGAAGGCACAAAGAACCTGCCCTTCGACCTCGGTGTGTCGAGCGGCAATATGCCATTGCAGCTCGTGTTCAAGACGGTGACCGATGAGCAGGGTATCGAGGGCGACTATATCTATATCCTCGACGCCGGCAAGCAGTACACATATATCAACGACGAGAGCTCGACCAACGGCGACGGAAAAATCACCGTGATGAGCGCCGACGGAAGCTATGCCAACGTGATGATTACCAACGTGGGACGTGCGGCCTTCAACGACCCGTTTGAGGGTTGTGCCGACGACACCTATCTCTACTATACCGACCGCAACACGGGCGTGCGCCAAATCAAGCTCACCACCCGCGGCGAGATTGAGTCGTCTTATTACTACACCGAGACCGGATATTTGGTTACCAACCAACAGCTTGGATACTATGGCCGCGGCATTAGCTACGGTGCTATCCACACCGACCTGTTGCTCGACTCAAAGGGCGTGTTCTACTGGGCCAAGAACTATTCGGGAAATGGAATCTACCGATTCACCGTTGCCGACATAGGCAAGACCGGTACCCTCCCTCACCCGATTCTTCTCTCGGGTAGCGCTCCACGCGCCATAATGATCGACGAGGCCCGCAGACACATGTACGTATGGCTGTCGGGCGGCTCTACTCCGGGCGTAGGCTTCGTGCAGTATCCGCTCGTAGGGCTCGACGACGCGCTCACAGTGAAGGAATATACCAAATATGTGAAGATGGAGGCCGACCCAATCAATGCTACCGCTGAAGAGGGTGTGTTCACCTCGCAGATGGCGCTCGATGAAGAAACCGGTAATGTGTACTTCGGTTTCCGTGCCGCAAGCGGCTTCACAACCTACACTACGGGTCTTTACTACTACGACTATGCCGCAGGAAAGGTCGTGAACTATGAGGGCAACACCGACAAGATTCTCGGCGTAGCCATCAACCCGCGCAAGACCCTGCTGTTCTAATCCCATGGTAGATTTTTGGCCGATTCGGGCCATTGAGAACCTATCGGAATTGTGAAATCAGGCCTATTGAGAATTCCTCAAGCCACTATAATCAGGAGGCTGTGTCAAAATAGGCGCAGCCTCATTTTTATAATGAGCTGTAAAACATG
>JBJEKJ010000007.1:0-19301 GCA_051878575.1 Muribaculaceae bacterium | reverse complement strand
AGGCTGCATCTCGGCAAAAGAAATTTTAGCAAGCTAAATTTCTATATGCGCTCGAATTGCACTATTTTTGCATAAAATACAAACAACTATTTAGCATATCGACGATGAAAAAACAAAAATTAATTCTGAAATAACATAAACTGAACTTAACATGAGAAAAATCTTACTTTTAATGATGGCATGCTGCGGCTTCGCCTTGGCGGCGCAGCAAGTGACAGTAAAGGCGCATTATCAGTTGCTGAAGGGAGTGGAGAGCGGTATCTATCATCCGGTACTCAGCTCCGATGGCTCCAAGCTGCTTTTCTCGGGCAGCAATGAGAAGGGCCTTAAGCTCTACGATATCGCCGACAATGTGGTGACGACTATTACCGATGCCGAGCGCGCAGGTTTCGAGCCTAAGGTGACCAACGACGGGAAAGTGTATTATGTGAGGCAGAATGCCGAAGGCGTGATAAAATATCGCACGGCAGTGTGCTACGATATTGCCGACAAGTCGAGCAGCGTGCTTGTGGAGAATGAGCGCAATGTGGCTCCGGTGGCTCTGCTCAGCCGCGGTGGCGCATTGCTGCGTGGCTCTATGGGCTTGAAGTCGGTAGGCTCGAGGACCCCCGATAGCGGCATAGCCGTGTACACCGAGGGCTCGAAAGTGATAGTGAACAATAATGGCGCGGTGGCAGAATACTCTCCGGTGGAGTCTTACGCCGGCTATCTTTGGGCATCGCTGTCGCCCGACGGTAGCAAGATTGCGTTTTTCGCTGCCGGAAAAGGCATTGTGGTCATCGACCTCAAGGGCAATGTGCTCGCCCGACTTGGCAACTATGAGATGCCCGCATGGCTCAATGACGGCTATCTTGTGGCTCAGAACGCCACCGACGACGGCCATCAGTTCACCTCGTCGCAGATTGTGCTGCTCAAGGCCGACGGCTCATGGATGAAGGAGCTGACGAGCAAGACCTCGATGACCATGCAGCCCACCACCGCCCCTGAGGCAGGCAAGGTGGCATATTGCACCATCGATGGCAATCTTTTCGTGATGGAAATTGGTATTAACGAATGAAACACATTGCAGCTATGAACAATATGATGAAATTATGCGTATCGGCTTTTGCGGCTATGATAGCCTCGGCAGCCATTGCTACCGAGCCCACCAACGTACATGTGTATGTGAATCCCGGTCATGGCGGTCACGACAGTGACGACCGCAATGTGGTGATTTATCCCTACACCCAGGGCGACCCCGAAGGATACTGGGAGTCGAATTCCAATCTCGACAAGGGCTTGCGCCTGCGCGATCTCTTGCAGAAGAAGGGAATGAAGGTGACTATGTCGCGTGTGACCAACACCACCGATGACGACCTCGGACTGACCACTATAGGCAATCTTGCCAATGCCAGTGGAGCCGACATCTTCTTCTCAATACACAGCAACGCCACCGGAACAGGCAACCGCGTGAACTATCCGATTATGCTATATCGCGGATATACCGGACAGCCGCAAGTGGCAAACAGCGACGTGCTTGCTGCCAAACTGCTTCCGCAGCTCTACAGCAATGAGGCTACGGTGTGGACTCACTCCGGCCAAATCTTCGGCGACTGGACATTCTATCCAAGCTGGGGCACTCAGGGCCTTGGCGTGCTTCGTGTGACCGCCATTCCGGCAATGCTCTCCGAGGGCTCGTTCCACGACTATATTCCCGAGACCTACCGCTTGATGAACAAGGACTTCTGCTGGCTTGAGGCGTGGCATTTCACCCATGCGGTGTACGATTATTTCGACATAGCTCCCGATGAGAATGGCGTGGTGGCAGGATTGGTGTATGACTCCCGACTGCTTCGCAACGAGTCGTATATCATGTTCGACCGTGACAAGCTGCTGCCTATCACAGGCGCCACCGTTGAGCTGCGTGATGCTGCCGGCGATGTGGTGCAGACGTATACTACCGATGCCCTCTACAATGGTTTCTATCTTTTCAAGGACGTGAAGCCGGGAAAGTACACCGTGAAAGTGAAAGAGTCCGGCCACTACGATGCCACGGCTGAGGTCGAGGTGGCTGCCAACAAGGTGGCTTACTCCAACATAGCCCTCGACAAGGTGCGCGATACCCCGCCGGCAGTGGTAAGCTACAGCCCGGTGTGGAACGATGGCGACAACCCGGTGCTCTGCAACACTCCGATAAGCCTGACATTCAACTGGGATATGGACGTGGCTTCGGCTGAGGCTGCCTTCAAGATTGAGCCTGCCGTGGAAGGTAAGTTCACATGGGAGGACGCCAACCACATCATGACGTTCACTCCCACGACGCCATACGCCGACAACACGCTGTACACGGTTACATTGCAGAAGTCGGCGATGCACGGCGGAGGTACTGCAATGACCGATGACTTCTCATTAAAATTCACCACCGATGCGCGCCGATATATAGTTATAACCGATTTCTGGCCGAAAGAGGCGTCGCGCGTACATTATGCTACGCCGGTTGTCGAGCTTAAGGTTGACTCGGTGATGAATTGCGGACACATCTCGCAGCAGATTGTGGTGACCGACGATGCCGGAACGGTGATGGCATTCAATGGACGTAATATCAAATACGGCAAATTGGCCGACGGCTACGGATATGCCCGACTGACGCTCGTCAAGAGCCTTGAGCCGGGAAAGACATATACCGTGAAGTATGGCAAGGAGATTGCCGACCTCACAGGAATAACGCTCGACGGTGACTATGTGTGCACATTTGTCGCTGCCGATATGGCTCAGGACAAATATGAGAGCGCAGAGGTGTATATGGACTTTGAGGATGCGTCGGGCATCGCCGTTGATGAGAGCGTGAGCACAGGCTACACATCGGCATCGGCGGCAGCAAGCACTACCAAGCTGTATGGCTCAAAGAGCGTCGAGCTGAAATATGCGTTCGCAGCCGAGGAGGGTGGCGAGGTGTACTACCGTCTTGCTGAGCCCACCGAGGTGAATTTGGCCTCTGACCTTGAGCAGGGCGCATTGTTGGGATTATTCGTGAATGGCGATTTCTCAATGAACCGGCTGACGGTGGTGCTTGAGTATGAGGCCGGCACAACCGAGGAAGTGGCGGTGAAGAGGGCCGAGAATGCCGGCACTTTCACTGGTATCGACTTCCACGGATGGAACAAGTGCGTGTTTGGGGTTAAGAAGTCCGCTAAGATTCTCGGATTCAAAATCAGTCAGAATCCTTCGAAATACGGCAAGAGCGGCACTATTAAGCTCGATGAAATGCATTTCGTGGATGGCATGATTGGCGTTGATGACGTGAAAGTGGCAGGCTTGAAAGTAGGCCCGAATCCGGCGAGCGACTATATCGTGGCAAGTGCCGACGTGCTCATTGAGGAGATGGAGCTTTACAGCCGCGACGGTGTACTCATTGCCCGTTCGGGCATGAATGCCATCAATGTGGGCGAGATTGCCGACGGCACATATCTGCTTGTGGTCAAGGCCGGAGAAGCCAAATCGACCCACAAGGTGATTGTGAAGCATTAATCGCAATGTTGATGCAATTATAAAACGACTATATTTATTTTGATGAAATGAGAAAGATGATAATGATGGGTGCCGCAGCACTCGCCTCGATGGCGGTAAATGCTGCCTCGCTGACGGTTGCCGGCTCCTATACTCTCGTGAACGACGGCGCTTACCACACTGTGATAAGCGCCGATGGCACAAAGGTGCTGTACAGCTCGGAAGACTACACGGGCTTGAGTATGATCGACTTCGGCAATAGGGAGGTGGTGGTGATAAGCGAGGAACGCGGAGCGGGATTCGCACCTCAGTTCGCTCCCGACGGTGAGACTGTCTACTATCGCTGCGAGGGCACAATCGGCAGGCTCAGGGCAAAGAATGTGATGGCCTACGACGTGTGTGCCGACCGCACTGCCGAGGTTGCTCCTATGACGCGCGACGAGAAATGCCTCGACGCCTATATGGATGGATGCACGGTGAGCGCGCGCAGCGACTACCGTGAGATTGTGGTGACTGAAGGCTCCGACGAGCATCGCCTAAATCCCATTGATGGTGCTCACAGCTATATGTGGGTGCGACTGTCGCCCGACAGGAAGCGCTTGCTGTTTGTCGAGCCGTTCAAGGGCGCTTTTGTGTGCAATCTCGACGGCAGCGGCCTCGTGTCGCTTGGCAAAGGCGCGTTTCCGGCATGGCTTGGCAACGAGTTTGTGCTGCTTACACGCTGTCGTGACAATGGCGAAATCATTACGCAGTCGAATGTGGTGGCTGTGGAGGTGTCGACCGGCAAGGTGACCGAAATCACCCCGCCCGATTCCATGACGGAGGAGGCCTCGGGCTCGATTGCCGCCGGCAAGATAGTGTGCAGCGGCATTGACGGCCGTATGGTGGTAGTTGAGATAAGTGTAACCGAATAATTGAGGAGAAAAGCGATGAAAAAGATGATTTTGGCTATTGCCGCCACGATTCTTGCCGCCATGAGCGGCTCGGCGGTGAAGATGAGCGATCTGAAAATCTATATCAATCCCGGACACGGAGGATATGGAAGCGACGACCGCAATATCGTGATTTATCCCTATTCGGGAAGCGACAGCCTCGGCTATTGGGAGTCGAAAAGCAATCTCTACAAAGGACTGTTCATGTATCATATCCTCGACTCGCTCGGCGCGAAGCCCTATCTCTCGCGCATCAAGAATACCGAGGCCGACGACCGCGAGCTTTACAGTATATCGCAGGAGGCCAATGAGCTCGGATGCGATCTCTTCTTCTCAATCCACTCCAATGCGGGCGAGAACGTGAACTATCCGCTGATGCTATATCGCGAGAATGCGGTGGGTACTCCGCGCTATCCCGATGCCGTGAGGCTGAGCAACATCCTCTGGGACCAGCTGCATTCGAGCAAGCTGTCGCTGTGGACACGTGATACGCCTTATGTGAGCGGAGACCTCACTTTCTATCCGCAGTGGGGAACGAGCGGACTTGGCGTGCTGCGTCGCCTGTATGTGGTGGGACTGCTCTCCGAGGGGGGAATGCACGAGCATCGTCCCGAGGCGCACCGACTGATGAGCATGGACTTCTGCTGGCTTGAGGCTTGGCACTTTGTGAAGACCATAATGGAATACTACGATACCGAGGACCGCTTTGTGACCGGAAATGTGGCCGGTGTGGTCTACGACAGCCATAATACACGAGAGGAGACTCTCAATCTCGATATGTACTCGGCTTACGGGCGCGACCGCAACAAGCCGCTCAACGGTGCGAGCGTCAGGCTGCTCGATGCCGCAGGAAAAGTGGTGCAGACGCGCACTACCGACAAGGACAACAATGGCGTGTTTGTGTTCAGGAATGTGACGCCCGGCAACTATAAGGTGGTGGTGGATAAAGACGGATACTACACAGGTGCGGCAGAGGTGGCTGTAGTGGCCAATGAGGTTACCTACAATGACATGCCGCTGCTCATGAAGCGCGAGATGCCACTTGAGGTCGTCGACTACTCGCCAAAGCCAGCCGAAGGCGAGTTGGTGAGCTGTGCCGAGAAAATCGTGCTCACGTTCAATTCTGATGTCGATGAGTCAACTTTCCTTAAAGCGGTGAGCATAGAACCCGCCGTAGCCGGACGTTGGACTTTCAGCAAGTCGTTCCATGTGGCTACGTTTACTCCCGATGTGGCTTTCGACTTGAGCACTCACTACAAGGTGACGCTCTCCACCGAGGCTCGCACGCCCGACGTGAACTTCGCCACGCCCAACTTGCAGTCTCCGTTCACCATGGAGTTCGACACCAAGGGGCGCAACCGCTTGGAGATGATACAGTCGTATCCTACCGAGGGCGATGCCGTGCACTACACCGTGCCTACGCTTGAGTTCCGTTTCGACAAGAGTATCAATGCAGTGAACATCTACGATATTGTGAGCGTTACCGACTCGCAAGGCAACGAGCAGGCAATCAACCGCCGCTCCACGTCGTTCAACAAGTTGTCGAACGGCTATGGAAATATCACGTTGGTGCTCACGTCAAACCTCACTGTGGGAGGGCACTACAAGGTGCACATCGGTGGCGAGCTCCGCGACTCGGAGGGTATTCCGCTTGCTCAGGACGTGGAAATCAACTTTGTGGCCGAAAATCAGGGCGAGACGCACGACGGTGTGATTTTCGAGACATTCGAGGATAATGGCGTGTTTGCCGGAAATATGGAGGAGTCGACAGGCGTCGACGACGTGCCTGCCTACTATCGCTATACTGCCAAGAAGCTCTTTGACTCGGCTGCCGGACGCTTTGCCTATAGCTTCACGAATGCTATGGATGGCGTGGCAGTGTGGGACTACACCGGCGACTATCATGTGGCTGTGCATGGCGCCAAATTGGGAATCTATGTGTTTGGCGACCTTAATGCCCACGAGATATCGCTCGGGTTCACGTCGGGTACCGACACCAAATATGTGAAAGTGTGTGACGACGATTTCTTGGGATGGCGCTACTTTGAGATAAAGCTCGATGACCTCTTGCCCGACTATGAGTACCTGCTCTCGAAAGTCAGGGTGACACAGCGCAACTCGCTCTATGCCCAGAAGGGTGCCATCAACCTCGATAACATCCTGTATGACGACTCTGAGGTGGGAGGCGTGAGCGATGTGGCGGAAGATGCGGCAGTGAGAGTATTTCCCAATCCCGCTACCGATGTTGCAAGAGTTGCGGGAGTAGGCGCAGAGGCATCGATAGAGCTTTACACTCCGGCAGGTGCGCTTGCCAAGCGTGCTACAGGCAATGAGATAGCTGTGGGCGACCTTGCGGCAGGATTGTATCTTGTCAAGATAACCGACGATGGAAAAAACGCAGTGAGAACGCTCACCGTGAGATAGCATTACGCCATTGGGAATTGTAATGCAATGAGCCAGTGGTGAATACATTGTAATCAACTATATTTTGGGGCTGCACAGCCGATGTCGCGACATCACGGTGTAGCCCCAAAATATTACGATGACGGGGTGACTTATCAGTACATTGCCCGAAATATGCAAATTAAGTGCGTTTTTAGCGAATTCGTACCGGAACAATGTATTTTTTGTCGATAAAAATTTTGCAAATGAATATTAAAAGATTACTTTTGTAGTCCAAATCAATAGTCACCTTGAATTTATTCATTAAATACGCAATAAGCACGGCATGAAGATAATCGCAGAAAGTAGTTCCACAAGGACCGAATGGGCATTGGTCGATGGATCCTCTATTGTGGAACACGCATTCACTGAAGGATTGAATCCGTTTTTCCAATCAAGACGGGAAATAAGCCATAGTATACGCTTGGAGTTGCCGGAGGCTTTCTTCAAGCGCAGATGGGAACATGTGTACTTCTATGGCGCAGGCTGCACAAGTGCCGAGAAAAAGAAAATCGTGAGCGCGTCGCTTGTGGCGCAGTTCAAGACCCCCGTGACTGTGGAGAGCGACTTGCTCGGGGCTGCCCGCGGACTGCTTATCAATGAGCCGGGGCTTGCATGCATTATCGGCACCGGATCCAACTCATGCCTGTACAACGGCCACAACATAGAGAAGAATGTGCGCTCACTGGGCTTCATCCTCGGCGACGAGGGCAGTGGAGCGGCGCTTGGAAAGCTCTTTGTGAGCGATTGCCTGAAGGATATCGCTCCCATCGACCTCCGTGAGGAATTCTACGACAAGTTCCGCGTGACCGTCGACGACATTATGGATGTGGTCTACACCAATGCCTCGCCAAACCGCTCGCTAAGCACGTATTCATTCTTCCTGTCGGAGCATCTCGACAACAAATATGTGTACGATTTGGTCTACAATGAGATTATGCGATTCTTTGTGAGAAATATAAGCCAATACGAATATAAGAAATATCCCATCAGTTTCGTGGGGGCAACCGCATGCATCTATTCCGAGATACTGAAGGCCGTTGCTGCCGACTTTGGCGTGTCGATTAAGAAAATCGTGCGCTGCTCGATGCCCGGACTCGTGGAGTATCACAGTGGAAAGTGAAATTTGGCTAAAAATCACCTTTCGATGGTAAACCTTTTGATTCTTCCTGCATCTAATGTGTAGGAAGAAAAAATTAATATATATTGTTATGAAAAGAATATTGAAACTTTCGGCAATAGTGATGTGTGTGGCAATGCTTGGCACAAATCAGATATACGCTCAGACGCGGAAAAAGGCTGTATCTATGAAAAATGCCGCCACAAAGGCTCCTGCGCCGGCTGCAAGCAACACTGCGGCCACAAGGCAGCCTATTGCGGTGCCGGCCAACAGGCCTGCGGCATCGCAGGTGGCAGCACCGGCGCCCACAAGGAGCTCGTCGACCACCGTTGGCCGTTCACGGAAAGGACCCTCGGCAAAAGTGCCGCGCAACCCTTTGCGTCCCGACCCTCGCGTTCAGGCAAGCAAGGTGGAGCCACCCAAAAACGGCATTCCGCGTCCCAACTATGTCCCCGGTCGCCCGGTGACGCCTCCGAAGCGTGATTACCGCCTCTTGTCGCACAAGGCGCCGCGTCCGGTGATACCGTCGAACTATATTATGCGCAAGGATGCCGCATATATAGGCAATATCCTCGGACTCGCATTCCGCACATCGATTGCGAGCGGATTGACTCAGCTCTACGACAACAACTACTATATCGATGGCTACGACGACAACACCATCTACCTCCGCGACGTGACGATGCTCGACATGCAGTGGGAGGATGTGGCTGTGAACTATGTGAGCGGGTGCCTCGACAATGTGCAATTTGTGGCATCGACGGCTTATCCGAGCGAGAATAGATACAACTCGGTGTATTATGCGATGTGTGCCGCCTATGGCGACCCTGTGATGCTAAACTATGCCTCAAGCTCACCGGTGGGCACTGCCGCATGGTTTGGTCGCGGAGGCGAGAGCTATGCCACGCTTGAGTATTTCGCCGACACTGCGTCGGGGCAGCGTAGATATTACACCGTGCTGACCTATAGCACCTACTCGAAGTCGCGATAGAGCGACGCCTTTGCAAGATACTGCCGGCTGGGGATGCCTTGAATATATAGGGCGATTCTCAGCCGTCTTCATTATTTGCCATCGGTGAGCATAGGGAATAGAGTGTAATAGGCTAAAAATATATTACCGAATATTAAATATTGTTTATAGCTAAAAATTTGTAAAAAAACACTTTTTAGTGTATGATATTTATATTAACTTTGTCGAGAAGTGGGAATGTGTGCATATAGCAGGCATGCTCTACAAACGGTAAAATGATGAAAGGAAAAGGAAATAAATCGACGGCAAGAATTATTGCTATGGCATTGTCTGTTAGCTCAATGATGCCCTTATGCATGCGGGCGGATAAATTGTCGGCGCAGGTGTGTGGCAAGGTACAGTCGCTGATAGAGGCGACGGTGCCTGAGGCAATGAATATAGGTGCCGTGAAGGTTAATTCCATTGATGCGAAAACCGCTGAGAAGTGCGTTGTGGTAGATTTTAACGAGACCTACGGCTACGTTCCGTTCAAGCGGGGCGACATCGATGCGCTCACGGGCCGCATAAAGGCCGCATTGCCGTCTCCCTACGCCAAATATGAAGTGAGACTGACGATAGCCGGCAACGACATCGACAATTATCTACCAGTTTTCAGCCCGGAGATACGCCACAGCCACGACTGCCGCTTCATCACACGGGTTGAGCCCGAGTTTACCTACAAGAGCGGTCTCGATGGCAATGTGATAGCTTTGTGGCAGAGTCATGGATGGTATTTTGAGTCTAAGCTCAACCGCTGGGAGTGGCAGCGAGCCCGAATATTCCAGACCGTTGAGGACCTATACACCCAGAGTTTCGTGATGCCATTCCTCATGCCCATGCTTGAGAATGCAGGAGCCTATGTAATGAGCCCTCGGGAGCGCGACACCAATAGCTTCGAGGCAATAGTGGATGCCGACGGCGGCTATGCCTATAGCGGCTACTCCGAAAAAAACGGCAGCGAAAAGTGGGGCAAGGGCAATGGCTCGGGCTTCGCCTATTTCAGCAAGCAATATGAGGGGTTCAGGAATCCCTTCACTGAGGGAGAGTATCGCATGGTGAGGGCCACTGGCAACAAGAAGAAGCTGTCGACGGCACGTTGGAGCGTCGATGTGCCCGAGGCCGGAAGCTATGCAGTGTACGTCGCCTACAAGTCGCTGCCCGAGAGCGTGACCGATGCCGAATACCGCATTACTGCCGATGACGGCCGACACACGTTCGTCATCAATCAGCAGATGGGTGGCGGCACGTGGATCTATCTCGGCCACTTCCCTTTGCACAAAGGCTTGAACGAGGGTGTGGTGGAACTTGTCAACTATTCCAAGCATTCGAAGAACGCCGTGGTGACTGCCGACGCCGTGAAGGTGGGTGGCGGATTCGGCAACATAGCCCGCAAGGTGGAGGCTCTTGCCGAGAACGTGAAAAGCTCGGAGCAGCGCGAGCCCGAGAAGATAGAGGTGCCCGACATTGACTATCGCTACCAGACAAGTCACTATCCGCGCTACACCGAGGCGGCACGCTACTTCTTGCAGTGGGCTGGTATCCCCGACAGCATATATTCGCCTACAAATGGCGAGAACGACTATACCGACGACTATCGTTGCCGCGGACTTTGGGTGAACTACCTCGCCGGTGGCTCGAGCGTGCTTCCCGGATATGACGGCTTGAGAATCCCCGTGGACCTTTCTTTCGCATTCCACAGCGATGCCGGCACCACGATGAACGACGACATCATAGGCACGCTCGGAATATATTGCACGAACAAATTCGGCACCTACGCCGACGGAACTCCGCGCAACACCTCGCGTGCGTTGACCGATATGGTGATGACCAATATCGTGAACGACGTGCGCAGGCAGTTTGAGCCAAATTGGACACGTCGCGGCATGTGGGACAAATCCTATTTTGAGGCCCGAGTGCCTGAGGTCCCGGCCATGTTGCTCGAACTGCTCTCACATCAGAATTTCGCCGACATGAAGTATGGATTGGACCCCAATTTCCGCTTCACCGTGAGCCGTGCCATATACAAGGGCATGCTTGAGTTCATAGCCAAGCGCGATGGCCGCAAATATGTGGTTCAGCCACTTCCCGTCAACTCTTTTGCGCTCACCGATGAAGGAAACGGCCGATTCAGGCTCACATGGAAAGCCACTACCGACACTTTGTGTGACAACGCCGAGGCAACACGCTTTGTGGTGTATGAGCGCGTGGGCAAAGGCGCTTTCAGGCTGAAGGCGGTTGTCAATGAGCCGAAATATGATGTTGAGGTGACCGACAATGAGGTGCACAGCTTCAAGATTGAGGCCATGAACGACGGCGGACGCAGTTTCCCATCGGAGGTGCTTGCCTGTGGAGTGGCAAAAGGCTCGAAAGGCACAGTGATGGTGGTGAACGGATTCACACGCATCTCTGCCCCCGATTGGTTCGACTCGGGCGAGATTGCCGGATTCTACGACGAGAAAGACCATGGTGTGCCATATATCAGCGACATCAGCTTCATAGGCTCGCAATTTGAGTTCCGCCGCCACATCCCGTGGATGGACGATGACGCATCGGGCTTCGGCGCAAGTCGCTCCAACTATGAGACGCAGGTGATTGCTGGCAACACATTCGACTATGCGGCAGTGCACGGCGAGGCAATCATGAATGCGGGGTACTCGTTTGTGTCGTCGAGCGTGGTGGCAGTGAGTGATGGCACAGTGCCTCTCGGTGGTTATATGGCGGTGGATCTTATCCTCGGAAAGCAGAAGGAGACGATGAACGGACGAGGCGCATATCCCAATCGTTACAAGACATTCCCTGCCGGGCTTCGCGACGCCATTACGCGCTATTGCAATGCCGGAGGCAACATATTCGTGTCGGGCGCTTTTGTGGCTACCGACATTTGGGACAACAAGAACCTCAACGACGAGGAGGGAAAGAAATTCGCAAAAGAGGTGCTCGGATACCAGTGGAGAGTAGGGCAGGCGTCGCTATCGGGCGAGGCCTACTCGGTGCCTTCGGAGTACCGGGAGCTCGATATGGTCGACAAGCAATGGAAATTCTCCAATGAGCTCAACGGCAAGCTCTACTGCGTGGAGTCGCCCGACGCTCTGCTCCCTGCCGACGACAAGACCGGCTCAACGATTCTGCGCTATCGCGAGAACAACCTCCCGGCCGGAGTGGCTACGGCAAGGAACTATCGCACATGCGTGATAGGCTTCCCCTTCGAGACCATAGAGGACGCCAATGGCAGAAACGAGATGATGCGAGGCATTCTCGATTTCTTTGCCGCAGGAATAAACGACAAAAAATAACAACAATATAAACAACTATTAATAAACAAGATGAAAAAAACCGTAAACTGCTTTATCCCATTTGCTGACGTTCAGCAAGTAGAAGCTACAGTGGCTGAGTTGAAGTCGTATGACTATTTAGTGAAAAACATCTATCTCCTTCAGAAGGAGGAGGGCACAGGCTCGGTGGAAGGCTGTGAGGTGATCAAAATCGATGGACTCACATCGTCGAAGACCATCAAGAAGATTGCCGAGAAGGCCGATGCCGATTATGTGCTCCTCTATACAAAATACGACCGACTTAAATTCGGTGTGTTCGCTCTCGACCGCTTTGTGAGGCTTGCCGAGGACACTTGTGCCGGCATGCTCTATGCCGACCACTACAATGGCGACGAGCCCGACCGCACCAAGGCTCCTGTAATCGACTACCAGATGGGTAGCTTGCGCGATGATTTCGATTTTGGCTCGGTTCTCTTCTTCTGTGCCGAGGCATTCAGGAAGGCCGCTGCCAAGATGACCGCTGACTATGAGTTTGCCGGTCTGTATGACCTGCGTCTGAAGCTGAGCCAGTTTGCAGCTCTTGAGCACATCAACGAGTTCCTTTACAGCGACATCGAGCTCGACACCCGTAAGAGCGGCGAGAAGATGTTCGACTACGTCGACCCGAAGAATCGTGGCCGCCAGATAGAGATGGAGAAGGCCGTGACCGAGCACTTGAAGGAAATCAACGGCTATCTTGCTCCTGAGTTCAAGCACATAGAGTTCGGCGAGGATAAGTTTGCCGTTGAGGCATCAGTCATCATCCCCGTTCGCACCCGTGAGCGCACTATCGCCGATGCCATCGACTCGGCACTGATGCAGAAGACTTCGTTCCCGTTCAACGTGATAGTAATCGACAACTGCTCCACCGACCGCACTACAGAGATTATCAAGGAGCGTTACGGCAACAATCCGCAGGTGATTCACCTCATCACAGGCGACATCAGCGTGGGTGGATGCTGGAACGTGGCTGCACATCATCCTCAGGTTGGAAAGTTCTGCGTGCAGCTCGACAGCGACGACGTGTATGCCGACGAGAACACCCTCACCACTATGGTGAACGCATTCTATGAGCAGAATTGCGCCATGGTGGTAGGATCCTATACACTCACCGACATCAACAAGAACATCATACCGCCGGGCCTTGTCGACCACAAGGAGTGGACTCCGGATAACGGCCGCAACAATGCCCTGCGCATCAACGGACTCGGAGCTCCGCGTGCATTCTACACTCCGATTCTGCGCACCGTGAAGCTCCCGTGCGTCAACTATGGCGAGGACTACGCTCTCGGCTTGAATATGTCGCGTAACTACCAGATCGGGCGCGTCTACACTTCGGTTTATCTCTGCCGCCGTTGGGACGACAACAGCGACGCAGCTCTCGACGTGGAGAAGATGAACCGCAACAACCTCTACAAGGACCGCATCCGCACATGGGAGTTGAAGGCTCGTATTGCTAAAAACACCAAGAAGTAAGGACACGCTAAGCGAGTAAGGACAGGATTATGGGAGCATTGAGCACAGCGGCGGCCGAGGAGCTTTTCCGACTTCAGCTACAGGAGTGGAGAGGGCTTGCCGAGGGCTATGCTGCGCTTGGTGAGGTCAGGGAGCGGAGAATCGACGTGGGCGGCTCTGAATTCAGGATTCAGTATAACCCGGCGCGCATTCGCTCTTCTGCGGCAACCATCGACAAGGAGACCATAGCCGGCAGGCCGTGCTTTCTGTGCGATGGCAACCGTCCGGCCATGCAGCGGGGGATAGCCTGGCGTGAATACACGCTCATTGTGAATCCTTATCCTATCTTCCCGGTGCATTTCACAATCCCTACCGCCATCCATACAGGCCAACGCATCATATCGCGCTTTCGCGATATGATGTCGCTGGCTTTGGAATTGGAAGGCTACACGGTTTTCTACAACGGACCCGAGTGTGGGGCATCGGCTCCCGACCACGCACACTTCCAGGCCGGAACAAGCGGCATTATGCCTATTGAGGCCGAGGTGGAGAATGCCGAGGGCGAGGATGTGGCACATGAAGGCGACGGAGCCCGATTAAGGGCGGTGAGAGGACTGTGTCGCGTGGCGATGGTTATAGAATCGGCGACGATTGATGCCGGAGTGAGGCTTTTTGAGACACTTTATGGTGCCCTCGACGCTGCGACAGGAAAGGAGCCGATGATCAATGTGCTCTGCCGGTGGACGCCGACAAAAGGCTGGACCATAATCGTGTTTCCGCGAGCCAAGCACCGTCCGTCGTGCTACTATGCGCAAGGCAGTGACCGGATGCTTATTTCGCCGGCGGCAGTCGACCTCGGAGGGCTGATTATCACCCCTCGTGAGGAGGATTTCGCCCGACTGACGGCAAGCGACGTAAGGCAGATACTCAACGAGGTGTGCATTGCAGGGCATGATGCCGATAACATTATTAACAGAATAAAAAAACTAATTATATTATGAGTGGAGTACCACGCGTGAAAGTAGGCATAATGAACGAACCGGAGGTGGATTTCGTGCTGTGTGGCGAGTATAGGCTCGCCGATGGCACAATAGTCACCGGTGAGCAGCATGCCGAGGCTACTGCCGACGGCAAGGCGCTGTGGAACGGCGTGTGTGCCGATGCCATTACGTTCGAGCCTGCCGATGCCGCTAACGGCTCGTTTGAGCTCAAGGGAGTGACGATAGGAGTGAATTTCCACTGGGAGCGCAAGGAGGACCAGAAGTTTCGAGGCGCGCTTCGCCTGATAGTGGAGAATAACCGCCTGACGGCAGTCAACGTGCTGTCGGTGGAGGACTACCTGCTTAGCGTGATTTCCTCGGAGATGAGCGCCACTGCATCGCTTGAGCTGCTCAAGGCTCATGCCGTGATATCGCGAAGCTGGCTTCTTGCCCAAATCGACAAGAACAAGCGCATCGTGGCCGAGAATGAGGCATATAAGGCTTGTGAGGAGACCGACGACGACGAGATGATTAAATGGTATGACCGTGAGGACCATGTGAATTTCGACGTGTGTGCCGACGACCACTGCCAGCGCTACCAGGGAATCACCCGTGAGTCGACCGGACGCGTGAGAGATGCCATAAAGGCGACATGGGGCGAGGTGCTCACCTATGGCGGCGAGTTGTGCGACGCCCGGTTCTCTAAGTGCTGCGGCGGTGTGTATGAGGAATTCGAGAATTGCTGGGAGCCTAAGCACTATGATTATCTTGAGGCTCGCCGCGATGGTGCCGACGAGATGAATTTCCCCGACCTTACCAAAGAGGCCAATGCCGAGGAGTGGATTCTCACGTCGCCAAAGGCATTCTGCAACACCACCGACACCGCAATACTCTCGCAGGTGCTCAACAACTACGATCAGGAGACCACCGATTTCTATCGTTGGAAAGTGGAGTACACACAAGAGGAGCTGTCGGCCCTGATTCTGCGCCGCTCTGGCGTCGACTATGGGCAGATCGTCGATCTTCAGCCGGTGGCACGAGGCACCTCGGGACGCCTCTACAAACTTAGAATCGTGGGAACGAAAAAGACGTTGACAATAGGCAAGGAACTTGAGATTCGCCGCACGCTGTCGGCCTCGCACCTCTACAGCTCGGCATTTATAGTGGAGCGCCACAACGTAGTCGACGGCATTCCGCAGAAATTCGTGCTCCGCGGCGCCGGATGGGGCCACGGTGTGGGCCTCTGCCAGATAGGAGCCGCCGTGATGGGCGAGAAGGGCTACAATTATAAGGAAATACTATTGCATTACTTCATTAATGCCAATATAACAACACTTTACACCTAAAAACATGAACAAGTTAAAGAACATATCGCCGTGGGTATGGGTGCCGACACTTTATTTCGCACAAGGAATACCTTATTTCATAGTGAATAACATTTCAGTGATGATGTTTGCAAAAATGGGAGTGCCAAACGGCCAGATGGCGCTTTTCACGAGCCTTCTGTATCTGCCGTGGGCAATAAAGCCATTTTGGAGCCCCTTCGTGGACATTATCAAGACAAAACGTTGGTGGACTATCGCCATGCAGGTGGTTATGTCGGTCGCTTTCGTGCTGCTGACGCTCTCGATGCCACATCCCGAATCCGAGATGATAGCATCAGGGCAGACCCCGATCAGCATGTTCACCATCACGCTTCTGCTATTCGCCATCACGGCATTTGCATCGGCTACTCATGATATTGCCGCCGACGGATTCTATATGATTGCGCTCACGCAGAAGAATCAGGCCGCATTTGTGGGAATCCGCAGCACATTCTACCGCCTTTCGTCGATTTTCGGACAGGGCGTGCTTGTGTACATTGCCGGCCTCATAGAAACCAACACCGGCAACATCCCGATGTCGTGGCAGATAACGCTGCTTGTTACCGCCGTGCTCTTCTGCGGCGTGACGCTATACCACACATTCTTCATACCGCGTCCTGAGGTAGAGAAGAAGCCCGAAGCCGAGCAGACGAGCGCCAAAAAGATTATGCAGGAGTTCGGCCGCACGTTCGTGACCTATTTCACAAAGCCCGGACTCATTCTTGCCATATTATTCATGCTCCTTTATCGCTTGCCTGAGGCATTCCTGATAAAGATGTGTACGCCATTCCTCGTGGCATCACGCGATGTGGGCGGTCTCGGACTATCCACTGAGAACGTAGGTCTGGCCTACGGCACGATAGGCGTGCTTTTCCTCACCATAGGTGGTATTCTCGGCGGCCTCTATGCCTCGAAAGTGGGCTTGAAGAAATCGCTGTGGTGGATGGCTGCCGGAATGACGCTTCCGTGCCTCACTTTCGTGTATCTCGCAGAGTGCCTGCCAACGAATATAGCGCTTATCAGCATCGCGATAGCCATTGAGCAATTCGGCTACGGGTTTGGCTTCACGGCTTATATGCTGTATATGATTTATTTCTCGGAAGGCGAGTTCAAGACGTCGCACTATGCCATCTGCACGGCATTCATGGCATTCAGCATGATGATCCCCGGCATGTTTGCCGGATATTTGCAGGAGATGATGGGCTACGCCCTGTTCTTCTGGATGGTGATAGCCTGCTGCGTGGCCACTGTGGTAATCACCTATTTTGCCGACCGCAAGATTGACCCCAACTATGGCTTAAAGTAATTATATCGACAATCGTAGAATGAAAAAACATTTGACATTATGATGAGGAAACTATTCATTACAATAGCATTCGTAGCCGCCACGGTGGCTGCAAGCGCGCTCGTGAAGCCCGGAGTGGAGACTTTGCGCGACGGGGGCTTCGAGCAGCTCAAGGGGAAGCGCGTGGGCCTGATTACCAATCCCACCGGCGTCGACAATAACCTGAAATCCACCGTCGACATCCTTTTTGAGGCCGAAGGCGTGAATCTTGTGGCTCTCTATGGTCCCGAGCATGGCGTGCGCGGCGACGTGCATGCAGGCGACAAGGTTGACAACTCGGTGGACCCGGCTACGGGAGTGAAAGTCTATTCGCTCTATGGCAAGACCCGCAAGCCAACGATGGAGATGCTCGAGGACATCGACGTGCTCGTCTACGACATTCAAGACATAGGCTGCCGCTCGTTCACCTTCATCAGCACCATGGGCGTGGCGATGGAGGCTTGTGCCGAGCAGGGCAAGGAATTTATGGTTCTCGACCGCCCCAATCCGCTTGGAGGCTACAAGGTGGAGGGCAATCTCGTGGAGCCGGGCTTCACGTCGTTTGTGAGCCAGTTCCCGATACCCTACGTCTACGGCCTTACCCCCGGAGAGCTCGCCATCATGCTGAATGAGGAGGGTATGCTCGCCGATGGCAAGAAGGTGAAGCTCACCGTAGTGCCCATGACCGGCTGGCACCGCTATATGAACTATCGCCAGACCGAGATGCCGTGGCTGCTGCCATCGCCCCACATCCCCAATCCCGATGTGAGCGACTACTATCCCGCCACAGGAATACTCGGCGAGCTCTATTGCATATCGATAGGTGTTGGCTACACGCTGCCGTTCCAGCTTATCGGGGCTCAGTGGATTGATGCCGAGATATTCTCCAAGAAGATGAACGACCTGAAGTTGCCGGGAGTGATATTCCGTCCGATACACTACAAGCCCTTCTACAGCACAGGCAAGGGCGAGAACCTGCAGGGAGTGCAAATCTATATAACCGACGCTCTCGACGCCAACCTGTCGCTGCTTCAGTTCTATGCCATGCAGGTGCTTGCCGAGATGTATCCCGACCACAAGGCTTTTGAGCTTGAGGGAGCCGAGAAGCGCTTCAACATGTTCGACAAGGTGTGTGGCAGCGATCAGATTCGCCTCCGCTTTACCAATAGCTACAAGGTGGCCGACATAATCGACTACTGGAACAAGGACGTGGACAGCTTCAAGGCAAAATCGGCCAAATATTATTTGTATAAATAATCACACGTCAAAAAGTCGTGTCAATACTTTATGATGAACGAGCAATATAAGAAGTTTCTCAATGATGCCGGGGAGTTTATTCCCCGTGACAGAATCTACACCGATGACCTCCATTGCCTTGCATGGGGCACCGATGCCGGTTTCTACCGCCGGTTGCCGAAAATCGTGGTGCGATCGAAGGATGAGGCTGAGGTGGCACGCTTGCTGCGTCTTGCCGACAAATATGGACTTCCCGTCACCTTCCGTGCGGCAGGCACCAGCTTGTCGGGCCAGGCCATAACCGACTCCATACTGATAGTGGCAGGGAAGAATTGGGAAAGATATGAGGTCTCAGCCGATGCCGCTACCATCACATTGCAGCCGGGAATCATCGGAGAGCGTGTGAATGAGATACTGAAGCCCTACGGCAAGATTTTCACCCCCGACCCCGCCTCGAAGAAATCGGCTATGGTGGGAGGCATTGTGATGAATAATGCGTCGGGAATGAACTGTGGCACGCACGCCAACAGCGACCGTGTGCTGAAGTCGGTGCGCATCGTCTTTGCCGACGGCACTATCCTCGACACCGGCGACAAGCGCAGTTGCGACACTTTCAGGCGCTCGCACCCCGATTTCATTCGT
>JBJEKJ010000006.1:0-4441 GCA_051878575.1 Muribaculaceae bacterium | reverse complement strand
CGCTAATCACCAAATTTACAAATAGTTATAATTCATCGAACTCACGTTAAATTAATAACCATTGAATTAAATGAGCAATTTATATCTTAAGCTTTTCCTCTCTTTCCTGAAAATCGGCGCATTCACTTTCGGTGGAGGTTGGGCTATGATCTCAATTATTGAGCGCGAGATAGTCGACAAGCACAAGTGGATAAGCAAGTCTGACTTTCTTGACCTGCTTGCGGTGGCTCAGTCGATGCCAGGCATACTTGCCGTGAACATATCGGTGGTGATAGGCGACAACCTGCGCGGTCTGAAAGGAAGCATCGTCTCGGCAATGGGCACGATACTTCCATCATTCACCATCATTCTGGCTATCGCCATTTTCCTCACGCCCGATGCCATAAAGAACAATGAGCTGATAAGCGATATTTTCCGTGGCATAAGGCCTGCCGTTGTGGCTCTTATCGTAGCACCTGTGCTCACCACCGCCAAAGCTGCCCGCATCAGTTGGAAGACGGTGGCCATTCCCATTGCCGTTGCACTGCTCATTTATTCGAAGATTCCGTTTATATCTAATCCCATCACATTCATCGTGATGGGCGCACTCGGAGGCTACATCTATTATATCAGACATCAAAACGGCATTATCGCCGAAGACAAGGAGGACGACAAATGAGCATATACGTCAAACTTATATGGGCTTATCTGAAAATTGGGCTATTCGGATTCGGTGGCGGATATGCCATGCTATCGCTCATTCAGCGCGAGGTGGTCGACAGTGGATGGATCTCAAGCACCACTTTCACCGACATTGTGGCCATTTCGCAAATGACCCCGGGGCCGATCGGCATCAATAGCGCTACCTACATCGGGTATGTGGTCACAGGAAGTGTGTGGGGGTCGATATTGGCTACGCTCACCGTAGTTATGCCCCCTTTCGTGCTCGTGCTGTATGCAAGCCACTTCATTCGCCGCCACAAGGACAGCGCCATAATCAAAGGCGTGTTCATGGGACTGCGTCCGGTGGTGGTCGGACTGATTGCATCGGCAGCATTGCTGCTGATGAACGGCGAGAACTTCGGCACCACTCATTCCGACTGCATAAAGAGCATAGCTATATGTGTGGCCTCTTTCTGCATAGTGTATTTCACAAAGATTCATCCAATTTTCATAATTATTGCCGCCGGAATTGTCGGCGCCCTTATTTATTGACTATGAACTACAAGGAAACTATTGATTATCTCTACACTCAAGTGCCTATGTTTCAGCGCGTGGGTGGTGAGGCCTACAAGCCGGGGCTTGGCACGAGCATAGAGCTCGACAATATGTTTGGCAATCCACACCTGCATTTTCCGTGCATCCACGTGGGTGGCACCAACGGCAAAGGATCGGTATCGCACACTCTGGCATCGATTCTTCAGGAATCAGGCTACCGGGTGGGACTCTATACCTCGCCCCATCTCATTGACTTCAGGGAGAGAATACGCGTGAACGGCACCATGATTCCCGAGGAGAAGGTGGTGGAATTCGTAGAGAAGTTCCTGCATAGCGGCTATGGTGGGCACCCATCGTTCTTCGAGCTAACCACGACGATGGCATTCGACTATTTCAGGCAGGAAAATGTGGATATCGCCGTGATAGAGGTAGGACTTGGAGGTCGTCTCGACTGCACCAACATAATAACACCCATTCTAAGCATAATCACCAATATCTCTCTCGACCACACCCAGTTCCTCGGCAACACGCTTGCCGCAATAGCCGGTGAGAAGGCGGGAATTATAAAAACCGGTATTCCGGTAGTGATTGGCGAGGCAGAGGATGATGTGCGGGAGGTTTTCAGCCAAAAAGCCGCCGAAGCACACTCTCCTATCGTGTTTGCCGCTGAATGCCCACAGATTATATCCTGGGAGAGAATTGATGATAGGCTGATTCTGCAAACTCGCAGTTTCGGCAATGTGACCGACGAGCTTTCGGGCGACTGCCAACTGAAAAACGCCAACACCGTGCTCAATGCAATTCCGATACTGCGCAAAGCCGGACTGCATATCCCCGACGATGCCGTCAGCTCAGGATTTGAGAATGTGTGTGCCATATCCGGACTGATGGGGCGATGGACGACACTGCACAATGCTCCGAAAGTGGTGTGCGACACCGGCCACAATATTGGAGGATTCCAATATATTGCCTCTCAGCTGCATAATGCCGAGTGCTCGGCGCTCCGCATAGTGCTTGGCTTCGTAAGCGACAAGGATGTGAGCCACATTCTTGAAATTATGCCCACCGATGCCGAGTATTATTTCACGCAGGCTTCAGTGCCTCGTGCCATGGATTGCCACACTCTGGCCTCAATGGCTGCCACCAAGGGCATTTTAGGCCGATGCTACGGCAGTGTGGAGGAGGCTTACCTCGCCGCACTCAAAGAAAGTGCCACCACCGACTTCATCTATGTCGGAGGCAGCACCTTTGTAGTTGCCGACCTATTGTCGTTCCTCAAGAGGCGGGACAACGCGGCATTATAAGGCAGCTATCACCTCTATCTCCACCAATGCGCGCTTTGGCAACTCCTTCACGGCAATAGCCGAGCGTGCCGGAAATGGCTCGGTGAATTCCTTTGCATAAATTTCGTTCATCTCACCGAAAAGCGACATTTCGGCAAGATACACAGTGGTTTTCACCACATTGCTCAGCGTAGCGCCTTTGGCTGCGAGGATAGCCTTGATATTGGCTATGGCCTGTGCGGTCTGTGCCTGTATGCCGTCGGGCATCTCGCCTGTCTCAGGATTGATGGCTATCTGTCCTGAAAGGAACATTAGGTTTCCGGTAAGCACCGCATGGCTGTAAGGACCTATTGCAGCCGGAGCATTTTTAGCTTTGATTGTCTCTTTCATAATCACACAATATTTTTTTGAAGTTTATTTTATTGCCATTAGGTCTTTTATAAGTTTCTCCGAGGATATTTGCACTTTGAGCTCCGAGGCGAGGAACTCATGCTGAGCGGCATATTTGCTGTCGAAGTCGTCGGCAAACATCGCCTTCCCTGCCGTGCGCAATCGCTCTACCACCATAGCTACCGACATCTGTTCCACATCGAAAGCCGGCTGATAGCCATACTCGCGCTCATTCTCTCCTACGACGGCTGAGAGCAACCCCACTTTCACAAGATCGTCGACTACATTGCCCACAAGCCTTATCGGCAGTGGGCATGCATCGGCCATTTGCGATTTCGTCAGTGCCGGTTGTGCCTGGCAGAAGCGCCTCACGACTATGGCGAGCAGAATCACCGTGACATTCTCCTTGTAGCTCTGTGAGATTTCCCTTATCTCGTCGCGGAAACTGAAGCGGAATATATTCTGCGACGAATAAGCTATCACCACGCCCGAGAGGCAAATGAGCCATGACAGCTGAATCCAAATGAGCAGCAAAGGCAGAAATGCGAAACTTCCATAGATGGCATTGTATTTCGACACATGTATCTGTCCGGTCACAAACAGCCATTGCACTATTTGGAAAGCCGTTCCACACAATATTCCGGGGATGACCGCACTTAGGAAGCGAACACGCGTATTGGGTATCAATATGAACGCACCGGTGAAGAACATCCATATAAGTATGGTTGGGGCAATATCGAGAAGAATGCCTACTATCGGCGACAGGAATGTCCCCGACGTTGCCATCGACATGAAAATGGATATACCGCTCGAGCAAATCATCAGCACCGGCAATATTAGGAATATAGCCGTATAGTCGGTGAGCTTGCGATAGAATGAGCGGCCTTTTTTCTCGCCCCAAATGTGATTGAATGTATCCTCGACGTTGCCGAGCAGGCTAATAAGCGACCACAAGAGGAACACTATGCCTATACCGAGAAAAATGCCTTGCGACGATTGCTCCAAATATGAGTCGACAAACGACATCACATTGCCAAGCGCATCGCTCTGCAAAGGGAAAAACTTAAACAGCTCCGACTCAACTATGTTCTGAAAGCCGAATCCGCGCCCTATAGCGAATATCATGGCGAGAATGGGCACCATCGCAAGGATGGTGCTATAGGTGAGAGCGCTCGCCTTCTGCTGCAAGTTCTTGTCGAGGAATGAGCTTATCGATAAATTGACAGTCTTTATAAGATTAATCCACCATGTGCTGCGGGTCTCGTTCCACACGTCCTTAATGCAATATCGGCAGCACTTTGCAAAATATCGCTTCGTCTTATAGAGCATAACCTTTGTGCGCAACACCGGCCTCATAACGCTACGTGGTATTATATCATTGATAATGTAATAATTCAAAAAAATAGACAGCACGGCTGTAAGCCGGGTTATGTCGCGGCACCGCCTTGCGGCTGAACCGCGGTCTGTCATTTATCTGAGCATAATGTTGCCACTATGCTTTAGCAGTCTACCCCTCGGCAATGGACGAGTAACCCTTAAATGCCGATATACTTGACCTTGCAACTCATAAG
>JBJEKJ010000005.1:0-19425 GCA_051878575.1 Muribaculaceae bacterium | reverse complement strand
TTTTCGCTAATCACCAAATTTACAAATAGTTATAATTCATCGAACTCACGTTAAACTTGTTATTTCTATTAATGGAGCATTTATAGAATGCATGCCTCTCAAGCAAGTTGTCGACAAGCTGTCAATAAGTGTTGAAAACTAAAATAATGCATAAATAATACACTGAAAAACAATTATTTATATACTACGTTTATTGTTAATAAACCTGTTATTTATGCAGCACTTTGAAGAAATCCCACATCACAATGCCGGCAGTTATCGACACATTGAGCGAATGCTTGGTTCCACACTGCGGAATCTCTATGCAGCAGTCGCTCATGTTGACAGCCTCCTGACTCACCCCCTTCACCTCGTTGCCGAGAATCACCGCATATTTATCATCGGGGTTGATGATAAATTGTGGAAGACTTACACTCTCCCTTACTTGCTCTATACAGCAAATTTTATAACCTTTGCAGCGCAAATCACCGATTGCCACGCGCACGTCGTCGTAGTGCACCCACTCCACCGAATCCTCGGCACCCAAAGCAGTCTTGTGAATATCGGGGTGCGGAGGCACGGCAGTGATACCACACAGGCAAATATGATCGATAAGAAAGGCATCGGCAGTGCGGAACACCGATCCTATATTGTTAAGGCTCCGCACATCGTCGAGCACCACTACCAACGGAATTTTCGACAATGCCTTAAACTCCTCGCAACTGACGCGATGCAAATCCATCATTGATTTTTTCTTCATAAGCAAGCGTAATTATATATTTTCTGCAAAAATACATCTTTTTCCACATAGTATTCACAACTTGTTAATAACGTGTGAAACCACTTTGATAATTTAATTGAAAAAAACAGGCAATAAATTTTGAAAACCCCGCGATAAAGGCATATAAAAACATAAAACTAAAGTCCAAAAAAGATAGCAAAAACTTTTATAGGCACTTTCAACATCGATTTATGCACTTATTGATAGGTGAATAAGCGGAATTTTATTAACTTTGTGCGTTGTTAACAGCATGTGAATAAAGTTCGCAATCGCTTGATTGACACACTTAAAGATTGTTTATAAAGTATTAATAGCTCAGATTGCCACAATGATAACTTAAAAAGCAAGAAAAAAGCCAAAAAGTTATCACTACAATTAACAGCCTATTATCACAATAACAAGATTAAGTTTTTAGAAAAAAATAAAAAATAAAATTATATATGATAAGTGTTGAAAAAGGATACGTCGACGCACCTATAGAGGAAGGCATCGACATCCGCAGCGAGATTCAGCGACTGAAGAAGGAGAAGAACGCGGTGATCATGGCACACTATTATCAGCGCCCAGAGATTCAGGACATAGCCGACAACATAGGCGACAGCTTGGCTTTGGCACAAATGGCAGCTAAGAGCGATGCCGACATCATTGTGATGTGCGGCGTTCACTTCATGGGAGAGACGGCAAAGATTCTCTGCCCCGACAAGAAGGTGATAGTGCCCGACATGAGTGCCGGATGCAGCCTTGCCGACAGCTGTCCGGCCGACAAGTTTGCCGACTATGTGGAGAGTCATAGTGGCTACACGGTGATAAGCTATGTGAACACGAGTGCCGCAGTGAAAGCTCACACCGACATTGTGGTGACCTCGTCGAATGCAAAGCAGATTGTGGAGAGTCTTCCGGCCGACGAGAAGATAATTTTCGGCCCCGACCGCAATCTCGGCAACTATATCAACTCGGTTACCGGGCGCGAAATGCTGCTTTGGGACGGCGCATGCCATGTGCATGAGCAATTCTCAATACAGAAGATTCTCGAGCTTAAAAAACTGCATGGCGACGCCAAGGTGCTCGTGCATCCCGAGTGCCGAAAGCCGGTGCAGATGGTGGCCGACAAGGTGGGCTCCACGCAGGCGCTGCTCAACTTTGCCATCGCCGACGAGTGCGACACCTTCATAGTAGCCACTGAGAGCGGCATTTTGCACGAGATGCAGAAGCGTTGTCCGCAGAAGACGTTTATTCCCGCACCGCCCGAGGATGGTACCTGCTCGTGCAATGAGTGTGCCTACATGAAGCTTATCACGCTTGAGAAACTCTACAACTCACTGAAATACGAGTTGCCGGTGATAGAGGTCGACGAGGAGGTGGCTGACAAGGCCATCAAGCCCATAAAGCGCATGCTCGACATATCGGCAAGTCTCGGCATCATAAAGAAGTAGTGTGGATATTTCAATTATCCATATATAATAAGATACCGCAAAAAAATTAGTAACAAATCACTCATAATAAAAAGAAATGGAATATAACTATAAAGAGATAGAAAAGCGCTGGCAGCAGTTTTGGAAAGAAAACAAGACCTATAAGACCGAAATAGACTCGTCGCGTCCTAAATTCTATGTTCTCGACATGTTTCCCTATCCTTCGGGTGCAGGATTGCACGTGGGACATCCGCTCGGATACATAGCATCCGACATATACTCGCGATACAAGAGATTGCAGGGCTTCAACGTGCTGCATCCTATGGGCTACGACTCCTACGGACTTCCGGCTGAGCAATATGCCATACAGACAGGCCAGCATCCCGAGGTGACGACTTTCGAGAATATCAACCGATATCGCAGTCAGCTCGACAAGATAGGATTCTGCTACGACTGGGACCGCGAGATACGCACTTGCGATCCTAAATACTATAAGTGGACTCAATGGGCATTCATAAAGATGTTCAAGAGCTACTACGACACTAAGGAGGACAAGGCGCGTCCAATAGAGGAGCTTGTGGCCTATTTTGAGAAGAATGGCAACATCGAAGCTCCCGCCCACACCAATTATGGCGAGGAGTTCACCGCCGAGAAGTGGAATGCAATGAGCGATGTAGAGAAGAATGAAGTGCTTATGAACTATCGCATAGCCTATCTCGGCAACACGATGGTGAACTGGTGTCCGCAACTTGGCACAGTGCTTGCCAACGATGAGGTGAGCGAGGGTGTGTCGATTCGCGGAGGCTATCCGGTGGAGCAGAAGGTGATGTATCAGTGGTGCCTGCGGGTGTCGGCCTATGCCGGACGCCTGCTCCGCGACCTTGATACCATCGATTGGACCGACTCTATAAAGGAGACTCAGCGCAACTGGATTGGCTACAGCGAGGGTGCGGAGATGCTCTTCAAATTGGCAGGAAAGGATGATTATCTGAAAATTTTCACTACACGCGCCGATACTATCTTCGGAGTGACTTTTATGGTGCTTGCTCCCGAGAGCGAGTATGTCGACTTGGTGGTTACCGATGACCGGCGTGCCGATGTGGACAATTATATCGACGAGGTCAAGCACAAGACCGAGCGTGAGCGCCTGATAGAGAAAAAAGTGTCGGGTGTATTCACAGGAAGCTATGCGGTGAATCCTGTGAGTGGAAAGCAGATTCCTATATATATAAGCGATTATGTGCTTGCCGGCTATGGAACGGGAGCTATAATGGCAGTTCCGGCTCACGACAGCCGCGACTATGCCTTCGCCAAGCATTTCGATCTGCCTATAATTCCTCTTATCGAGGGTGCCGACGTGAGCGAGGAGAGTTTCGACGCCAAGGAGGGCAAGATGATAAATTCATCGAATGAGCGTCTGCAACTCGACGGTCTCGAGGTGAAAGAAGCCATAGCGAAGACAAAACAATACATAAAGGAAGCCGGAATAGGCAAGGTGAAGGTGAATTATCGTCTGCGCGACGCCATCTTCAGCCGTCAGCGCTATTGGGGTGAGCCATTCCCGGTGTATTTCGACGAAAACGGACAGGCTCAGGTAATAGATGAGAGCAAATTGCCGCTTGAGTTGCCCGAAGTGGACAAATTCCTGCCCACCGAGAGCGGCGAGCCTCCATTAGGACGCGCAAAGAACTGGAAAACTCCCGAAGGACATCCTTACGAGCTATGCACGATGCCGGGATTTGCAGGATCGTCGGCATATTACTTGCGTTATATGGATCCGCACAACGACGAGGCGCTTGTGTCGCGTGAGGCCGATGAGTATTGGCGCAATGTCGACCTTTATGTGGGAGGAACCGAGCATGCCACCGGACACCTGATTTACAGCCGATTCTGGAACAAGTTCCTCTACGACTACGGATATGTGTGCGAGCCTGAGCCATTCAAGAAGCTAATCAACCAGGGAATGATTCAAGGACGCTCCAATTTTGTGTATCGCATAAAGAACACCAATAAATTCGTGTCGCTCAACCTTAAGAAAGACTACGACGTGACACCAATACATGTTGACGTGAACATTGTGAGCAACGATATTCTCGATATTGAAAAGTTCCGCGCGTGGCGTCCTGAGTTCAACGATGCCGAGTTCATACTCGAGAACGACAAATATGTGTGCGGATATGCCGTGGAGAAGATGTCGAAGTCGATGTTCAACGTGGTGAATCCCGATGATATAGTGGAACGCTATGGTGCCGACACCCTGCGCCTCTATGAGATGTTCCTCGGTCCCATCGAGCAGAGCAAGCCCTGGGATACCAACGGAATCGACGGCGTGAACCGCTTCCTTAAAAAATTGTGGGGACTTTTCTACAAGGGCGACGATTTCGTGGTAACCGACGAGAAACCATCGGCCGAGGCATTGAAATCGCTTCATAAACTTATAAAGAAAGTTACATTCGATATTGAGCACTTCTCCTACAACACCTCGGTGAGCGCATTCATGATATGTGTGAACGAGCTGTCGTCGATAAAATGCGTCAGCAAGGAGATATTCGAGGGTCTTGTGGTGCTTATAGCCCCATTTGCCCCGCACATCGCCGAGGAGCTATGGCACAAGCTCGGTCACGACACCACGGTGTGCGACGCCAAGTGGCCTGAGTGCAACGAGGCCTATCTTGTGGAGTCGACGGTGAGATATGTAGTGTCTTTCAATGGAAAGGCGCGCTTCAACATGGAAGTTCCAAATGGCACTGCCAAGGATGAAGTGGAGAAAGCAGCCCTCACCAATCCCGCATCAGAAAAATGGCTCGATGGAAAGACGCCAAAGAAGGTGATAGTGGTTCCAAACAAGATAGTGAACATAGTTATCTGACGGCATTGAGAAGAGCCGTCGTGCAGGCACTCGCCCACATTCGGGAACGATGCTCGGAATGAGAGCGTGAAAGCAACAAAAAAGTGGACTTCAGTGTGAAATAAACATTTGGAAGTCCACTTTTTATATACATATATATTATGACCCTAAAAATGACCCTAAAAATAGTAAAATAATGTATTTATATTTTTTTGATAATTGCATCCATTTGTTGTAAATTTGCAAAAGAATAGAGGCGGTGCCGATATTTCAAGCTAAAATTCATAAACGATATTAAACTGAGCAGATGAACTACTCAATTCTAAATTTCCTGACTCTTTTAGGAGCAGTGGGATTATTCCTATATGGAATGAAGGTAATGAGCGAGGGCTTGCAGAAAGTGGCAGGCGACCGCATGCGAAACATTATGTCGGCAATGACCAAGAATCGCTTTGCCGGTGTTTTTACGGGTATATTGATCACGGCGCTTATTCAAAGTTCTTCGGCATCCACTGTGATGGTGGTGAGCTTTGTGAATGCCGGTCTTATGTCGCTTGCACAATCTATGGCAGTGATAATGGGTGCAAACATCGGAACCACGTTCACTGCATGGATTATATCAATCGTAGGATTCAAGTGCAATATCTATGCGTTTGCAATTCCGTTGATAGGATTGGCTATACCGATGTTGTTCTCAAAGAAAAGCAATTATAAATCAATAGGTGAGTTTATAATAGGCTTTTCTTTTTTGTTTATGGGATTGGACTTCATCGGGCAGAACGTTCCCGACCTCAAGTCGAGCCCTGAGATTTTCGCATTTTTGCAGGATTATGCCTCGCGCGGATTCGTATCGGTAATGATTTTCGTGGCCGTGGGCATTGTGGTGACGATGGTCATACAGTCGTCGGCAGCCACATTCGCCATAGTGCTTATTATGTGTACGAAAGGATGGATACCATTCGACATGGCTTGTGCAATGGTGCTCGGCAGCAATATCGGTACGACAATCACTCCTATTCTGGCATCTTTGAGCGGAAATGTGGCTGCAAAGAAAGCGGCACTCGGTCACTTCCTATTCAACTTCTTCGGAACGATTTGGACCGTGGTGGCATTTTTCCCGTTTGTGATGCTCATAGTGTGGATAACCAAGAATATGGGTGCCGGCGACCCCGATGCCCTTATAGGATATGTGGAGGCATTGGAAAAGAACAATCCTGCCGACTACAAGGCACTCATGGACGGAACGCTCGCCGCAGGGCATCCGGTGTATAAGCAAATCGACAATTTCCAGTTTGCAGTGTCGTTTGGCTTGTCGATGTTCCACACGGTGTTCAATATCATCAACCTCTGCGTGATGATATGGTTCACCAACACATACGTGAAGATAACCAATTTCCTTATCCGCTCCAAGAGCAAGGAAGACGAGGAATTCCAGCTCAAATTCATCTCACGCGGTCTGCTCAATGCATCGGAGTTGAACATCTCGCAGGCACAAAGAGAGATTTTGGTATATGCCGAGCGCGTCGACCGCATGTTTGGCATGGTACAGCAGCTTGTTCACACCAAAAACGGCACAGAGGAATTCAACAAGCTATTCACGCGCATAGAGAAATATGAGGAGATAAGCGACCGCATGGAGATAGAGATAGCCAACTATCTTAACCGCGTGGTAGATGGCCGATTGAGCTACGACGGTAAGTTGCGCGTATCGGCGATGCTCAGCATCGTCACCGAGATAGAAAGCATAGGCGACAGCTGCTACAATATATCCAAGACGCTCGTGCGCAAGGAAGAGGCCCACAGCCATTTCACCGACGAGATCTACTCCAATATCGACACCATGATGAAATATGTGAGCGAGTCGCTTGCCAATATGCTCGTGATATTAAGCGACATTGAGAATGTGCACGACTCCGACCTGTTGCGCAATTTCAACAAAGAGCGGGAAATCAACAACTATCGCAACCTGCTTCGCGTGGAGAATATAGAGAACGTCAACCAAAAGAAATACGACTATCAGTCGGGAATCTTCTATATGGATATAGTGTGTGAGGCCGAGAAACTCGGCGACTACATAATCAATGTGATTGAGGGCGTGGAGCACCAGTTCCGCAAGCGTACCGACGCCGGAGTCCATCAAGTACTGTAACCGACATTTTGATAAATTATAAAAAATACTCTGCATTGCAATCTAAGAGGGTGATGCAGAGTATTTTTTTTCA
Source organism: Muribaculaceae bacterium (assembly GCA_051878575.1). Lineage (GTDB taxonomy): Bacteria > Bacteroidota > Bacteroidia > Bacteroidales > Muribaculaceae > CALZFJ01. Next base: position 12,183 of record JBJEKJ010000005.1, on the reverse strand, counting down.
AGAAGATAAGAGGAAAGACACCCTCGGAATATCGCGAGTCGATACAAAAAATCATGATAAAATATTAAGCGTTTTGTAGAAAATTCTTATCTTTGTCTATGCAAATCGGGCTATGGCGAGCCTGTGGAAAGATTTGTGAGAAGAAAGTTGAATAAAGAGACAATCCAATCAATATTAATTATTTATAGATAAAAAACTATTATGAAAGATTTAAAAGGAACAAAAACCGAGGCAAACCTTAAGATTGCGTTTGCCGGTGAGTCGGAAGCTCGTAATAAATATACTTACTATGCTTCGAAGGCCAAGAAAGATGGATATGTGCAGATAGCTGCCATCTTCGAGGAGACAGCTGCCAATGAGAAGGAGCACGCAAAGATGTGGTTCAAGCACTTGCATGGCGGCGAGGTGCCCTCCACTGCCGAGAATCTGCTCGACGCTGCCAATGGCGAGAACTATGAGTGGACCGATATGTATGCCAATATGGCCAAGGATGCCCGTGAGGAGGGCTTCGACGTGATTGCCGCCCAATTTGAGATGGTGGCCGCCATCGAGAAGGCTCACGAGGAGCGCTATCGCAAGCTGCTCAACAATGTTGAGACCGGAACTGTGTTCTCGAAGGACGGCGACTGCATCTGGCAGTGTGCCAACTGTGGCCATATCATGATTGGGAAGCAGGCCCCCGAGCTTTGTCCGGTGTGCGCGCATCCTAAGGCTTATTTCCAGATCAAGGCCGAGAACTATTGATTGTCCGCTCGGCTTGCGACCGGATAATTGACGCTATATGGCGGTCGGTGTGGCGCACTTGCGATATTTGGGCGCTCACCGGCTGCTTTTTGTTAATAATTTGGATATTGAATCAGGATGATCGACATTACAAGGGATTATATTGCCGATTTTTTGAGTTGGCTCGGACTGACGGGCGATGTGCTCTACGAAGTGACGCATTGGTGCCTGCTCGTTGTCTCGCTGCTTTTCTCGCTGCTGTGTGGCGTGGTGGCAAGCTGTATCTTCAGGCCCGTAATTCACAAGTTGGTGGAGAAGTCGCCGTCGAAAATCGACGACTTGCTGCTCAACGACTATGTGCTTCGCTCGGCGTGCCGCATAGTGCCTGCCGTGGTTTTCTTGGTTCTCGCGCCGCTCTGTTTCGAGAATAAAGAGAATAATGAGCTGATGTATGTGCTTATCGTGAGGCTGTCGGAGGTGTATCTCACCGTGATGGTGCTCTCGCTTATCACGCACATTCTCAACAACGTCAGCAATCTGTCGGCCACGCACGACAAGCTGCGCAACCACTATGTCGTGGGGTTGGTTCAATTCCTGAAACTCGTGTTCTACTCGCTTGGGGTGATTGTGATAGTGGCGATAGTCATCGACCGCTCGCCGATATCGCTAATTGCCGGACTCGGTGCCGCCGCCACGGTGATGATGCTGCTCTTTCGCGACAGTATAGTGGGGCTTGTGGCAGGCATTCAGCTCAATGTGAACGACATGCTTAAGCCCGGCGACTGGATTACGGTGAAGAAGCTCGGTGTCGACGGATATGTGCAGAAGGTGTCGCTTACCACGATGAAAATTCGCAATTTCGACAACACGATTGCCACGGTGCCGCCTTCGATACTTGTCACCGACTCGTTTATGAACTGGAAGGAGATAGGCACCCGCGGGCGCCGTGTGAAGCGCGTGATTTACATCGACGTGAGCACGGTGAGATTCTGTAGCACCGAGGAGCTCGAAGCCTATAAGGGGCTGGATTTGGTGACGCGCGACGAGATCGACATGGGCGTGCCCATAGTGAACCTCACGGTGTACCGCAGGTTCATAAAGAGCTACCTCAAGCGCCATAGCGTGGTGAATACCGATGATTGGCTGATGGTGCGTCAGCTCGAGCACACGCAGAACGGGCTTCCTATAGAGCTTTATTTCTATTTCAAGGAATCGGATTTCGTGCGCTATGAGGAGTTGGCCGCTGTGGCTATGGAGTATATAATCGCCTCGGCGGCACAATTCAAGGTGCGTCTCTATCAGGCTCCGAGCGGCTCCGATCTTGCCGGCCTCACTCGAAGCGCCATGTGATGTAGCCTACTGCCTCGTCGGTGGTGCCTACCGGTACTGAGAATGCCGATTGCCGAGCAGCCTGCTCGCAGCTGCGGCGCACTGCCATGTTGCTTGCCGCCGTTCCGCTGCCGCTGCTGTAGCTTGCCGCAATCACCTTGCCGCGTGCGTTCACGCGCACGCGAATCACCACTTTGCCATATACCGGGCTTGATGGGCGTCCCCAGGAGTCTAATGTGTAGCCGGCGAGCCCCGACACGCCCGGAGCTCCTGTTCGTGCCCCGGTGTTGCTGTTGCCGTTTGGCGAGCCTGCGTTTGAGCTTGTCGATTTGCCTCCCGACTTTCCGAAGGCGTTCTGCACCTTGCTGTTGGTCTTGCGTTTTGCCTCCTTTTCGGCCTTTATTCTTTCCCGTTCCTCGATTTCCTCTTTTGTGGGTCCGGTTTTCTCGGGCTTCGACGTCTTTTTCTCCACTTTCATTGGCGATTCCTTCTCGGTTGACACGCTTGGCTTGGCTTCCTCACCCGCCATACCGCTGTTTTTCAGCTCATTGTCCTTTGCGGTGGGCTTGTCGGCCTTCTGCTCGTGGCGAGGGGCGCTCAAAGTGCTGTTGAAGGATTTGAGCGCGTCGCCGAGCATCACATATTGTCCGCCGAGGAATGTGATGTCGTCGTTCTTGCTGTTCTCGGGCATCGGCTCATAGTGATAGTGCAGATATGAGAGGACAAGAATGAGCAACACCGCCACGTGTATTGCCGCCGTGGCGATAATTGCGATTTTATTATTCTTGTCGATGGGATTCATTATCGAGAAAGTTTAGCTAATAATATGAGTGTGTGCGATATATGCGTGTTATCGCCTTTGTGCCTCGATGGGAGCGTCGGGGGTGGCATATTTTGCGCTTGCCGGCTTGGTGGCAAGCACTATTCTCACGTTCAGGCGCGCGCCTTTGTCGAGAATGTCCACAATTTTCCCGTAAGGCACTTCCTCGTCGGCATATAGGGCTATGAACTGCTCGGGATTGCTTTGCTGCGACAGTTGCAGGAATGTCATCAGCTGGTCGGGCTTCAGGGGCTTCGGCTCCTCCTCGCCGAAAGCTGCATAGAGGTGCATGTCCTTGTCCACCCACACTCGAGTTCCGGGCTTCACGGCGGTCTGCTCGCTCGATTGCGGCAGGTTCACCTCAAGGGCCGATGGGAATACGAATGTAGAAGTCACCATAAAGAATATCAGCAGCAGGAATATGACGTCGGTCATCGAGGCCATATTGAACACTGTGAGCATGTCGTGTTGTCGTCGTAATGCCATTTTTTTTGGGAGTTTTTATTTCACCGGCTCGTTGAGCAAGTCCATAAATTCCATAGTCTTGGCCTCAAGCTGCTTCATCACCTTGTTGAGGCGCGAGACGAGGAAGTTGTAGGCAAAAAGGGCTATGATTCCCACCACAAGTCCGGCCACGGTGGTGACAAGCGCCTCGTAGATGCCACCGGCAAGCACCGACACGTTGGCGTTGGAGCCTGCGCTGGCAAGCGAGAAGAAAGCCTTCACCATACCCGTCACCGTGCCGAGGAATCCTATCATCGGCGCTCCCGATGCGGTGGTGGCAAGCCATGTGAAGCCTTTGGCGAGTGCCGACACTTCCATGTTGCCCACGTTCTCAATGGCCACGAGCACGTCGTTCATTGGGCGTCCGATGCGGCTTATACCCTTCATTATCAAGCGTGAATAAGGTGTATCGGTCTTTCGGCAAAGGTTCATGGCGCTCTCAATTTCGCCATCGTGGATATAGTCTTTTATTCGCTTCATGAAAGTGCTGTCCTCCTTGGCGGCAGCCGTGATGGCGAGATAACGCTCAATCAATATGTAGATGCTGATAACCGACAGTATTGCCAGTGGCAGCATGATTATGCCTCCTTTCATGCACAAGCTCCACACCGACAGCTCTTGGTCGGGTGGCGTGGCGGCTTGCATGGCGGCTTGGGCCACGGTGTCGGCCACTTGCGTCATCATGTCGCCTTGTGCGGCAATTAGGGCGAGGATAGAAGAAGTCAATGTCATTTCGTATAATAAATTAATGTCATTTTAGTGTTTTCCGCAAGCCTATCTCAAGCATTCCTTGTAGGCCTTTATGGTCTGCTCCAGTCCCATATACAGGGCATCGGAGATTAGCGAGTGGCCTATCGACACCTCGTTGAGATAGGGGATGTTGTCGTGGAAATACTTAAGGTTCTGCAAGTTGAGGTCGTGTCCGGCGTTCACGCCCAATCCGCATCGGTGAGCGGCGTCGGATGCGGCGGCGTAGGGTGCCACGGCCTCGGCGGGGTTTTTCTTGAAGTTGGCGGCGTAGGGGCCGGTGTATAGCTCCACACGGTCGGTTCCCGTCTTGGCAGCCATCTTTATGTTGTCGATGTCGGTGTCGACGAAAATGCTTGTGCGAATGCCGGCGTCTTTCAGCCGCTCGACGATATTGGTGAGAAGCTCCATGTTCTCAGCCACCTTCCATCCTGCCGACGAGGTTAGTGCGTCGGGAGCGTCGGGCACGAGAGTCACTTGTGCCGGCTTCACTTTCAGCACGAGCTCCATGAACTCCTCCGACGGATAGCCCTCGATATTGAACTCTGAGCGAATCAAGGGGCGTAATGCAAAGACGTCCGACTGCCTTATGTGGCGCTCGTCGGGGCGAGGGTGAACGGTGATGCCGTCGGCACCGAAACGCTCGCAGTCGACGGCCACATTCTCCACATTCGGCAAATTCCCTCCACGCGCATTGCGCAATGTCGCTATCTTGTTGATATTTACGCTTAAATAGGTCATCAGTAATAAAGTTTTGTCAAAATCCTATATCTTTCTCTCTGATAAATTTGTGCAAAAATACCTATGAAATGGATTGTACCCAAATATTTTTGCAAAAAACATCGGGTAAATTATCTCTTTTTAATCTATGGCGGCGGTTTGGGTGCCGTGAGGGCTTATTTTGCCGCCTCGGGGAACGATGGCTTCATGCCAAGCTCATGCATTATGAAGCCGTAGATGTCGGTGTACTCGTCGATTTGCTTCGAGATAGGCTTGCCGCTTCCGTGGCCTGCCTTGCTGTCGATGCGTATGATTTTCGGACGCTTTCCGGTGTCGGACGCTTGCAGTGTGGCGGCATATTTGAAAGAGTGTGCGGGCACCACGCGGTCGTCGTGATCGCCGGTAGTGACGAGGATTGCCGGATAGGGCGTGCCGTCGTTCTTGATGTTGTGCAGTGGCGAGTAGCGGTAGAGGTACTCAAACATCTCGCGGCTGTCGTCGCTGCGGCCATAGTCGCCGGCCCAGTTCCATCCAATGGTGAATAGATGGTAGCGGAGCATGTCCATCACACCCACCTGCGGCACGGCAGCGGCAAAGAGGTCGGGGCGTTGATTCACCACGGCGCCCACGAGGAGTCCGCCATTGGAGCCGCCGTTGCAGGCAAGATATTTTGGCGAGGTGTATTTCTTTTCGATAAGATACTCGGCAGCAGCTATGAAGTCGTCGAACACATTCTGCTTGTTCATCTTCGTTCCGGCTTGGTGCCATTCCTCGCCATATTCCGATCCGCCTCGCAGATTGGCCACGGCATATATTCCGCCATTCTCAAGAAATGGGATTATGCGGGCGTTGAACGAGGGCGTGAGGCTGATGTTGAAGCCGCCGTAGCCATAGAGCAGCGTGGGGTTCTTGCCGTTGAGCCTAATCCCCTTCTTGTGGACGAGGAACATGTGCACTGGTGTTCCGTCCTTGCTCTTGTAGGTCACCTCGTCGGTGGTGAGGGCATCGGCGTCGAATGAGAGGCTCGGGCGGCTGAACAGCGTGTAGCTGCCGTCGTCGAGGTTCATCTTGTAGATTTCGCCGGGTGTAGTATAGGAGGTGTAGTAGAAGAACACGTCGCTGTGGCGGCTGCTCGACGAGAAGCTCACGGTGCCCGGGGCAGGGAGCTTGACCTCATAGAGGCGCTTGCCACTGAGGTCGTAGACAAACGGTCGCGTTACGGCGTCGATCTCGTAGGTCACTATCAGGCGGTCGGCGGCTTGGTCGGCCGAGGATATCACATAGTCGCCCTCGGGAATCACCGTGCGTGCGCTCTCGGGGCGAAGGTCGTCGACGGGGAATGCTATGATTTTGCGCTTTGGCGCGCCGGCGGCAGTGATCACATAGATGTACTTGTCGCTTGTGGCTATCACGTTGCATTCATCGTCGAGACCGGGAACCAACGTCTTAATCTCGGGATTCTCTGATTTCATATCCTTGACGTAGAGCGAGTTGCCATGACCTTGCGAGCGTGCGAGGATAAGGAAGCGCTCATTGCCTGCAACGCCTGCCTCGTGAAAGAGCAGTGGCTTCTCGCGGTCCTCGAAAATCACGCGGTCGGCCGATTGCGGAGTGCCTATTTTGTGGTAGTACACCTTGTGGTACTCATTCTTCGATGAAAGTTCCTCGCCATTCGCCGGTGCGTCGTAGGCGCTGTAATAGATGCCGTCGCCGAGCCATTCGGCTCCGGTAAACTTTGCCCACACAATGTGGTCGTCGAGCAGGCGGTGTGTAGTGGCGTCGGCAAAGTAGATTTCATTCCAGTCGCTGCCACTGCGGGCTATCACGTAGGCATAGTAGCGGCCGTCGGCCGAGAAGCTGATGTCGCGCAGTGCCACTGTGCCGTCGGCCGAGAGCTTGTTGGGGTCGAAATACACTTTAGGCTCACTGTCGAGCGTCTCTTGCATATAGAGCACGCTCTGGTTCTGCAATCCATCGTTCTTGTAGAAGAAATACTTGCCGTTAACCTTGAATGGCGAGCCCATGCGCTCATAGCGGAACAGATTGTTATAGTGGCTTTTCAGCTTGTCACGGAACGGAATTTTCGAGAGGTAGGCCTCGGTGACGCTGTTCTGCTCATTCACCCATTTGGCTGTGGCTGCCGATGTGTCGTTCTCAAGCCATCGGTAGGGCTCGGCGATTTTGGTGCCGAAATACACGTCGGCCACGTCGGCGTCTCTCGCTGTTATCGGATATTTAAGTTGAGCCATTGCTGTAGTGCTCATCACGATTCCTGTCATCAATAGTAGTTTGTTAAGTGTCATATTCATGAAAAATTTGTCATTTACGGTTGTAGATAAGATTTGTGAGCGTCTGTCCCACTGCCTTAAGCGTCGAGGGGTCGATGCACTCCATGGTGTCGCCCGAGGTGTGCCAGCGGTCGAAGAATCCCGTGGGGCTGTCGGTGCGGTGGTCGATAATGTCGATGCACGGAATCCCGGCGCGGTTGATGAACACATGGTCGTCGGTCACACCTCCGCCATCGTCGGGTGAGAAATAGGCTCCGTAGCCCGATTTCAGCGCCATGGTCCACACGTCGCTCACTATGCTCGGGGCGTAAGCCTTGGAGTAGTATTCTTTAGCGAAGTTGGCGCCCGAGGCCCCTACCATGTCAAGCAGTATTCCGAATTGCGGGCGGTAGCCTTTTCGATGCGGGTTCCTAATCCAATATTGAGTGCCGAGCGCCCAACTGCCTTCGTCGTCGGCATCGTGGTTTCCCCAATCCTCGGCGTCGACAAGAAGAATGTCGATGCCTCGGCACGGATTCTGCACCGCAAAAAGCCTTGCGAGCTCAAGCAGCACTCCCACGCCGCTTGCGCCGTCGTTGGCTCCCATCACCGGCTTGCGGTGGTTGGCCGGGTCGGCGTCGTTGTCGGCCCACGGACGGCAATCCCAGTGAGCGAGCAGCAGGATGCGGTCGGCAGAGTCGGGGTTGAACTCAGCGATAATGTTGCGGGCGTTCAGCCGTGTTCCGTCGAAGGCCGTCAGCGATGCGCGTTGCTCAATCACGTTGGCACCCGAGCGCTTTAGCCTCTCCACGAGGAAGTCGCCGCAGCGCCGGTGAGCGTCGGTGTTGGGCACGCGCGGGCCGAAGTCGCACTGCGCGCGCACAAAGCTGTAGGCGCTATCGGCATTGAACTGCACAGCCTCGTCCGGCGCCTCGTCGGTCGCTACGGGGCTGTCGCTGGCGGCATGGTCGGCATTCTTCTTCGCCGACGAGCAGCTTATTGCCGCAAGAAGCGGCAACAGCAATCCCACAATGAGCTGTAAAAGTCGGATATTCATAAAACCCCTAATCTCGGTTATCACATTATCTATATTATAGCTCTATGTCTATGCATCAAATAATAGGCAAAAGAGCCTGTATTCCATTGCAAAATTAGCGAAAATCTCCGGAATTGCCGAATAAAAAGTATTAAATGTCCTTGTAGCGCCTCGTCGGGCATTTCCGAATCCCAAATATCATATAGCAACATTACATTTCCCATTGACGGCAACACAAAGTTCAGGCAATGGCAAGTAACTGCACACCCTGTGTGGAGTCTTGCCAGGATAAAGCGTGTGGGAGTAATACTGGCAAAGTGGGGCTTCAGGCTGCGGGGGCTGCCGGCTTGTCGGCGAAGAAACGGTCGACTATTACCGACAGTGCGCCGTCGCCGGTCACGTTGCAGGCCGTGCCGAAGCTGTCCATGGCTATGTAGAGGGCTATCATCAGGGCGTTGTCGGTTTCGGAGAATCCAAGTATCTGGGTGAGGATGCCGAGAGCGGCCATTATCGAGCCTCCGGGCACACCGGGTGATGCCACCATTGTGATTCCGAGCATTGCGATGAATGCCATGAACATTGGCGTGTCGTAGGGAATGGATTGCGTTATCATGAGCGCAAGGGCGCAGGCGGTGATTTTAAGCATGCTTCCCGACATGTGTATGGTGGAGTACAGCGGAACAACGAATCCCGCCACTCCGTCGCTCACGCCGAGTCGCTTGGCTTGTGCGAGCGTTACGGGGATAGTGGCTGCCGACGACTGTGTGCCGAGGGCTGTGAAATAGGCCGGCAGCATGGTGTAGAGCATCTTGAGCGGATTGTGGCTTTTGCGCGAGAAGAACGACGCTGCCGTGAACTCAAGCAGTAGCACTACGATATGGATTATGAAAATCACCGCTATTATCTTTATGAAGGTGAGCAGAATAGGGCCTACGGTGCCCGAGATGGTCATATTCATGAAGATGCCGAAGATGTAGAGCGGCAGCAGAGGGATTATCACATGGTAGATTGCCTTCACGATTATGTTCTTGATCTCATTGAATCCGCGCTGGAGCGACGAGCCTGCGGGAAGATAGGCTACTCCGAGCCCGAAGAAGAATGCCACTATGAGTGCCGTGGTAACGCTCATTATCGGCGGCATCTCGATTACGAAAAATGGCGTCAGCGAGTGGTCGACGATGCCGGTGTTGCCCGGCAATGCGGTGCCGGCAAGAATGTCGGGGAATGTGAGCGTGCCGGTGAAATAGGAGAGCACTCCGGCAAAGAAGGTGGTGGCATAGGCGAGCACCACGGTGAACAGAAGCATCTTTCCCGCCTTCACGCCAATGTCGCTGATGGCGGTGGACACAAATCCGATGATTATTAGCGGTATGCAGAACGACAGGAACTGCCCGAATGTGGCATTGAATGTGATGAAAATGCGTCCTAACCATTCAGGAAATACTAATCCGGCGCCAATACCGGCCAAGATAGCGATGATGATGCGTGGCAAAAGCCCTATGCGCTTGAAAAATGCTCTCTGTTTCATTAATTCGGTGTATTTTGATATTTTGTCTTAAAAATGGCGTCAATACGCATCAATAGCCATATCAATGAAATGGCCTATGTGCCGCTAAAGAGAGGATAACGACGTTGTGGCCGATTGACAAAAATATTGATGCAAAATTGAATCATTCTTTTTCCATACATGGCAAAAGTACGAAAAAAATACGTAAAATATCTCTCTGTTGCGGCCATTTTTCTTGTTTGTGCTAAATTTTTTTGCCAATGGTGGCTAAAAGAGGGATAAATGACGTATATTTGCCCACTGACGTTAGTATGTGATGAGCGCAGATGTGAAAACAGCGAATGAGAAGTTGCCCGACCCCGACGAGCGGGCGCGTCGCCATGCCAACATGGCGGCCATACGCAGCCGCGACACGAAGCCTGAACTGATAGTCAGGCGGTTTCTGTTCGGCCGGGGCTACCGCTACAGGCTGAATCATCCGAGATTGCCCGGCCATCCCGACATTGTGCTGAGGAAATATCGCACTGTGATATTCGTGAACGGATGCTTCTGGCACGGCCATGAGGGGTGCAGGCACTTCCGTATGCCCAAGACCAACATTGAGTTCTGGTTGCGGAAGATAGCCCGTAACCGTGAGCGCGACAGGCAGGAGCTTGAGCGTCTCGGCGAGATGGGATGGTATTGCATCACGGTGTGGGAGTGCCAGTTGAGGCCTTTGTCGCGCGAGCTGACACTTATGTCGATCGACCGCGCTCTGAGCAGCATCCTGCTGAGAAACAGCGCAGTGCGTCCCTACTCAATGCCCGACGACCGGCCCGCCTCAATAGCTGCAGAGCCATAGCCCCGACCACTGCTTTGTATTTTTTTGTTGACAATTGGATGGGATGGGTGAGTTTGTTTGTGTGAAATTTGGGGGTGTGGTGGAAATGATGTATTTTGTGTTTTTGAATTTTTGAGGAAATTTCTAAAAAAAAGGCTATGAAGGTTAGTTTTTTGGCCGCTCGGCTGTATTATAGGCAAAAATAGCAAGAGCAATGATGGAGAAATCAAGGATTGAGATGCTTTTCAGGCAATACTACGCACGAATGTATGTGCTTGCCCGCACCTTGCTCTACGACGATGATGAGTGTCGCGACGTGGTGAGCGATATCTTCGCAAAGGTATATGAGGGGGATATCACCCTCACTCCTCCCACCGAGGGTAGTTACCTGTTGGCGGCTGTGCGCAACCGTTGCCTCAACATCATAGAGCAGAAGCACACTCGCTGTCGGCTCCGATGCCTCTATGCGCTCGAAGCCGACAGCGCAAGCATGGAGTGCGACGACGAACGCTATGATGAGGTGATGGCGTTTGTCGGCAGCCATTTCTCAGGCACGGCGCTGAGGGTGTTGCAGTTGCGCTTCGTCGACGGGTTGGAGTGCAAGGAGATTGCCTCCACGCTTCAAATAAGCACCGTGGCAGTGTATAGGCATCTCGCTCGTGCCATAGAAACCATCAAAGCAAACATTAAACACCTATAATGCGATGAAACAGGATTTTGACAAGCTGTTGAGGGCAATTGACGATGCACAAAGCCTCACCGACAGCGAGATTGAGGATCTTCTTGCCGGTCTTGGCGATGATGAGCGAGATGTGCTCAATGCGATGGTTGCCACAAAGCGCGCAATGCAGCGCAATGAGGCTCTGAAAAGTGCCGAACGTGTTGCCGATGAGGCGTGGAAGGCTTTTGAGCGGCAGAATTTCGGTGACTTTAAGGAGGATAAAGGCAATATAGTGCCTATACGACCATTGTGGCACAAGATTGCCGCCGCAGTGGTGGCAGTTATGGTGATTTCGGGACTCACGGTAGCTGCCGTGCGCGGTAACTGGCTACGAATTGCGAAAGTGCCCGAGGCTGTGGAGGAGCAGGCTGCAACGATGGAATCTTCGGTTGCTATCGACTCCGTTGCCACCGACGATGCTCCGCAGGTGGAGATTCTTGACGATGTGACGCTTGAGACGCTTCTGACACGAATGGCTGCGCACTATGGCGTCATGCTGCGGTTTGCCGACAATGCGCCACGCGCTATGCGACTGCACTTTGAGTGGGACAAGTCGCTCACGCTTGAGCGCAACGTGCAGTTGCTCAACAATTTCTCAAAGTTGAGCGTGTGCATTGAGAATGATGTAGTCACAGTGTCGAATTCCGAGGAGAAGTAGCCATGAGGAAGTTTATTCTATTCATGCTCCTGTGCATAGTGGCGCTTGGAGCATTGGCACATCGTGTGTCGCGAAACTATCAGCGCACGTCGATGTCGGAGGTGCTGAAAGACCTCTCTCATGCCGGCGACCAATACAGCATCAACTTCATCTACGACGAACTCGAGGATTTCACAGTGACTGCGCAGCTGCACGGCGTCACAATTCCCGAGGCTGTGCGCAAAGTGGTGGGTTTCTATCCCATCAGGGTGACCGCCGACGGCAATGTGATTTTCGTGGAGTGCATAAAGAAGATTGAGCATAAGTTCAGCGGTCGCATATTGAACGAGAA
>JBJEKJ010000004.1:0-19573 GCA_051878575.1 Muribaculaceae bacterium | reverse complement strand
CCGAGCAATCAGATTGCCCGGCTCTCTCTGTTTCCACCCCTCCCCTCCAAAAAAAACATTACGGCACAGTAGTTATTTAGGCGCAGTAGTTATTTAGTGTGGGTAGGCGTAAAGATTGGCAATGCGAAAGAGGAAGAACTTCTTATCGACGACGCCTCTCAGATTAGCTCTAAAAAGTTTGACTTTAGCATTGAAAGATTCCGCCAATGCGTTTGAGGAACGATTGTTGTAAAAGTTTAGAATCTCATCATAATGCTCGTAGAAGGTGGCGGCAATGACGTTGAACGAGCGTAGCCCCGCCTCCTCAACCTTGTTGTACTATCGAGCCATAGAAAGGGCTCAGAAGCAAAATTATTTCGTGTATCGTAAGCATCCGGGAAATGTGAGCTATGGATTTTGTTGGGCGGGACTGATTTTACGCAAAAAGACCTTGCTCGTGATGGGGCAAGGTCTTTTGGTAGTAGCGTTATTTCGCTTCTTTGTGGAGGGGATTTGAGCTTATTTCTTGCTTACTCGGCTTTTTTTGTAGCTCTCTTTTTTGTCGTTGTCTTTTTTTCAGCCGCTTTTTTCTCGGTGGCTTTCTTTGCGGGAGCTTTTTTTGCCGGTTTCTCTGCAACTTTCGTCTCAGTGCCTATAGGCTCCATATCGCCTTCCTCGGCTTTCAGGATGTTGTTGCGCATGAGCGTGACTTCGCGGTTGAGTACCTCGATTTCCTTAGCCTGATTGCGGATGGTGGTGAGCAGTGCATTCAGCTCCTCATTCTCGATTGAGAGCGGATATTGCTCCTCTACACGAACGATGAAGTCGGATAAGACGTTCATATAGTTCATGAATGCCTGGAAAGGAGTGTCATAGGGACTGTAGTGCGAGTGTATTGCACCATCGTTGCGATGCTTAGTGCACATATAGAAGAAGTGGTCGGACGTCTGGAGTCGGTTCCAATCCTGCTTCAAGCTGCGGTCGTCGCAAAGGCGGACGCGTTCGGCGATGGAATATAATTTCTTGAATGCTTCGTTCTGAAGGTCGTTGCCGAGCCATGCGCTTGTGTCGCGTGCCTCGTCGGCCCATGACATTGGATAAGGCACTGATAGCTCACCGACAGATTTCAGCTTAGACAGAGTCTCGCTGGGAGTCCAGAATGTGATGTCCTTTTCCTTAGCGAAACGTGGAAGAGCTTTCATAAATTCGAAAATGCCTGTTTCGCGGGCTTGGAGCTCTCCGAATGTCTCGTAGTTCATGAAGAGGTTCACTATTTGCTCCTCTTGAGGTAGATTAGCAATCCAGTCGATGTATTTGTCGGCGGTGAGAGGATAAGATTCCCACTCAGGATTGCTAAAGAGGAATGAAATATCGTCGCTGAGCTTTGAGTTCTTGAGCAAAAGTTTCAATTTAGGAGCAGCAGCCGATGAGTAGACGTAGTTTGGCGATTTCCAACCGAGGATGTGCTTTGCGCCATCGGTTATGGCTCCTTTGAATCCCATGGCGGCTACCATAGATGCTATGTCGTCGCTGTAGATAAGCTCGGTATTGCGGAATACTTTTGGCTTTTGTCCGAAAAGTTGGAATATTTTCTCATCGTGGGCTTTCACCTGCGCTGCAAATTCCTCGGGGTCGCCGAGAGAGGAGAGCGAGTGAGCGTAGGTCTCGGAAAGGAACTCAACGCAACCGGTTGCCGCGAGCTCTTTCATAGAGTCGATAAACTCGGGAACGTATTGCTCGAGTTGCTCAAGTGCTGTTCCGGTGATTGAGAATGCTACTTTGAAGCTCTTGCCTGATTCCTTAATCATATCGAGCAGCATGGCGTTGGCAGGCAGATATGAGCGCTGGGCTATGCGTGTTATGATTTCGTCGTTGGCAAAATCGTCGTAGTAGTAATGGTCGTTACCGATGTCAAAGAAGCGGTAGGTCTTTAGACGGAACGGCTGATGTATCTGAAAATAAAAACAAATGGCTTTCATTTTAATTAATTCGTTAGTTAAAAGTTTGCTAATTAATTATTTTATTTTGTCGCAAAAAGCCGCGACGAGTGTTAGTGTCCGATCACTTTATGATAGATGTCGATAACTTTTGCACCTGCCTTTTTCCACTGAATGGTGTCGATTTCGGCAAGGCCACGATCGCGCAGGTGATTGTAGAGCGCGGGATACTTTATTATCGAGTAGATCGAGTCGGCCATCGCGTTAATGTCCCAATAATCGATTTTTATCACGTTCTCAAGGATTTCGGCGCATCCCGACTGCTTGGAGATGATCGATGGGACACCCATCTGCATTGCCTCAAGCGGAGATATTCCGAAAGGCTCGGAAACCGATGGCATGATGTAGACGTCGCTTGCAGCGAGCATCTCGTAAACCTGACGTCCCTTTAGGAATCCTGTGAAGTGGAATCTGTCGGCGATGTCGCGGTCGGCGGCAAGGCGAATCATCTTTTCCATCATATCGCCGCTACCGGCCATTACGAAGCGCACGTTGTGTGTTTTTTGAAGCACACGCGAGGCAGCCTCGACGAAGTATTCCGGACCTTTCTGCATCGTGATGCGACCGAGGAACGTCACTACTTTGTCCTTGCCCTTATTCATCTTTATGCTGCGAATCTCCTCGCTGAGAGGCTCCACGGCATTGTGAACTGTTGTCACCTTCTCGGGATTGATTCCATATTTCTCGATGACCGTCTGTCGGGTCAGGTTACTAACGGTGATTATGTGGTCGGCATTGTTCATTCCGTCTTTCTCAATTGCGAACACTGTAGGGTTCACGTTGCCGCGGCTACGGTCGAAGTCGGTGGCATGCACATGGATAACGAGAGGTTTTCCTGTCACCTGCTTGGCATGTATCCCGGCGGGATAAGTGAGCCAGTCGTGAGAGTGAATCACGTCGAACGGCACTGTGCGGGCAATTACTCCCGCCATAATCGAGTAGTTGTTGATTTCCTCGAGCAGGTTGTCGGGGTATCGTCCTGAAAATTCAATACAGCCGAGGTCGTTGGTGCCCATGTAGTTGAAATCGGCATAGATGTGGTCACGAAGGTCGAAATACAGCTGAGGGTCCATTACGTTGCCGATTCGGCTTTGGACGTAGTCCCAGCTGACATCTCGCCAAGCGACAGGCACGGCGTTGGCTCCGACTATTCGTGCGAATCCTCGCTCTTCATCGCCCCAAGGCTTAGGGATGACGAAAGTAATGTCCATGTCGCCATTCTCAAACATTCCCTTAGTCAATCCGTAGCTGGCAGTTCCAAGTCCTCCGAGGATATGAGGTGGAAATTCCCACCCGAACATTAAAGCTTTCATATATGGTAATGATGCAATTAATTCTCAAATTAGATGTTTAAATTCTTCAATAGGCGCAACACGCGGAGCACGCCTCCCACATTGGTAGCGAAGCTCACGGCACCGCGGCCTGTGAATGGCGGGTTGCCATCGTAGAGCTCTGACAGCGATCCGATACATCCTTGTGTCATCTCGTCCTCAAAGCCGATCATCATTCGCTCGATGAATGAAACTCCGCTCATTCCGAACACCTTTATATAGGCGTCGGCGTAGAATCCCATAAGCCACGGGCGTGCCGATCCCTGATAGTAGGCATATTCGCGCTCGGCGGGGCTTCCGAGATAGCAAGGGGTGTAGCCATAGCTCTTCGGGCTCAGCGTTCGCAGTCCCTTTGGAGTTAGCAGCTCTCGTGTTACGACATCGAGCACCGACTTGCGCTGACGACGGTCGAGCGGTGAATAGTCGAGACCGGCGGCGATAAGCATGTTCGGGCGAACACTGAGGTCGGTGAACAGACCGGTCACATAATCGTAGAGGTATCCGAAATCGTTCATGAACGTGTCGGTGAAAGCGTCCTTGCAGAGAGTGGCAAGGTTCTCCCACTTCATTGTGTTCTCTCGCTCGGCCTCGTCGGTTGCAAATAGAGCGTGAGCAAACATCAGGGCGTTGTACCAAAGCGCGTTGAACTCAACGAGGAATCCCGTGCGGGCAACGATAGGGGTGCCGTCGGGGTTAGAGGAGTCCATCCACGATACCGGATATGTGCGTCCGTTGGTGGAAATGAGTCCCGACTCGCTCAGCTCCAGGTTGGGGTGACGGTTGGACATTATATATTCTATAATCTCCTTCACTATTGCGCCGTATCTACGCCGCGTCTCAGTCTCGCCGGCTTCTTTGTAGTATTGCTGTATAGCCCAAATAGCCCAAAGCGGGACGTCGGGCAGGTCGATTCCCTGCATCACATGGTCGGTCTTTCCGTTTGCCATGAACTCATGGAGTGCTTTTTGCGCGGTGTCCATGATTTCCTCGAAGTCACCACGGTGGTGAACAGAGAGTGTGGTACCCGGCAGGGCAATAAACTCGTCGCGTGCACGAATCTTGAACCACGGATATCCTGCGAGGAGGTATTTTCCCTCGGGGCGCTTCACATAGAATTGCTTTGCGCAATTCTTCATGCAGTTGTAGAAACTTGTGCGCGGTGTGCGGGTCTTTATTTCCTCGTCGTACATCTTGGTGAGGCTACGCGGACTCACCTCGGAGATACCGGCCGAGAAAATTATGCTCTCGCCCTTCTTGATGTTGAGCTGGAAGTATCCCGGCACATAGAGGTCCTCGCGGTAGGGGATTCCTCGCTCCTGATCCTTGATGTACTCTATGCCCTTGTACCAGTTGGGGTTGAATACGAATTCAGGCTTGTGGCTGCACTGCATGTAGAGAGTGGGATATCCGGCATACATGCAAGTTGCTATACCATTCTTCACCTCCTTGTACTCGCGGCTTGCCACGCCATTCTCCATGCAGAGGTCGTTGGCGTTGCGGAATGCGAGGAACGGGCGGAATTGCAGCGTGGTCTGCGAATGTGCGTCGACCAGCGTGTAGCGGATAAGGATTCTGTTCTCGTGGGAGATGAAAATTTTCTCCTTCGTGAGAATCACGCCACCCACACGGTAGGTGGTGCGTGGAACTGTTTCGCAATCATACTCTCGGATGTACTTGTGCCCATTAGGGCTAAAACACGAACCATTGTACTTATGGAGGCCGAGATTGAAAGGCGCTCCATGCTGAATGACGGTCTCATCGAGCGATGATAGTAAGACGTGGTTGTCGTCATCCATTTCAGGAATTGGAATCACCAGCAAGCCGTGTTGCTTGCGAGTATTACACCCGACGATCGTCGTACAATGATAGGCACCTGACTGATTAGTGCGCAGCATCTCCTTTGGCAGGGATTGCTCCAAATTTATCATCAGGCTTTTATCAAATTTTAAATAGCTCATTATGAGTGATTTTAGGTTATTAGTATGGTAAAAATAGAAACTTAAATGTTTCGTTACGAATTTACTGCTAATACCAAAAATAAACAAATAAAAAAATGTGTTTTTGAGCTATTTTGCGAAAAAAACGGGGAAAGAGAGGATAAATTTTGTTAAATTGAATGTTTTGCGAAAAAATAGCCGACTGTGGGTGGTCGCACCGCCCGGCGGGTGCCTGAGGAGCCGCTATATGTTGAGCTCGGTGCGTATGGTGTTCACGAAATCCCAGAATCCGTTCTCGATAGGAGCGAGAATCGACTTGCGGTCGGCAGGCGACTCTGAGGGCAGGAAGATTCTAAGGCCCGCCTTGTGGCACTTTATGTGTATGTCGGCCTGCATCATTATCGGCTCGCCGTCGATGTGCATGATGTCGGGTTTCGGCCTGTGGATGGTTAGTTCGGGAGTGCGGAATGAGTGGATGTTGGCGTCTTGGTCGATGTGTCGGGTAAATAGCAGTACGCCCATAAGCGCTGTGTCGAGTGGTGTGAACGGAAGAATCACCGTCACGTCGATAAGCCCGTCGTGCATGCTCGCCTGCGGAGTGATGAAAGCGTTGTTGCCATATTGTGAGGCGTTTCCGCATGCTATTACGAAAGCCTTCTCGGTGATAGACTTGTCGGCAGTCTCGATACCGTAGGTCTGACTTCGGTATTTCAGATATTCCACCAGAGTCTTCTGGATGTAGCTCAAAGGTCCGCGTTTTTTAGCCTCGGCGAATTTTTGGCTCACATGTGCGTCGAACCCCACCCCACATGTGCAGAAAAATGGCCGCTCGTTGGCTGTGCAGTAGTCGAGCGCCTCGATGTTCTCCTTATTTATAATAGACAGCGCTTTCTCAATATTTATAGGAATTCCGAGATGCCGGGCCAGCCCGTTGCCCGAGCCGCATGGCACGATTCCAAGCGCCGTGTCGGAGTCGCGCAATGCTGCGGCCACCTCATTGATTGTTCCGTCGCCACCCACGGCAATCACTCCATAGAATCCCTTGCTGATAGCCTCCTGCGACAAGATTGTGGCGTGTGATGCGTGTTGGGTGAATCTCACTGTAACCTCAAATTTGGTCTTGTCGATGCACCGCTCGATAATCTCAGGGAAATATTCCTTTTTCGAAGTGCCCGAAATAGGGTTTATAACCGCCAATATTTTTTTCTTCTCAGCCAAAATCACCGAATGTTTATAAAAAGATGTCACAAAAATAGCGAAAAAAGGCGGAATAATAAACTTTAATGTGTAATTTCGTTGTTATAATTGAAAAATATATGTAAACAAAAATAGAATTATTATGATCAGAAAAAGTTCGGGATTCCTTGTCAACACGTTCGTGTTTTTGGCAGGATTGTTGTTGACGTTGCTCTACGATGAGGCACGGCTCATGGAGGGAGTTGTGATGGTGCTTGGCGTGATGTTCCTTGTGCCGTCGGTCATAGCATTGATTCTCATGATGGCTAAGGCGTCGACGACCGTGGTAGGCGATTATGCCGACGAGCCTCGTGTGGGAATAGGCAATGGAGGCGTCCTGCCGATGCTTGGTGGCATCTGCTTCGGGTTGTCGCTGATATTGCGCCCGTTGCTGTTTGTGGAGATACTTTCCTATATCTTCGCTGCCATATTGCTGCTTGGCGGTATTTATCACATCGTGGTGCTGTTCATCACATCGCGAAAGGTGGGCGTGTCGCTGTGGCTATATGTGCTGCCGCTGTTGGTGGCTGTTGCCGGATTTGTGCTTCTTGTCACCGACGTCCGCACTGTGGAGAAGTGGGTCAACCTTATCACCGGAATCTCGCTGATGAGCATCTCGCTCTCGTCGCTGCTTGAGTATGTCGCCTCTCGTCGCCTGTCACGGCATAATGCCGCTTCCGAGGTGTCGTCGGGGCACGACGAGTGAGGGTGGCTGCTGAATGAAAAAGCGTCGCCCTTGCCTGAACTCGCATAAGGCAAGGGCGACGTGTCTATTACTCGGGCATTGCTTTGTGGCAGCCCTTATATATGCTTTGCCACGTTATTTCAGCTTGGCGAGTATTGCCGACGGAACGGCGTCGCGATGGACGTATACGCCGATGGTCTTGGCAAGGAAGTAGGGCACCGAGACGTAGAAATATCCGCCATACACCTGGTTGGTGTCCCATGAGTTCTTCACTTTATAATATTTGTTGCCTTTCTGGTCGACTGCCGAGCCCACTATTACCATTCCGTGGTCGTCGGTGGTCTCCTGATTGTCGAACATCTCCTGGCGCAGCTCCTGAGTCACATTGAGCTCCTCGCATGGACCGGTAATCTTGAATTTCATGTTCTCGCGCTCAGAGTCGGAAACCTTCACCCATTTCGACAACTCAGTGCCATCGAAATCCTTCTCATCGCGGGCTTTTGGCAGCACGGCATATCCCTTACGCCACTTGAATCCCACTTCGCTCACGTCGGCGGCCCAGCCCACCGAGTATCCCTTGTCGATGGCGTTTTCGACGATTTTCTGCAACTCGTCGAGCTTCACGTTCTCATGCGTTCCCCAAATCCAGTTGTCGGCAACCTCGATTGCGAACGGATGGTAGAACGGATGATGAGTGAACGATGTGAATGCCATATAGTCGTCGAGATTCAGTCCGAGCGACTCCTCAAAGCTGCGCGCCGTGTAGGTCTTGCCATTGTGCTTGAACGTGTCGGGCACTTTGCCAAAATATGCGTCGAGAATGCCCATGTATCCTGCAAACCACGATTTGGAGAGCTTTTTGTTGGGTACGGTAACAATAGCCTTAATGTAGGCGGTGAGGGCTTTCGACAATTCCTTGTGATTGTGCTTCTCATCGCCGTACTCAAGTCCGGGATATGCCTCCTCAGGCATTGCGCCATAGTGGCTCATTATGTAAGGCACGTCGAGGAAACTTCCACCCTCGGCAAAATTAATCTCGCCATACATGCGGATGAATTTCTTGGCTTTCTCCTCGTAGCATTTGCGCACGATGTACATCTCGGATAGATCGTATTCCTTTCCTGTAATGCGCAGCAACTCGTTTTCCAAGAAAGAGTTGGCCGAGAAGCACCAACATGTTCCCGACTTGTTCTGGTCCTTGACCGAAGTACATTTTACCACCTTCACATCGGTGAACGTGAATCCTGTGCTGTCGGGATTCACCACTCCATCGTCGGCGGCACCCGCCGAGAGGCTCACGGCTGCCGTGAGCAGTCCTAAAAGATATTTAAGTCTCATTATCACAAATTATAGTTAAATTTCTATCGCAAAATTAATAAATAATTCTCAAAAAGCGGTATTTTTGCCACCTATAAATAATGTGAACGGAAAAGATAATGAGATGGATTGAAATGAGAGGCGACGTGGGTGAGCGGATGATGCGCTACGCCTTCGCTCTTGCCCACCGCGATGACGGAGTGGGAGTGATAGGTGACGTGAAGGAGCTATGTGGGATGTTTCCCGCCTTGCCCCGGCTTGAGAGCCGCAACCGTGGAATCGTAAGCCGCATAGCCGGAGTGTCTTCCGGCGATGTGACTCGGAGCGAGTGGATGGACTATGCCAACGTTGATGCGCTTGGCGACAAGGCTGCCGAGTATTTTGCCGTGAGCCGCGGCACGCTTCCGAGGGAGTATGCCGATATAGCCGCCACTTTGGCTGCGGGCGAGACAGTGGCGGTGCACATCCTCTCGGCCGGCAGCAAGGCTTGCACATGTACTCCCGACTACTACAACTGGGCCATTGCGGGCATGCGTTCGTGGCTCGACAATCCTCGGTTTGTGGTGATTGCCGACGATGAGCGTTGGGCGCGTAGGAACCTGCACTTTGGCGATGCCGCCGTGGTGTGGAAGTCGCTGTCGGCGAGCCGTCACGGCCTCGTTTTCGACGTGTTGCGCCTTGCTCGCCACAATATAGCATGCAATACGCTCGCAAGTTGGTGGGGAGCATGGCTGAACAAAAATCCCGACAAGATTGTTGTAATTCCGAAGGAGTGGCAATATGGGGCCGACAGTGACGGCCTGAAGCCATTTTATTGGACTATCATCCCAACAAAGTGAGATAATGTGTTTGTGGGAAAAGTAAAAAATCGTATTTTTGCACCCGAAATAAAAATTTTGTAAGGTAAAATATAAAAAACGTAGAAAGATGAAAAAGATTTTATGCGTTATGCTGAGCGGCGTTCTGTTGCTCGGCGCAACAGGATGTAATATGAACAACACAGGCAAAGGCGCCCTGATTGGCGCCGGAGGAGGCGCAGCCGCAGGTGCCGGACTTGGCGCAATCTTCGGTGGTGGCAAGGGTGCTGCTATCGGCGCCGCTATCGGCACTGCCGTGGGTGCAGGTGCCGGAACGCTTATCGGCCGCAAAATGGACAAGCAGAAAGAGCAGCTTGCCCAGATTGAGGGCGCTAAGGTGGAGACTGTGACCGACCAGAACAATCTACAGGCCATCAAGGTGACTTTCGATGAGGGAATTCTTTTCAAGACCGGAAAGAGCAACCTGAGCGCCGCATCGCAGAGTGCGCTTAACGACTTTGCCGTATCGCTGCTCGAGAATCCGCAGACCGATGTAACTATCAACGGGCACACCGACAATACCGGCTCTCGCGCTATCAATGAGAAGCTCTCTAAGGAGCGTGCGCAGGCTGTATCCAACTATCTTGTAGGCAAGGGCGTGCCATCGGCTCGCATGACCATCAATGGTCTTGCCTACGACTGTCCGATTGCCACCAACGACACTCCCGAGGGACGTGCGCAGAATCGCCGCGTGGAAATCTACATCACTGCCAATGAGCAGATGGTGAAGGCTGCCGAGGCCGGCACGCTGCAATAAGGCGGGAATAAGGAAAAATGACATTGCACTTTCGTGGGGGCTCGCATAATGCGTGTAGCCCCCATTTCTATTTGTTTTTGTTATCTCGAATTTTATAAGTACCTTTGCGATGACCATATTAGCTTGTTATTGATATGAAGATAATTGCAAATACAGCAGCCGTATTGCTGCTCTTGGGTGGCTCGCTGGCATCGTGCGACTCTATGAGCAACACCTCGAAAGGGTATGTAGCCGGTTCTGTGGGCGGAACGGTGCTCGGTGCGGGCATTGGAGCCTTGCTCGGAGGTGACTATGGGGCCGATGTCGGCTCAAGCATAGGTATGGTAGTGGGAGGCGTGGCCGGAGCGGCCATAGGCGCCGAGCAAGACGCCAAGATAGAACGGGAGTCGCGCCGCGCTACTGCCACTGTGCGGACTTCCGACGACGACAACACCTACTATGATGACTCTACCGGCTTGTACTACACAAAAGTATCGGAGGACGACTCTATATTGTTCGGCCCGCGAAGTTGCGATCTCAATGGGGCTGCCTGCCGGCAGATTCTGCGCATCTCGGCGATTCTCAACGCTCTTCCTTTCAGCGGTATAGTGATTTACGGCAGTACCGACGACACCGAGAGCCGTGACTACAGTATGGAACTATCGCAGGAACGTGCCGACGTGGTGGCAGAGTATTTCCAAGCTCTCGGATTCAGGGCATCGCTGATTTCGGCCATAGGGCTTGGCAGCGAATATCCTGTCGCCGACAACTCCACTCTCGACGGCCGTGCGAAAAACCGCTGCGTGGAGGTCTACATAATTAATAAGGACAATTAATCAATTAAAACAGCTAAAGAGATGAATTTGCTATCGAGAATCAGATTGCTTGCCGTGGCAATTGCCATGACATGCGCGTGCTTGCCTGCGGCGGCTGCCGGCAATGATGAGAAACCTATGAAATATGTCAATGCCCTTGACCTGAAACTGATAAACAAGGGGTTTGACAACTCGCTGACGCCATTCACGCGCATCCCGGCCTACCTGAAGGACAGCGTCAGGCACGACTTGTGGGAGCGTGCCAAGTGCAGCAGCGGAATGGCCATACGCTTTGCCACCGACTCCAAGCGAATCGGCGTGCGCTACAACCTGCTGTGGAACACCCACATGGCCCACATGGCCGACACCGGGCTGAAGGGTACCGACCTCTATCGCCTGAGTGACGATGGCGTGTGGCAATATGTGAACACCAACCGTCCGTCGAAGCAGGATTCGATACAGAAGAAGGTGTATGTGGAGAATCTTGCCGGTGACATGCGTGAGTATATGATATATCTGCCGCTCTACGACGGCATCAACTGGATTGAGGTGGGAGTGGATGCCGATGCCCGAATCACGAAGCCTGAGGTGGACAATCCGCGCGCGTCGAAGAAAATAGTGTTCTATGGCACAAGTATCCTGCAAGGAGGCTGTGCGTCGCGCACCGGTATGGTGGCCACAAGCATAATCCAGCGTGAGCTAAATTGCGAGTGCGTGAATATAGGCATCAGCGGCGAGGGAAAGATGGATTATTGCATGGCTCGAGCCATAGCCACGATTCCGGGTGTGACGGCATTCGTGATTGATCCGGTGCCCAACTGCACGAAGATGATGTGCGACACGCTGACCTACAATTTCGTAAAGATTCTGCGCACGCTGCGTCCGGAGGTTCCCGTGGTGATGGTGGAAGGACCTCTTTATCCCTACGCTCGATTCGACTCATTCTTTGCCGGCTATCTGCCCGAGAAGAACGAGGCATTCCGAAAGAACTATGAGCGGCTGAGAGCTGAGAATCCGGCAAATATTTATTATGTGACCAATGAGGACATCGATGGCCCCGACCACGAGGGAACCGTCGACGGCATACATCTCACCGACCTGGGGTTCCGGCACTATGCCGATGCGCTTATCCCTATTCTACGCCCTATAGTGAGATAGATGGGGGAATCGCGACAGCATATTGAGTTTAAGAGCCGGCGCTACATCCAGAGTCTGATCGAGGAGGGCGAGCACGAGCATCAGGACTTCAAGTTCCAGATTTCCGACGCAAGGAAGATTGCCCGCAGCATATCGGCGTTTGCCAATAACGACGGCGGCCATCTGCTGGTAGGGGTGAAGGACAACGGCAACATTGCCGGCGTGCGTAGCGAGGAGGAAATCTACATGATAGAGCAGGCGGCCGAGATGTATTGCCGCCCGGCGCAAAAGGTGGAGTGCAAGGTGTATCGCGTGGAAGGGAAGCAGGTATTGAAAGTCGACATCGCCAAGAGCCCGGCGCCGCCGGTGATGGCGCAGGACGACGAGATGCGCTGGAGGGCATACTACCGCGTGGCCGATGAGAATATGGTGGCCGATCCGCTGCATGTGAAAATATGGAAACGCTCATGCAGCGATGCCGACACCGTGTTCACAATGACCGAGAGCGAGCGCGCCTTAATCAACCGCATAGCCATATACGGAGGCGTCACCCTGCGGGAATATATGAAAATCGCCCATATAACACGCGCTACCGCCGAGGAATCAGTGGTTAACCTGTGTCTGGCCGGTGTGCTTGCCTTGAGATACGAGGGTGGCAGCTGCCTTGTCACAGCAGCTCAATGCGAGCCTTCACATAATTGACGATTAGTCGTGAAATGGCGTCGTTGGATAGCTTCGACGAGTCGATGGAGAGGTCGTAGGACGAGGCCGCTCCCCAGGTCTTGTCGGTGTAGAAGTTGTAGTAGCTTGCGCGCAGCTTGTCCTTTTTGGCGGCAATCTCGCGGGCTTTCTCGGCCGAGTCGATATTCGTGCGGTTCATGATTCGGATGATGCGTTGCTCTATCGAGGAGTGAATGAACACGCTTATGAGCGCGGGATGCTCGCGCAACACATAGTCGGCGCTGCGCCCCACAATGACGCACGACGACTGGCGGGCAAGATTCTTCATCACATTGCTCTGAGCGGCATATATTTTCTCGTCGGATACCGGAGAGTTGCCAATCAGGTAGGAGCCGGAGTTGAAGCCGAGGTTGAACGACCATATATTGGAGAAGAACGACGGCGAGCGCTCGTCGGCGGCCTCGAAAATCTCGGGTTTCACCCCCGACGCCTTAGCCGCCTCGGTGAGCAGCTCCTTGTCGTAGTATTTTATGCCGAGAGCGTCGGCCACAAGCCTGCCAATCTCCCTGCCTCCACTGCCGTATTGCCTGCCAATGGTAATCACAAAATTGCATTTCGGCGTTTCCATAAGCTATCTAAAATGGGTTAGTGTTAAAAATAATCCCAAATATAGCAAAGATTGTCGGCAACTGCAACAATGTTTGCCTAAAAAATCGTATATTTGCCAATCATTTTGCAGAGCTGATTTTTCTGCGCAAAATTTTCATATAATGAACGAAGAATTGAAAAAGAAACTAAGCAGAGACCCAAATGGTCTGTTGACCTACGAGTATATAGCCAATAATATCGACAACGTCGATGATATTATGCCCGAATTGGTGCAGAACATGATTGACGTGGACGCCAACGGACAGTTTGTGGCCAGCACCGCTCGTTATCTTAACGCAATCGACTCCGAGAAATATGCCGAAGCCATCGACAGGCTTGTGAAGGCAGCCATCGATAAGGACCGGGAGCGCTGCTATCTGCCCGATCTCATTGCCGCGCTGTGGGGAGCCGACTATAAGGAGCGAGCCGCTGAGCTTAGTGCCGAGAGCGACAATTTCCGCAGAATCTACAAGCGTCTGTATCCTGCAATGGGTATTTGATAACCATATCTGTCACCGCACAAGAGGCGGGGACATAATCAACTAATCAACAATGAGAAAAACATTCTGGATTTTTTTGATGTCGGTGCTTGCCGTGGCTTCATGCGGCTCGACCAACAGCCGCCGCTCCGAGAGCGGCGACTCCACCGCTGCCGAACAAGTAATTAATGATAGGACAATGAATACAGTCGACAACAACCGCACTAAGGTGCTTATGTCCACTTCGATGGGCGATATTGAGATAGAATTGTACGATGAGACTCCAAAACACCGCGACAATATGGTGAAGTTGGTTAAGGAGGGATACTACGATGGAGTGCTTTTCCATCGCGTAATAAAGGACTTCATGATACAGACCGGCGACCCTAAGTCGAAAACCGCCACAGCCGGCCAGATGCTCGGCTCGGGCGACCCGGGCTACACCATAGAGGCCGAGATCGTGTATCCGAGATACTTCCACAAGCGTGGCGCGCTTGCCGCTGCCCGCACGGGCGATAATGTGAATCCCGAGCGCCGCTCGTCGGGCTCGCAGTTCTATATCGTCACCGGCAAGACGTACAATGAGCCTACACTCGAGATGATGGAGGAGCGAATGAACGAGCAGAAGAAGCAGCAAGTGTTTGAGTCGCTTGTGGCTCCACGTCGCAAGGATGTGATGAAGATGCGCATGGCAGGCGACACCGCAGGGCTCACCCAATTGCAGAATGAGCTTGTGGCCCTTACCGAGGCCGAGGTGGCAAAGAATCCTGTGAAATTCACTCCCGAGCAGATTGGGGCGTACTCCACGGTGGGAGGCGCTCCGCATCTCGACGGCCAGTACACCGTGTTTGGCGAGGTGGTGAAAGGCATGGATGTCGTCGACAAGATAGAGTGTGTGGAGACCGGACGCGCCGACCGCCCTGTGGCCGACGTGAAGGTGATATCGATGAAAATCGTGGAATAAGCACGCCCAACAACTACTTTTTTGAGATTTTTAGAGAGATGGTCGAGGTTAGGACTCATATTCTTGACAACGGGCTGCGCCTGTTGCACTATTACGACGCTGCCACTCAGATGGTGGCGTTGAATTTGCTCTACGACGTCGGCGCTCGCGACGAGGTGAGTGGCCGAACCGGCCTCGCGCATCTTTTTGAGCACCTGATGTTTGGCGGCTCGGAGCATATACCCGATTTCGATACGCCGCTACAGATGGCAGGTGGCGAGAGCAATGCGTGGACGAGCGACGACGTGACGAATTTCTACGAGATAGTGCCGGCTCACAATGTGGAGACCGCATTTTGGCTTGAGAGCGACCGCATGAACCGGCTCGCATTCTCGCAGCACAGCCTCGACACGCAGAAGAACGTGGTGATTGAGGAGTTCAAGCAGCGGTGCCTCAATGTGCCCTACGGCGACGTGTCGCACATAGTGCGTGCCACGGCTTTCCGCGAGCACCCATATCGTACCCCGGTGATAGGGGCGAGAATCGAGGATATAGAGGGCGTGGACATGGACGTGGTGCGCTCATTCTTCTATAGTCACTATGCGCCAAACAACGCCATACTGTGCGTGTCGGGCAATATTGCCTTTGAGCGCGCCGTGGAGCTGTGTGAGAAGTGGATGTCGCACATCCCCCGACGGTCCGTTGAGCCGCGACTGCTGCCCGTTGAGCCGCCGCAAGCCGAGCTACGTTGCATCGAGGTGCATCGCGACACTCCGCAGAACCTTATTGTGAAGGCTTTCCACATGTGTGGACGCCTGCATCCCGACTATCATGCAAGCGACATAATAAGCGATATCCTTGCCAACGGCAACTCGGCGAGATTCTTCAAGAACGTGCTGATGACGACCGACCTGTTTACCGATCTCGACGCTTCGATATGGGGCTCTGTCGATCCCGGATTGCTCGTGGTGCGCGGGCACTTGCAGGAGGGCGTGGACTTCGACAAGGCCAATGCCGTGGTTGATGCCGAGTTGCGGAAGCTCGTCGACGGAGGCGTGAGCCAATATGAGGTCGACAAGTTTGTCAACAAGTTTGAGTCGAAGGAGTGTTTTGAGAATGTGAGCTATGCCGAGATGGCCTCGAAGCTGTGCTATCATGAGCTGATAGGCAGCGCCGCCGATATCAATACCGAGCTGTCGAGATACAGGGCGCTCACCGCTGGTGATATAAGGCGAGTGGCGGCAGGTATCTTCAGACGTGAGAATGAGACCCGTCTTTACTATGGGCCATCGGTAGGGCGGTAGTAGGGGCTTTGTGAAGCCTCGGCGTGGCAAAATGCAATAGCAGGCGCCGCTGCGAGAGATGCCACCGACGCTTTATGGCAAAATTTTCGTTTTGCAGGAGTGATAAGTGTAAAAATGTTTTTGAATAATGAATTAAAATTCGTAACTTCGCAGAGATAATGATGATGTTAAGTCTCTTTTGCTGTTGGTATGTGGAGGATACTTTAGCTATGCATTATCGTGACAATGGAAATTTTTTATTTTAATTGATAATTTGATTATGGGTAAAGAAAAGAAATTCTTGACGTGCGATGGTAATCAGGCTGCTGCCCATGTGAGCTATATGTTCACTGAGGTAGCTGCTATCTACCCGATTACACCGTCGTCGACAATGGCAGAACACGTAGATGAGTGGGCTGCTGCCGGAAGAAAGAACATCTTTGGCGAGACAGTGTTGGTTCAGGAGATGCAATCTGAGGGCGGTGCGGCCGGAGCAGTTCATGGCTCGCTTCAAGCAGGCGCCTTGACCACTACTTACACTGCTTCTCAAGGTCTGCTGCTTATGATTCCTAACATGTATAAGATTGCAGGTGAGTTGCTGCCATGTGTGTTCCACGTTTCGGCTCGTACTCTCGCATCTCATGCACTTTGTATCTTTGGCGACCATCAGGACGTGATGTCGACCCGCCAGACCGGCTTCGCAATGCTCTGCGAGGGCTCGGTGCAGGAGGTTATGGATCTGGCAGGAGTGGCACACTTGTCGACTATCAAGTCGAAGGTGCCGTTTGTGAACTTCTTTGATGGTTTCCGCACATCTCATGAGATTCAGAAGATTGAGGCTATCGATCAGGAGGATTTGGCTCCGCTTATCGATCAGGAGGCGTTGGCCGACTTCCGTAGCCGTGCCATCAGTCCCGAGCACCCCGTCACCCGTGGTACGGCCGAGAACCCCGACGTGTTCTTCCAGCACCGTGAGTCGTGCAACGAATACTACAATGCCGTTCCCGGTATCGTTGAGGAATATATGAACAAGATAGCCGAAATCACCGGCCGTCAATACCATCTTTTCGACTACTATGGAGCTCCCGACGCAGAGCGCATAATCATAGCCATGGGCTCAGTGACCGAGGCCATCCGCGAGACTATCGACCACCTTACCGCTCAGGGCGAGAAAGTGGGTTTGGTAGCCGTGCACTTGTATCGTCCGTTCTCGGCAAAGCACTTCCTTGCCGCTGTTCCGGCCACTGCCAAGCGCATCGCAGTGCTCGACCGCACTAAGGAGCCCGGAGCAAGCGGCGAGCCACTCTATCTCGATGTGAAAGAGTGCTTCTATGGTGCCGAGAATGCTCCGCTTATCGTGGGCGGCCGCTTCGGTCTTGGCTCGAAGGACACTACTCCGGCACAGATTCTCACCGTATTTGAGAACCTTGCCCTGCCGATGCCTAAGGACCACTTCACTCTTGGCATCAACGACGACGTGACCTTCACTTCGCTTCCGCTGAAGGAGGAGGTTGCTCTCGGCGGCAAGGGAATGTTCCAGGCTAAGTTCTACGGACTTGGTGCCGACGGTACGGTGGGCGCAAACAAGAATTCTGTGAAGATTATCGGCGACAATACCAATAAATATTGTCAGGCTTATTTTGCCTACGACTCTAAGAAGTCGGGTGGATTCACCTGCTCGCATCTCCGCTTCGGCGACGAGCCTATCCGCTCAACCTATTTGGTGACTACGCCTAATTTCGTCGCTTGCCACGTTCAGGCATATCTGAATATGTACGACGTGACCCGCGGCTTGCAGAAGAACGGTACGTTCCTTTTGAACACCATTTGGGAGGGCGATGAGCTTGCTGCCAATCTGCCTAACAAGGTGAAGAAGTATTTCGCCGACAACAATATTACCGTCTATTATATCAATGCCACCAAGATTGCTCAGGAAATCGGTCTTGGCAATCGCACCAACACCATTCTTCAATCGGCATTCTTCCGCATCACCGAGGTTATCCCCGTTGACCTTGCGGTAGAGCAGATGAAGAAGTTCATCGTGAAGTCCTACGGCAAGAAGGGAGAGGATGTGGTGAACAAGAACTATGCGGCCGTCGACCGCGGTGGTGAGTATCAGAAGCTCGCCGTAGATCCTGCGTGGTCATCGCTTGAGGTGGTCAAGGCTGTCGTAGACGATGCTCCTGAGTTTATTCAGGAGATTGTACGTCCGATCAACGCACAAGATGGTGACCTCCTTCCCGTATCGGCATTCACCAAGAATCCCGATGGCACATGGGAGCAGGGCACCGCAAAATATGAGAAGCGCGGCGTGTCGGCATTCGTTCCTGAGTGGAATGCCGAGAACTGTATCCAGTGTAACAAGTGTGCATACGTGTGTCCTCACGCTGCAATCCGTCCGTTTGTGATGACTGCCGACGAGCTTGCTGCATCGCCATTCAAGGACGGCGGCTCGCTTCCGGCAATCGGCAAATCGTTTGCAGGCATGGCGTTTGTGCAAGTAGTTGACGACCTCGACTGCCTCGGCTGCGGCAACTGCGTTGACGTGTGTCCGGGCAAGAAGGGCGTGAAGGCTCTTGAGATGAAGCCGCTTCAGACCGAGGTTGGCGCTCAGGCCAAGTGGGACTACTGCATCAAGCACGTTACAAGCAAGCAGAAACTCGTCGACGTGAAGGCAAATGTGAAGAACTCGCAGTTCGCTACTCCGATGTTTGAGTTCTCAGGCGCTTGCTCGGGCTGTGGTGAGACTCCCTACGTGAAATTGATTTCCCAGCTCTTTGGCGACCGTGAGATGGTGGCAAACGCTACCGGATGTAGCTCCATCTATTCCGGCTCCGTGCCTTCAACTCCTTATACCACCAACGAAAGAGGTCAGGGTCCGGCTTGGGCAAACTCACTCTTCGAGGACTTCTGCGAGTTTGGATTGGGTATGATTCTTGCCAATGAGAAGATGCGCGCACGCTTGGAGAACCTTATTCGTCAGGCATCGATGTGCGACTGTGCTCCCGCCGAGACTAAGGAGCTCTTCAACCAGTGGCTTGAGAATAAGGATGACGCTGAGAAGAGCCGTGAGCTCGCCGACAAGATCATCGACCTTGTTAAAGACTGCGACAAACCCGAGGCAAAGAAGATTATGGAGCTCAGCCACTATCTCGTGAAACGCTCACAGTGGATTATCGGTGGCGACGGCGCTTCCTATGACATAGGCTTCGGCGGTCTCGACCACGTGCTCGCTTCAGGCAAGAATGTGAACATCCTTGTGCTCGACACCGAGGTTTATTCCAATACCGGAGGTCAGGCTTCGAAGGCTACTCCGCTCGGAGCTATCGCCAAGTTTGCCGCTTCGGGTAAGCGCATCCGCAAGAAGGATCTCGGCTTGATAGCCTCTACCTACGGCTACGTATATGCTGCCCAGGTGGCTATGGGTGCCGACAATGCACAGACTCTCAAGGCTATCCGCGAGGCTGAGGCTTACGATGGCCCGTCGATCATCATCGCTTACGCTCCGTGTA
>JBJEKJ010000003.1:0-19581 GCA_051878575.1 Muribaculaceae bacterium | reverse complement strand
TGTTTGTAACTTTGCGCCGATTTAACTTAACACTTTTGGAAAAATTGACTACATTGGAACTGCCCTTGAAGGGTATGCCC
Organism: Muribaculaceae bacterium; assembly: GCA_051878575.1. Classification (GTDB taxonomy): domain Bacteria; phylum Bacteroidota; class Bacteroidia; order Bacteroidales; family Muribaculaceae; genus CALZFJ01. The sequence goes on along the minus strand of JBJEKJ010000003.1, from coordinate 19,501 downwards.
GACGGTACGCAAAAATTTGAGTATGAGTTGGGAATGGATTTTTTCAGAAAATGGGAGAGTACCGATGTGCTTGGCGGAGCGGTGAATGCCACCGTCGAAGTGAAGCGCAGCGGAGATATTTATGAGTTGTATATCGTCGTGAGAGGCGAGATAGGCATACCGTGCGACCGCTGTCTGTATGAGATGCGCCACCCGGTGGATGCCGACTATCGCGTGAGCGTGAAATACGGCGAGGAATACAGCGACGAGAGCGACAACGTGATTGTCATTCCCGAGAGCAGCAACACGATGGACGTGTCGGGCCTCGTCTACGACACCATAATGCTCACGATTCCGCTGAAGCACGTTCACCCCGACGGTGAGTGCGACGCCGAGATGCGCGAGCAGCTGAACGCCCACCGCGCCACGCTTGCCGACGACGATAACGGCAGCTACGACGACGATGCAGCCGACGATGGAGAAATGAACGATTTCGGATGCGACCCTCGATGGGAGGCGCTGAAGAAACTAAAAGATAACAATTAAAAATTATATAAGTAAGATGGCACATCCTAAAAGAAAACAATCTAAGACAAGAACAGCCAAGAGAAGAACTCACGACAAGGCTGTAGCTCCTACTTTGGCACTTTGCCCAAATTGTGGCGCATGGCACCTTTATCACACTGTATGCCCCGAATGTGGTTATTATAGAGGAAAAGTGGCTATCGAAAAGGACGCTGCCGTGTGATGCAATCACCGGCAATGCCCCTTTTTCGTGAATGAGCAAGATTACAATATCCTAAATAAGCCTATATTTTTTATTTAGGATATATTTTCTTAATCATTACCGAGTTTTGAAGTAAGAATTTTTATCCCCCAACTATCAAGTTTATGCTTAACGCTAAAATAACAGGCATAGCTTCCTACGTCCCCGACTACGTGCTGACCAACGACGAGCTCTCGACGATGGTCGACACCAACGACGAGTGGATCACCACCCGCGTAGGCATCAAGGAGCGCCGCATCCTCAAGGACGAGAATGCCGGCTCGTCGTTTATGGGCACAAAGGCCGTCGAGAAGCTGCTCGCCGACACTGCGACTAAGGCTACGGAAATCGACATGATAATATGCGCGACTTCCAACCCCGACTACCGCTTCCCGTCGACCGCCTCGGTGATCGCCCACGACTGCGGAGCCACAAGCGCCTACGGATATGATATCCAAGCCGCCTGCGCCGGCTTCATCGTGTCGCTGCAAGCCGCCACGGCCTATGTGAGAAGTGGAATGTACAAGAAAGTCGTAGTAGTGGCAGCCGAGAAAATGTCGAGCATGACCAACTATAAGGACCGCTCCACATGCCCGCTCTTCGGCGATGCCGCAGCCGCCGTGCTCGTAGAGCCCACCGAGGAGGAGAATATTGGCGTTATCGACGGCGTGTTCCACGTCGACGGCATCGGACTGCCGCACCTGCTCATGAAAGCCGGTGGCTCGGCGCGTCCGGCCTCGCATGCCACCGTCGACAACGACGAGCACTACGTGTATCAGGAGGGCCGCGCCGTCTACAAGCACGCAGTGACCGATATGCTCACCTCGTCGCAAGACGTCATGAAGCGCAATGGCCTCTCAGTAGAGAATATCGACTGGTTTGTCCCTCATCAGGCAAACCTCAGAATCATTGAAGCCGTGGGCGACCGCCTCGGCATCGACCCGGAGAAAGTGCTTGTCAACATCGAGCACTACGGCAACACAAGTGCCGCATCCATCCCCTTGTGCCTCGACGAGAACAAGGGCAAGCTGAAAAAGGGCGACAAAATCGTTCTCACGGCTTTCGGTGCAGGATTCACTTGGGGCGCGATGTATATCGTCTGGGGATTCTGATTTCACGACATATAATCTCACATTCCTCGCGCGACTGTCGGGAAAAAACCGGCTCGACGGGGAGCGTGAGATTATTTTTTCCTCACCAACACATCATCTATACACCTTTATGCACAAAGCCGGATTCGTAAATATAGTGGGAAACCCCAATGTGGGAAAATCCACGCTCATGAATGAGCTCGTAGGCGAGAGGCTCTCCATTATCACGGCAAAGGCGCAGACCACGCGCCACAGGATTATGGGCATCGTGAACACCGACGACTACCAGATTGTATTCTCCGACACCCCCGGCGTGCTCTCGCCGAAATACAAATTGCAGGAGAGCATGCTCGAATTCTCGGAGGAGGCGCTCGTGGATGCCGACATCCTCGTCTATGTGACCGATGTGGTGGAGGACCCCACCAAGAACAAGGCGTTTCTCGACCGCGTGGCGAGGAATGAGAACTTCCCGGTGCTGCTCGTAATCAACAAAATAGACCTGCTGAAGGGCAACGATGACTTGGAGCGGATTATCGATCGGTGGAAGGAGCTTCTGCCACGTGCCGAGGTGTTTCCCACTTCGGCGCTCGCAAAATTCAACGTGGGCAACCTCATGGCCCGAATCGTGGAGCTGCTCCCCGACTCGCCCCCCTTCTTCGGCAAGGACGCACTCACCGACAAGCCCGCACGATTCTTCGTCACCGAGATTATCCGCGAGAAGATTCTCCTCGACTACGACAAGGAGGTGCCCTACGCCACCGAGGTGATAGTGGAGAAATTCACCGAGAGCGAGAACTCGATTCACATAATGGCTGTTATATATGTGGAGCGCGACAGCCAGAAAGGCATTATCATTGGCAAAGGCGGCATGAAACTGAAGCGCGTGGGCATTGAGGCGAGAAAGGACATTGAGACCTTCTTCGGCAAGCGCGTGATGCTCGAGCTATTCGTGAAGGTGGAGAAAGACTGGCGCAACCGCGACAACAAGCTCAGGGCTTTCGGCTACAAGGAATAGACGCCACGGCCTGCGGCACGCCCGGGCCGCGAATCATTTGATAATACATTGTTAACAAACACCACAGCACACTGACTTAGAATTATGGGTAAACTTATAGCAATAGTGGGACGTCCTAATGTGGGCAAATCCACACTCTTCAACCGCCTGACGCAGACGCGATCGGCAATCGTCGACGACACTTCGGGAACCACGCGCGACCGCCAGTATGGAAAGGTCGACTGGTGCGGAAATGAGCTGTCGATAGTCGACACCGGCGGATGGGTGGTAAATTCCGACGATATTTTCGAGGAGGAAATCAACAAGCAGGTGTCGATAGCCATCGAGGAGGCCGACGTGATTCTTTTTATGGTCGACATCAAGAATGGAGTCACCGACCTCGACGACCACGTTGCCGACATTCTGCGCCGATGCAAGAAGCCGGTGATTCTCGTGACCAACAAGGCCGACAACAACGAGGGAATCTACGCCGCTGCCGAATTCTACTCGCTCGGACTCGGCGACCCATTCTCAGTATCGGCAATCAACGGCTCGGGAACAGGCGACCTGCTCGACGAGGTGGTGAGGCTGATGCCCAAAACCGACACCGAGAGCGAGAACCTCGAGAATCTGCCAAAATTCGCAATCGTGGGACGCCCCAACTCAGGAAAATCCTCGATTATCAACGCCTTCATCGGCGAGGAGCGAAACATAGTGACAAACATTGCCGGAACCACGCGCGACAGCATCTACACACGCTACAACAAATTTGGCTTCGACTTCTATCTCGTCGACACCGCCGGTATCCGCCGCAAGAACAAGGTGAACGAGGACATAGAATACTACTCGGTGCTGCGAAGCATCAGGGCCATCGAGAATGCCGATGTGTGCATCCTCATGATCGACGCCACTCGAGGCATCGAGAATCAGGACGCCAACATCTTCTCGCTAATTCAGAAAAACAAGAAGGGACTCGTGGTGTGCGTCAACAAGTGGGACCTCGTGGAGAACAAGTCGACCGACGCCATAAAGACCTACGAGAACGCCATCCGCTCGAAGTTCGCCCCTTTCACCGACTTCCCCATCATATTCGGCTCGGCTCTCACCAAGCAGCGCATACTGAAGGTGCTCGAGAGCGCGGCTGCCGTCTACGAGAACCGCAAGCGCACCGTGCCCACCTCGAAGCTGAACAACGTGCTGCAAGAGGCTATCGCGGCATATCCGCCACCTGCCAACAAGGGAAAATACGTGAAGATAAAATACATAACAATGCTCAAAGGCGCGCTTGTGCCCACATTCATCTTCTTCTGCAACCTGCCGCAGTGGGTCAAGGAGCCCTATCGCCGATACTTGGAGAACAAGATACGCGAGAACTGGGAGTTCTCGGGCACTCCAATCAACATCTTTATGCGCGAGAAATAGCGGCATAGCGCCCCGTAGCTACACCATCAAGCAAGAGAGACCCCACTTTAGGGCCTCTCTTGCCGTTTTCACATCATTTTTTTGCTAAAAATCACAAATTGAAAATATTTTTCAAAATAAAAGCATATATTTGCAAAGTGTAGTGCAAAATAAGTTTTTATGCGCTTTTGCACACCACTTTTTATCTTGACTATGAGGAATTAAATTTAAAAAACAATATTTATGAGAAAATTTTTCACTACCATCACATCGGCTGTAGCCGGCTTTGCGCTCGCGCTAATCATACCTACGCACCACGCATCGGCGGCCGCTCCACTGCAAGTGCTGCCGGGCGACGGCTCGCAAGCGTTCATCGCCTCCGTTGCCGACCCGTTTCCCACACTCACGGCCTCCACGTTGAAAGCCTCAACCCGCGCCACGGCCAAGAGCCACGACGACTCACAGCCTCCTGTAATGAGAATAAGCCCGTCGGGTGCCACAATACTCGGCTGGCACGCTTTCCCTGAGCCTATTTTCTGGGGCGAGCTCAACACATCGGGAGAGCAGGACATGCTGTGGACCAACAGTTCACTCACGCCTGCGGCAGGATTTGTGAAAGGCGACAAGCTATACTCCTACTATGCCTTGAACTCATCGGGATATCTCTACATGCGATATTACATCAACGACCTTGCCACCGGAACCACGCTCGAATATGGCAACTTGAGCAGCGTCGACGCCACGCAATTCGTGTTCATGTGCGCCTATGATGAGAAAAACGACAAGGTGTATGCCTACACCTACAATGCCGACGGCTCGGGCAAGCTGCTCCAGACTATCGACCCCGAGACACACACATTCACCAAGCTGTGCGACATCACATCGGCCACCACGCCACAAGTGTTCGGCTTCAACTCCACCGACGGCAAGCTCTATGGCGTGAGCCGCACCGGCGATTTCGTGCGCATCAGCACCGTCGACGGCTCTTTCGAGAAGATATCAAGCACCGGCATCAAACCGTCGAACTACAAGCAGGCAATGACCTACAGCCCCATCGACAAGCGGTTCGTGTGGGCGGCACTGCGTAGCGACTTCACCTCATGCATAGTGCTCCTCGACCCCGCCACCGGAGAGACAACGGTGACCGCCGAGCTGCCACAATACACCGAGTACCTCTTTCTCTCCACTTCCGACAAGATTCCGGCGCCAAACACGCCCGAGCGCCCGGTGATAAAGTCGTTCAACTTCCCCAACGCCTCCCTTTCGGGCAGCGTGACAGTCGCAGTACCCTCCACTTACTACGACGGCAGCGCCCTGACCGGCAAAATGACGCTTAATGCTCTGCTCGACGGCACGCTGCATAGCTCCACCGAAGTGAACGCCGGCGAGGAAGTCGACATTCCGTTCAGCAACGTATCCTTCGGCCCACACACCTTCGCCTTCAACGTAGTGGTGGGCGAGACATCGGCAAGCGCCACAATTTATAACACCACATTCATAGGTAAAGACACTCCTAAGGCTCCCGCCAACGTGACGCTCGACAGCAAGGGCATCAAGTGGGACGCCGTGACCGAGGGCGTAAACGCCGGCTATATCGAACCATCGGAAGTCACTTATAATGTGTATCTCAACGGCACCAAGCTAAATGAAGCACCGGTTACCGCTACCGAATACGCCTACGAGTTGCCTTACGGCAAAATGCGAGCTTTTGTAGCTTCCGTGGAGGCAGTGTTCGACGGTAGCACATCCGAACGCGGCTCGTCGCCGAGATTCCTCTATGGCGAGCCCTACACCGTGCCTGTCGACTTCACTTTCACCCCCGAGGAAATTGAATTGTGCATCGTGGAAAACTCCAACGGCGACAACAACACTTGGAAATACGACAGCTCGCGCAAGGCGGTGTACTATCACTATGGAGCAAAAGCTGCCGACGACTGGTTATTTGTTCCGGTCACCAAGTTTACCAATGCTACCGCACTCTATGAAGTATCGGTGAATGCATGGGTGCGCTCGCGCAATTATACCGAGGCTTTTGAAATTGCCTACGGAAAAGAAGCAAGTGCTGCGGCTATGACCGTGCTGGCTTCTTTCGATAATGTGATGAATGAAGCCGCTGAGCCTTACACGGCTTACTTTAATATCCCCGAAGCAGGCGATTACTATGTGGGTGTGCACTGCGTGTCGAAAGCTATGCAAGATGAGTTGCTTTTCAACAAGGTTTCAATCAAGGAATCGCAACTCTCGGTCGATTGCCCTGAAGTGCCTGCCGAAATCACAGCCACCGCTGCCGATAAGGGCGAGTTATCGGCTATAATAGGCTTTACAATGCCCACAAAGACTATTTCGGGCAAGACGATAGCCGAAGGAACGTCTTTGACCGCCGTGATAGCTTCTGCTGAGGAATCGGTAACCGTGAACGGCACTCCCGGACAGGTTTTCACCGGAGTGACGCTCAAGACGGTTCAAGGAAGCAACGAAATCACGCTGCAAGTGGCAAATGGAGAGTTTAAGAGCAAAGTTGCCACAGTGAGTGTATACACCGGAATTTCTATCCCCGGTTCCGTAAGTTCGCTGAAAGCTGCGGTGAGCGATGATAACATGTCGGCTCACATCACCTGGAACGCTCCTTCATGGGCTACTTCAACCGAAGGCTATTACGACAAGGAGAGCTTGCGCTACTACTATTGCGACTACAATTTCAACATCAATCAGTGGGTTGAAAAGAAGGAACTTGGTGCCGAGACCAATTTCGACTTCTCACTCGCCGACGGAACGGCAATGGGCATACAATATGTGGGCATCAAAGCCGAGAACAAGGGCGGAAAGAGCCCCTACGTGTCATATCTCACGCTCACGCTCGGAACTCCGTTCAGTTTGCCAATAGAGGAGACTTTCGCAGGTGGCAAGTACACCTACACGCCGATAATCACCGTGACTCCCAATACCTACTACTCGGGTAAATGCAAAATCGCCAAGCCCGAGGATTACGGTGCCACCAACGACGACGCCGACAACTACGCTCTCGTAACCTATCCGTCCAACTCCTACGGCACGAGCTACAGCCTCGTGGCATTGCCCAAATTCGCCACCGAGGGAGCCAAGACTCCGAAGCTCGCGTTCAGGGTGTTTGGCGGACCGACGACAGCCTACACCGAGATTCATCTCGTAGCCAACGACGTGGAGGAGACTAAGGTAAGCTCATTCTATAACGACATGACCGCCGAATGGCACGACATCACGATTGAGGTTCCCGAGGCCTTCCGCAACAAGAAATGGGTAGAGGCTCGCATCTTCACCACCTACTATCCCGGCGATGCCGCCTATACGATAGTCGACAGCTACAAGATTTTCGACGCCGACAATTCGGCCGTCGACGGTATCGGTGCCGAGGCCAAAGTAGCCGTAGCAGGCGGAACAGGCTGCCTCACGGTGTTCAACGCCGAGGGCCGGCAAGCCTACATCTTCTCGGCCGACGGCCGGCTGCTCCGCAGCGTAGGCATAGAGTCGTCGAACGAGCGCGTCGATATCCAGGCAGGAATCTATATTGTGCGCATCGGCTCACAAGCCACAAAAGTGGCAGTAAGGTAACCATAGCCCTACTTCCCTATTATCACACCTGAGAGGCTGTGCTGCAATAGCGGCGCAGCCTCTCCTGCTTCCGCTCCCACCGTCACCGCCATTCGACCCACACCGCCCCTCAAGTATTAGGTGAAATAAAAGTTCAATATGGGGTAGATTTCTGCTATGACTTTTTGATTTTCATAATTAATCACTATATTTGCAGCAAAAGCCAATATTGAGGTTTTTCATGGAAGATATAAATAGGATAAAAGTTGTATTGGTAGAGCATAAAAGAACAGGTAAATAAATCATTATGAAAGTTGAAGAATGTGTTTTTAGGTAGACTTGATAACGAATGTATAATAGACCCTATAGCGATATATCGTGAGTTATAGTGATTTTATACGAACCATTAAGTAATCTATTCATTATTAACCAATGAACGAAGAAAATAGAATAATACTCTATCAGGACTACAATGAGATAACTCGTGTGTCGGTGCGTTTTGCTGATGAGGATTTGTGGTTAACACAAAATCAGTTGGCAGAAATTTATTGCACTACGCAACAAAACATTAGCCAACATATAGACAACATATATAAAGATGGCGAACTGACCATAGAGGCAACTAACAAGAAATTCTTGTTAGTTCGTCAGGAAGGTAATCGTCAGGTGAAGCGTAATATAGACCATTATAATCTCGATATGGTTATCGCTTTGGGGTATCGTGTTCAGTCACAAGTAGCTACTCGTTTCCGCCGTTGGGCAACTCAACGACTTCACGAATATATCCAAAAGGGATTTGCCATGGATGATGAGCGGTTGAAACAGGGTGGCAATCGCTATTTTCGTGAGTTGCTGCAACGCATTAGGGATATTCGCAGCAGTGAGCGCAATTTTTACCAACAAGTTACAGATATTTATGCTACAGCCACGGATTATGACCCACGTGATGAGATGACAAAAATGTTCTTTGCCACCGTGCAGAACAAATTGCATTATGCTGTCCATGCAAATACGGCAGCAGAGGTTATCTATAATCGTGTGGATAATGAAAAGCCGTTTGTCGGTATGACGAACTTTAAGGGTAACTATGTGACTAAGGACGATGTGAAGATTGCTAAAAACTATTTGTCTGAGATTGAACTACAACGCTTAAATCTGCTTGTTTCCGGTTTCTTGGACTTTGCCGAGTTCCAAGCACTGGAAATGAATCCCATGACAATGAAAGATTGGATCGAGGCACTGGATAACCAGATTATTGCACATAAACGGAAGGTCTTGATTGGTAAAGGCTGTATTTCACATAAACAGGCGATTGAAAAGGCAGAAAAGGAGTTTGAAATCTACCGTAAACGCGAAATGGAACTGCTTGAAAGCGACTTTGATAGAGAAATCAAGAAGTTGAAGGATAAATAATTTCAATGCCACATGGTTACCATATATTTTGACAAACAGCTTTTTAGTCATCTGTTTAAATCGCAAGAAGAAAAATATCTTGTTTTGCGTAAAAAAAATACAGTCTCATCGTGACGAGTTTATTTTCTTGTATTCAAATGCTCATTTATTCGATCTTCAGCAGGATACGACTGATATTAAGTATGATGAGATGGTTTTCATGCAATTATTGTGGATGGTAATCATATCTTTTATGAATCTCCTAATATTGGCGCAACAAAAGAGGCACCACGTTCCAGGGATTAGGAGGCATGTTGTTGAAAAATGGGGCACATATTGGGCGGGAATTGAAATAATAGTAGTATCTTTGAGAATAAATTCCTCGCATACACGATTATGAGGTTGGAAAATAAAGTGTTTTGAGTAATTATTTTAGAAATTGGATAGCCCGATATGCTTCAGACGAGAGTCATACTGCCTTCTATGCCGTTGCGCCCCTTTGTGCACCACTATTGGACCATGCGTGCCGACAGATCCTCGTTTGGCATGAACATCATCCCCACCGGATGCATGAAGTGGATGTTTCATCGCGGCAATCCGTTTGTAATCAATGGCGTCGACGACTCGTCGAATGTGGCGTCGATATGCGGGCAATACAACACCGGCGTGCTCGTGAGGATGAACGGATATTCCGACCTGATTTTCGTGTTTTTCCGCCCATACGCGCTCAAGGTGATTCTGAACATGCCCGGCGACGCATTCATGGACGACAATATCGACATGGAAAGTGTGGGAATTCCCGGTATGCGCGAACTTAAGTGGCGCGTGCTCGAATGCGATGACAACAATGTGGCCATAGGATATATCGAGGAGTTTATAATGAGGCGGCTTGCCGCCAATCCCGATTTCTCGCAAGTGAGGCGCATGGTGGCCGTGTGCGATGAAATCGACCGCCATCCCGGTGTGGGCATCGACGACTTGAGCAATGTGGCCTGCCTCAGCGAGCGGCAGTTCAGGCGCGTTTTCCTCGAGAATGTGGGCATGACGCCCAAGCAGATGATACGCACGAAGCGTTTTTTCTTTGCCACAAAAGCCATACAGGCGCTTGATAGTGGCGACTTCACCGATATAGTCGACAAACTCGGCTTCACCGACCACTCGCATTTCAACAAGGAGTTCAAGGCGTTTGCCGGTATGTCGCCAACCGACTATCTGAACCACATCAGGGAGCTCAAGCGCAATGATTTTTTCCGCGGCTACAGGTCTTACCATGAATAATATCGGCAGAATGTCCGTTTTTTACACGTTGAAGGCAAACTAATAATATACCTTTGCGCGAAAATTTACGAATTATCTATGAAAAGATTCTTTTTATGGGCTGTGATGGCTATTGGCCCAATGTACGCCAATGCTCAATCGGACTCACTGGCATTGGACTCCATTATGAGCATCTATGAACTACAGGAGGTGGTGGTGAAAGGCCAACTACCCAATACTCGCCTTAAAGGAGATGCGCTGGTAACCAAAGTATCGGGGTCGGTGCTTGAGAAGGCGGGAACTGCCGAGGACGTGCTGCGTAAGGTGCCGGGAATGATCAGGAAGGGCGATGGCCTTGAGGTGATAGGACGAGGCGCGCCAATATACTACATCAACGGACGCCGGGTGCGCGACCTCGACGAGCTGAAGCGGCTTATGAGCGACGAGATTGCCAACGTGGAGGTTATCACCAATCCGGGTGCCATGTATGATGCCACCGTTTCGTCGGTGGTGAGAATAAAGACCGTGCGCCGACAAGGCGACGGATTCAGCTTCAACACTTTTGCCAAGACGGAGCAGAGCCTCCACACCGGCAAGAACGACCCTGAGGCCCAAATCAACGTGAACTACCGATACAAGGGCGCCGACTTCTTCGCATCGGTGAAGGAGTGGCAATACCGCACTCACCAATGGAGCAACCTGGGGCAGATTACCACCGACAGGAAAACGGGCGCCGAGATTTTCAAATATGAGGGAAACTTTGAGCATGAGTGGCAAGGCGTGGGTACGCACGTTAACGGGGGTTTCAACTGGCAAATCAACGACAACCACTCGCTTGGAGCCAAAGTGGACTATGCAGTGTCGACAAAAGCCAACACCGACGAGCTGCTGAACATGCAGAAGTGGGATCGCGGCTCACTCGTGGAGAGCGTCAGGAGCAACGGCCGCAAGTGGAGCGAGAATCCCGACAACGTGCTCGTGAACGCCTACTATAACGGCAATGTGGGCAAGCTGAACATCGACTTCAACACCGATATGTTCTTCTCGCACGACAACGACCACCAATTGATGAAGGAGCAGGCGTCAAATGACAACAAGGACGTGGAGGCCGTAACATCGTCGTCGAACAACATGGTGGCCACCAAACTCGTACTGTCGTATCCTGTGTGGAAGGGAAAACTCATGGCAGGAACCGAGGAGACTTTCGTGAGCCGCGACAACACCAACGAGAGCACCGGAACGGGACTCCCCAACTCATTGGCAAAGGTGAAGGACAACACCTACGCCGGGTTCGTGCAATATGGCTTCTCGCTCGACCAAAACACTAACTTCAACGTGGGAGTGCGCTTTGAGCACGCTTATTTCGACTACAAGGATCTGCTCGACGCCTCCGGAAACCTCAACCGCAGCTACAACAACGTATTCCCGTCGGCGTCGATGTCGACAGCATTTGGCAAGGTGCGCCTCGCGCTCGCCTACTCGAGCTACACACAGCGCCCGTCGTTCTGGCAGCTCAGCTCGGCGATGAACTATCACAACCGATATGTGTTTCAGCAAGGAAATCCGAAGCTGAAACCATCGATAGAGCACAATGTGTCGCTCACGGCGATGTTTAATATGTTCACCTTTGGTGTCGCCTACTCACGAAACATCGACCTCGCATGCGACTGGAGCGAGCAGGTGAACGACGATGGCATGATTCGCGTCACTTACAGGAATATCGACAAGCCGCAGAACAAGCTGAACATATATGCCGTGGCCTCCAAGACGTGGGGCTGCTTCACTCCATCGTGGACTGTGGCTTTCGTTAAGCAGTGGCTTACGCTCGACTTCGACAATGGGCGGCGCTCGTTCAACAAGCCGATGTGGGTGTTCAACGCCAACAACGCCTTCCGCCTCGGAAAATCGTGGCAGGTGGAGCTGAACTCGGAGTTCCACAGCAAGGCCAATTACAGCAATATCGAGCTTATAAACAACTATTGGTCGGTGGAGACAGCCGTGCAGAAGTCGTTCCTGAAAAACAATGCACTAACATTGCGCCTATCATGGCAGGACATGTTCAGAAAGGGCAACAACGACGTGTACGTCTATTATGGCAGCTACAGCATACACCAGACAAACCAAATGGACTACAACCGCCTTATTCTCACGGTGAGATACAACTTCAATCCGGCTCGCAGCAAGTATAAGGGCACCGGCGCAGGCCGCGACGCTCGCAATCGCATTGGCTCAAGTGCAAAATGATTATATCGGTTTATTAATAATTGAATAATTGAATTTGGGTTACATTGCAGTCCCATTGAGAATTCCAAACCAATCTTTATCACACGTGATAGCTCATGCACTGATTCTCGATGGGATTGCCGTGTAGGCCCCTCACCGAAATGCCGCGACAACGCCAATTAAGACTCTATTTTTAAGCTATTTTTGAATCTTATACGATATTTTGCATTTTTTAGTCGATAAATAGTAGTGCAGTTTTAGGAATTATCTATTATATTTGCAAATAATTAGCTGATTATTAACTAAACACAATATTTAATGAAATTACTATCTCACTGCTTTGCAGCTTTAGCCGCTATTTTGGCATGCTCAACGCAATTATCAGCAACTGTCTACTCTACGCCCAAACATGAGATGCGCTCTGCTTGGGTAGCCACCGTGTGGCGCCTCGACTGGCCTCAGACGGTGATCACAAAAACCGGAAACACCACTCAGATTGAGGCTCAAAAGAAGGAGATGATCACACTTCTCGACTCTTTGGCCGCCAACAACATGAACGCCATAAACTTTCAGGTGCGAAGCCGCTCCGACGCCATGTACAAGTCGTCGTTCGAGCCATGGTCGAGCGATCTTGTGTCGACACGAGGTATGGACCCGGGCTACGACCCGTTGGCTTTTGTGGTGGAGGAGTGCCACAAGCGCGGCATGGAGTGCCATGCGTGGATAAATCCCTACCGCTATGAGAGCGTGGTGGGCCAATGGGATGACGATCCCACCAACTACCGCAAGAATCATCCCGATTGGCTGCTCGACGTGAACGGAGCCTCAATACTCAACCCCGGAAAGGAGGAGGTGATACAGCGCATCACCGATGTGTGCCGTGAGATAGTGACCAACTACGACGTCGACGGAATACTCTACGACGACTATTTCTATCTGCAAGGGACTCTCAACAGTCAAGACGCAGACCTCTATAATGCCTACAAGGCGGCCGGCGGAACGCTATCGCAGGCCGACTGGCGCCGCGACAACGTGAACCGCATGGTGAAATCGGTCTACAACATGATTCAGGAGGTGAAGCCCTGGGTGCGATTCGGCATATCACCCGCCGGAGTGGCCTGCACAAGCGGCACTGTGGCTGCAAAATATGGCATCGACCCATGCCCGTCGGGCAGCGACTGGCAGTACAACGGAATCTACTCCGACCCTATCGCATGGCTCAACGACCGCAGCATCGACTTCATCTCGCCGCAAATATATTGGACAATAGGCAATACCACCGACTACGCCAAGATTGCTCCCTGGTGGAGCGAGGTGGCCAACAAATTCGGACGCCACTTCTACTCGTCGCACTCCATAAGCTCGCTCCTTTCGACAAGCAACATTCCTGCCACGGGAATGGAGCGCAGCCTGATATCGGCTAAGGCAAGCGGGCCTAACAGCACAAGCTACTCGGAATTTGCCAATGAGATAGAAATCAACCGCACAAGCTCGCTCGACGGTGCGCCGGGCTCAATTTTCTACTCATGCAAATATCTGTATCGCATCGGAGCAAAGGAATCGTTCGCTCACTTCCTGAAGCGCACGGTATTCGCTCACAAGGCCACAGTGCCGCCTATGGCGTGGAAGACGGGCAACAACCCGGGCGCCATCAAGAATCTTACCTTTGCCGACAACACCCTGTCGTGGGACGCCTACGACAATGTGCGCTACACGGTGTATGCCATTCCAAGCTATGTGAGCGACACCGAGTTCGCATGCAACGCCGAGTATCTTGCAGGCGTCACCTACACCAGCTCATTCGTTATTCCCGAGGAATTGCGCGTGGGCTACAAATATGCAGTGTGCGTGCTCGACCGCGTAGGTAACGAGTATGATCCTACTTTCTACCACAGCACCTACACCGAGACTCTGCCGGCTCCCACTCTCACCTCGCCCGCCAATGGAGCGTCGGTGCTCGATCCATTCGAGATTGCGTGGACCGCTGTCGACAAGGCCGAGGTCTACGATGTGCAGTTTGCCACCGATGCCGCGATGAAGAACCTTGTGAAGACGATTCGCACCACCGGCACCTCAATGTCGTCGGAAGCGTTTATCGACTATCTCAACAACGACGTTAAGACCTACTGGCGCGTGAATGCCTGCGCCACAGGCTACAACGACGGCGAATCGGCTATCGGATCGTTCACGCCCATGATTCTCTCAGTGACGTATCCCACCGATGGCTCCATAGCCGTGAGCCCGGCGTTCACCGCAAAATGGAACCTCTCCGACGGCACCACCAACGCGCTTCTTGAGGTGGCAACCGACGCCGATTTCACCGATGTGGTGTTCTCGGGTGAGGCGGCCGACGGAAGCATCGACATTCCGGCCTACACGCTGCACCCGATAACCACCTACTACATCCGAGTGCGAGTGAACGGCAAGTATTCCCGCACCAACGCTTTTACCACCGACGCTTTAGTTGCCGACGTTCCGGTGCTTGCATGCCCCGGAGGCGACGGAGCCACGCTGTATGCCGACGAGATTCTCGCCGTGGTTCCGCAACAGGCCATCGACAAAGTGACATTCGAGGTCTCGACATCGGCTACCACATGGGGCCGCACACGCTATGTGGAGACTACTCCCGAATATGCTTTCACATCGTCGGTGACCGCATCGGAGATAAAGCTCGGCAGTGCTACGCTTACTGCCGGAAATACCTACTATGTGCGTGCGAAAGTGTCGTACCTCGATGCTGAGCGCAATGCGCTATCTACCGACTACTGCACGCCGGTGAGCTTCGTCTACAGCGCCGAGCAGAGTGGTGTGGGCGGTATCGCGGCAACAACCGACGCCCGCATAGTGAACGGAAGCGCTCCGCGTGTGATAATCAGCGCTCCCGAGGGCTCGACAGTAGCAGTTAAGGCAGTGTCGATGCTTGGAACCACCGAGGAGGTGCTCTACGAGGGTGCCGGCGGCAACATTGAGATACCGCTCGACGGTCTTGCAGCCGGAATGCATATAATCACCGTAGACAGCAACGGCACTACGAAGACATTCAAATTTGTCAGATAATTCATAATCATAGTATTGGCGCAAGATGTTACGGAAAAGGCATCTTGCGCCGTTTTGTTGTTAAAAGAATCATAACTACCGGTTTTATGGCCAATAATTACAAATGGTATGTGGTGTGGGTAGGCAACAACCCCGGGATCTACGAGACGTGGGAAGACTGCAAGCAGCAGGTGATGAACTTTCCCGGCGCCCGATATAAGGGCTTCAAGTCGCGCGAGGAGGCAATAATGGCCCTGCGAGGCGATCAGGAGGGCGAGATGGCGATATTGCGCAGCATAGCCAACGCCAACCGGCACATAGTGAATTTCGAGGCATTCCCCGAAATTATCGTCGACAGCATTGCCGTCGACGCGGCTTGCAGCGGCAATCCGGGCGTGATGGAGTATCGCGGAGTGTCGGTGCGTACCGGCGAGGAGATTTTCCGCAAGGGGCCATTTCCTCACGCGACCAACAATATAGGCGAGTTTCTTGCCATAGTCCACGCCCTTGCATTGCTGCGGCAGAGGGGCGACACCACCACACCCATCTACAGCGACAGCCGCACGGGAATGGCTTGGGTGCGCGACCGCAAATGCAAGTCGAAACTTGCCCCAAACGCCAAGAATGCCGCCTTGATGCAGATTGTGCGCCGAGCCGAGGCGTGGCTGCAAGGCAACACCATATCCAACCGTATCATAAAGTGGAACACAGAGGAATGGGGCGAGATTCCCGCCGATTTCGGCAGGAAGTAGCCGGCACTCTCACGGCACATTGCCCGCATAGCACGGCATATCAGGCAATAAATCCCACCCTACGGCGGTCGGATGCCGATTCTGATGCCGAATGACGCCCAATAAGGCTCTTGGCGGCGGCATCAATGTCGGCTGCTACGATGCGACGCAGGATGTCGGTATCGGCTATGGCTACTCCGCCTCGCATCAGGGCCGAGATGCGACCTGCCATTGCCGGAACCACGCCTCCGTCGATAAAATTCTTGATCCAGCGCGCATTGCTGAAATAACGGTCTTTTCGGGACACCTCATCGGCTACGACGCGGCGCAGACGCATGCAGGCACATTCATCGAGCATATAATCCTGCTCGGCAAGCATCCTGAGCGCTATCATGGTGAGCTCATCGGCATCATAGTCGGGAAAATAGAAGTGGTTTGGGAACCGCCCCTTCAGGCCCGGATTCGACTCAAGCATTTGTGTCATCTCCCGCTCATAGCCGGCAAGCACCACTATCATGTCGGGATTTGGCTGCGAGAGCACCGTGAGCAGCGACTCGATAACGCGCATTCCGAAATCCTTTCGGTCGTCGGAACCGTTATAGAGCGTGTAAGCCTCGTCGATGAAAAGCACGTTGCCCAGCGCCCGCTCAAGCACGGCCGCCATATTTTTCTCGGTCTCGCCAATATATTGCCCCACGAGCTTCGTGCGCTCGGTGACTATCACCTCGCCCTTCGACAGCAGCCCAAGCGAGTGGTAGATGCGTCCTATCATCTTTGCCACAGTGGTTTTCCCGGTGCCGGGATTTCCCGTAAAAACAATATGGTGAGGCGAGGCCTCGATGTTGCGCAGTCCGGCACTGCGCCGCATCTCCAAGAATCGCACCTTGTTGAGCTCGGTGGCGAGGGAGCTCTTAAGCTCGCTTAGCCCCACAAGGCGGTTAAGCTCGTCGAGACACTCGAAGTATTCATCCCCGACGGGAACGAATTGCAGTCCGTCGAGGTCGGATGGCACAATAGTCTTCAGGGTGTCGGCCGAAGGAGTGTCGGAATGTGCGTCGAGCACGCGGCGGCTGAAATTTGCCGGCACCACGCGGCGCATCTCACGGCGAATGTTGTCCGACAAGTCGCGGCAGAGCGACATTGCGGCATAGTCACGGTCGACAATCTCGCACACACGCTCGTAGGCCTTGTCGGTAAGCTCATATTCCATCAACTTAAGGCACGATTCCATATAATGCACTATCTCGTTGCGCTTTGGCTTGTCGGCACACAAAATATGATCATCGGCGATATAGTCTTTCAGTGCGGGATAGGAACGGAGCAAGTCGTCAACCTCCCTGCGCGAGCCGTCGATTATCAGCGACCACTCGTTGTCGACAGTCATCAGCGAGTTGAGCAGCTTATTCATCAATGGATTCACCGCATTGGCGCTGAGAGCAGCTATGTTCCTCAGGTGTATTGCCTTGCCGCGGCAAGATGTGATATCGCTGTAATCAAAAGCCTCCTCATTGGCCGAGCGAGGCTCCAACGCCTCATTGCAGTCGATTGTGCGTATCGAGTAGTCGGCGCACGCCAACCCGGGCAACAAAGAGCAGAAAAGCCTCTGACTATCGACAACTATATAGTGCCTGTTGTGGGGCAAGTCGCACAAGCAGCTGTCGCCGCGCCATCGGTTCACCACGTTCATCCGGCAATGTGCTATGAGCTTTCGCAACATTCCGCTCACACCCGGTATGGAGCGTATCATCCGCCAACAGGTCCCGTTGAACCCTGCATTGGCAATCACATACTCCTCGCTGTGCGCATCCACGCGGTGATGCTCGCAAAGGGTGAATTTCACACCGTCGAAGGCAAAGGCGAAGGAGTCGACAGGCTTCATGTCGCTGAACACCACTATGCGATATTCGTCGGGCAGCCAGATGTAGCTTGAGTCGACTCTTATCCTCACGTATGGCCTGCCGGCGAAGGTTTGGACGTCGTAGCTGCCGCTCTCGCACATCGGCAGATAATCGGCCGTAGAGCATGCGATAGTGATTTCGTCGTCGGCATCGACATTTCGGTCGAAATAGAGCTCAACACTTATTTTCTTGTCGCTCAACTTATTGCCTATGCGATGCAACAAGCATTTTCTCACCGATAGCGGCTTAGGCATCGCCACTTCCCCGGCATCATCGGTGTCGGTATCATGAGCATTACATCCTGTCGGCGACAGCACATCGTCGAACGTCCGCTTCATAAAATCGTTGGAATTATTCTCGGTATCGTAAATCTTTTTTCTCTTCATAGTTGTAAAATTTTGGAGTTATTGAAAATTTGGATAAAAAAATGGCATCTCCCTGCCCGAATCACATTGCACGGCAATGCGAAATGCAGGAGCGATGCAGCCAGCATGTCAAAGAACACAGTAATGACTATCGGCGTGTGGAATCACACAAATATGCTTTGATATCGACATAGAGAGTCAACATCGCAGCACGGCGACTTCTCGCTGATAGATACTGGTGCTCTTTGAATTAATCATAATATAACTCCTTGATTTTAGCGGCATTAATGCCTCTTTTACACTTCTTACGAGCGACATTGCCCGGCCGCTCCGCGGAATAGATTTTACAACTATCGCCGCAAATATAGCACCTCCACGTCAATTTTCCAAACTTTCGCGCCTCTTTCGCCTCTTTTCCCACATATTTCCGCTTTTTTCCCACTATTTACTTATTTCATGATTTTCACGTCTAAAAACGGACATAAGGCCGGAAGACTTTTGTGGGATTCACGTTTGATTCGCTTGGAAAAGTGTAAAACTATATGCTTTTACTTGTTGTCAGTCTTAATATTAACACCTCAATCCCCCCTTAAATTATACCCTATATGATATAATCGCAGTAGTATAACAATAAATTATACCCATTCTGATATAATATAGAAATTTTATATTAACTTTGTACCCGAAAAGGTATAAAATGTGATGCTATGAACAATCTTTCTACTACGGTCAAAATGTTGCGCAAGCAATATAATCTGACGCAAGAAGAACTTTCGTTGAAGTCGGGAGTTGGATTGCGCT
>JBJEKJ010000002.1:0-19705 GCA_051878575.1 Muribaculaceae bacterium | reverse complement strand
TTCTACGACGGCATTCAGCTTGGAAACGCTCAAAATGGGCAAATCGACCTCGGGAAGTTTTCCCTCGACAATATCGAGGAGATTTCGATGTACAACGGACAGAAAAGCAATATTTTCCAGTCGGCGAAGGACTTTGGCGCCGCCGGGACCATATATCTGCGCACGCGCCGGCCGCACTTCTCGGCCGGGAAGAACACCAATGTGAAGCTCACCATGCGCACCGGATCGTTCGGCTTGGCCAATCCGTCGCTGCTGCTTGAGCACCGGTTCAGCAATAGCGTCAGCGCCAGTGTCAGCGCAGAGTATATATATGCCACCGGAAAGTACAAGTTCCGCTACAAGAAGGTGTTTTCCGATGGAACACTCGCCTGGGACACCACCGCCACGCGCCGCAACGGCGACATCAACTCGCTGCGCGTGGAGGCTGTATTGTTCGGACGAATCGATAATGGGAAATGGAATCTGAAAGCCTATTTCTATGATTCCGACAAGGGAATTCCGGGAGCGATAGTCAATAATGTGTGGAAAAACTCACAGCGGCAGTGGGACCGCAATTTCTTCGCGCAAGGCTCTTTCCAAAAGGGCGTGGGAGAGCGCTATCGCATGCAGGTGAACGCCAAATATGCCCGCGACTATATGCGATATCTCAATCCCGACACCACACTGATGTATATCGACAATAAATTCTGGCAACAGGAGCTTTATATCTCGTCGGTGAACAATTTTGCCGTAATAAGCGACGTGTGTGACGTGAACCTGTCGGTCGACTACCAGTGGAACACTCTTGATGCGACATTGAGCGACTTTGCCTATCCCACGAGGCACACCGTGCTTGCCGCCGCTGCTACGTCGGTGCAATGGAAGCGGTGGAAGGCGCAGGCAAGCGTGCTCGCTTCGCACGTCGCCGACCGTGCGCTGGCACTTTCGGCATCAGGACAGGCGTATCGGAGAGGCTCGCACCGCACTGAGTGGACTCCTGCGGTGTTCACATCGCTTAAAGTGCTGTCGAATCGCCTGAATGAGCTCAGCTTGAGGGCATTCTACAAGCGAGCGTTCCGCATGCCCACGTTCAACGACTTGTATTACACCGATATGGGCAATGCCTCGCTGAATCCGGAGTTTGTGAGCCAATACGACGCCGGATTCCAGTACACCTTCAGCAACGGCAATGCCGAGGCTCTGTTCCATGGCGCGCGCGTATGTGCCGACGGATACTATAACCACGTAACCGACAAGATTATCGCCGTGCCAAAGGGTAACGGACAATATCGGTGGATGATGATGAATCTCGGCAAGGTGCGCGTTTGGGGCGCCGACGTCACGGCTCAGGCCAACTTCAGGCTGCCCTGCGGAGTGTTTCTTGATGCCTCGCTGGCCTACACGTTTCAGAGCGCGCGCGACTATACCGACCCTACCGATATTGCCGACGAAGCGGGAACCTACAAGGGCCAGATTGCGTATATCCCGCGACATAGCGGCTCCTTCATTCTGCACGGGGCGTGGCGAAAGCTCGACTTGAACTACAGCTTCATCTATGTGGGCGAGCGTTATGACAACTCGTCGAACATCCGTGCCAACTATGTGCAGCCGTGGTACACCCATGACCTCTCGGCGGGCTACAATTTCAATGTCTACAAGGTGGGGATGCGGCTGTCGGTAGAGGTGAACAACCTGCTCAACCAGCAATATGAGGTAATCCGCAATTATCCTATGCCGGGACGCAACTTTAAGGTGACAATGAACATAATGATTTGACGACATGAGATTCCGGAGCTTCTATATATTGGCTTTCCTGCTATTGTCGACGGCAGCTTGTCGTCATGATGATGAGATTTTCATTCCCGAGCGAGTGGAGGTGTCGAGGCCCGAGCTGACATCGATAGAGGGGTTCTATCTGCTCAATGAGGGGAATATGGGAAGCAACAAGTGCACGCTCGACTACTACAGCTATGCCGAGGGGGCATACACGCGCAATATCTACGGAGCAGCCAATCCGTCGGTGCCAAAGGAGCTTGGCGATGTGGGCAACGACCTCGCCATCTACGGCTCGAGGCTGTATGCCGTGGTGAATTGCTCAAACAAGATTGAGGTGATGGATGTGGCCACATGTCGCAGGATAGGGCAGGTGGACGTGCCTAATTGCCGCTATATTAAGTTCCACGATGGCTACGCCTACGTTACCTCATACGCCGGTCCGGTGGTAGTCGACCCCGATTATGAGCAACTTGGATTCGTGGCGAGGATTGATACCGCCACATTGCAGACGGTGGAGCGCTGCATTGTGGGATTTCAGCCCGACGGGCTTGAGATTGTCGACGGCAGAATCTATGTGGCCAACTCCGGAGGATATCGTGTGCCCAACTATGAGCGGCGTGTGTCGGTAATCGACATCGAGTCGTTCAAGGTAGTGGATGAAATCGACGTCGACATCAATTTGCAATATGTGTGCTGCGACAAGCGTGGCGGGCTGTGGATCTCCTCGCGCGGCGACTATGTGGAGTCGGCATCGAGGCTCTATTGCTACGACGTGCGCAAGCGGCGCATTGTCGCCGACCTCGACGTGCCGGTGTCGGCTATGTGTCTTGATGGCGACTCACTCTATATCGTGAGCAACGCATGGAGCAATGTGACCATGAGCAGCGAGCCGTCGTATTCAATCGTCGACGTGAGCCGCAAGGAGGTGGTGAGCACCAATTTCATCACCGACGGAACCGAGGCAGTGATTCGCAAGCCCTATTGTGTAGCGGTGAATCCGCTCACAAAGGAAATCTATGTGGGCGATGCCCGCAATTATGTGAATCCGGGCTACCTATATTGCTTCGACAGCCGCGGAGTGAAGCGCTGGAGCGTGCGTACAGGCGATATTCCGGCGCATATCGCATTTGTGGGCACCGTGGCGCCCGGAGACCGATAGAATGACATTTTTTCACCAGGATAATAAATATATAAAGAAATATAGCACAGCTATGAGAAAGATAC
The DNA here is from genome assembly GCA_051878575.1 of Muribaculaceae bacterium. GTDB lineage: Bacteria > Bacteroidota > Bacteroidia > Bacteroidales > Muribaculaceae > CALZFJ01. Next base: position 16,726 of record JBJEKJ010000002.1, on the reverse strand, counting down.
GTTTAGTGAGATTAGCCATAGCGCTTTGCGCGGCGCCGGCAGCATTGCCTTTATGTGCCAATTCGCCATATATCAGCAAGGTGTATGAGTATAGGCCCGCGCCTGGGCAGTTTGTGAACGACTTGCCCGAATATGAGAGCGGCGACACTTATGCCACAATGATAGGCAAGGTGGAGGAGCAGCTTTGCGGCGACCAAATGCCCGGAATGATATCGCTCGGCGGCTTCGGCGGATATGTGGTGTTCGGTTTTGACCATCCGGTGGCCAACGTGCGTGATGAATACGACTTCAAAATCTATGGCAACTCGTTCAGCGCCGAGAGCGCGGCGGCCGGTGGCAGCTGCGAGCCGGGAGCCGTGATGGTGTCGGTCGACACCAATGGCAACGGCCTGCCCGACGATGAGTGGTATGAGCTCGCCGGAAGCGAATACCACAAGCCCGCTACCAAGCATGGTTTTGAGATAACCTACTTCCGCCCCGACGAGGCGAAGACAAAGGATCCCGACCCCTCAAATTCGGCTATTACCGACCGAACTTATGTGAGGTGGACATCCAACTACGCCGATGAGCCTTCGGGTTACATCATGCGCAACATATTCCACACACAGCCATATTATCCGCAGTGGATAGACGATGCCCAGCTCGTGTTCAAGGGCACCCGTATTGCCGATAACGCCGAGCTGAGAAACGGGACGTATTACCTCTCTTTCATGGACTGGGGATATGTGGACAATCGTCCGAACAGCGTGGACCCCGGATTCAAAATCGATTGGGCGGTGGATGCCGATGGCAATCAGGTGACGCTTAGCCACATTGATTTCGTGAAGGTGTACACTGCCGTGAACCAGTATTGCGGATGGATAGGCGAGACGTCGACGGAGATACGCGGAGCCGAGGACTTGCATCCCTCGGCAGGAATTGACGCGGCCGCGGTGGCTCCTACGCCCAAAGTGGCTTGTTCGGCCGGCGTTCTAATGGTGGAGGCGGAAGCAGGCTGTGATGCTGCGGTCTACACAGCCTGTGGCGTGCGCGTGTTGGAGATGCGAATAGATGCCGGATGCAACCATATTGACGTTTCCATGCTTCCGGGTGGCATTTATGTGCTTAAAATGTCAACCTTTGCCGCAAAATTCTTGAAATAATCAGGAATTATTGTAATTTTGTGGCAAGAACAGTATTTATACCTTAATATGAACAAATTTAATAGAATTCTTATGTGCCTTGCCGTGCCTGTGGCATTTTTCGCTGTGCCGCAGCAAGCATCGGCAGGCAACGACGTGTGTGAGCGCATAGTTGACAATGGCATGTTCGTGAAAGCTGATCGCTCGGCTATGCGTGCAAGTACCACTACCTTGAAGTCGATAAAGCTCCGTGATGGAAAGACTTTCAAGATTCTGCGCGATGCCGACGGAACGGTGTCGGCCCGCTTTGTGGCTCCCGGAGCCGCAAATACCACAATAGGTAATTCTCGCAATGCGGCGTGGGTGGCTCCGAGATCGGTGGCTCACACTCACTTCTTTGAGGATTTTGAGGATTACGATTTGGAGACTGCCGACTGGATTCCCGACGGATGGCAGGATGTGTCGATGATGACGCCACCCACCGGTAGCTATACTACCGCCAATGAGAACTACACTTGGGCTGTCGGGCAGTTCCGTGGAATACTCAATGGCAACTATGGCGCTGTTATCAAGAAGATGATGGAGAAGGATGCCAACGGAGAGTACACCGGCTTTGGCTCAAAGCAGGACGAGTGGCTCATTTCGCCGGCGTTTACCCCCGACGAGGGGAGCGCATTGCGATTCCAGTTTGCATATAAGCCCTCTTACACGCTTTTCAATATGAAAGCATTCATGGACTCCTACAACGCCGGCGGAGTGCCTGTGTATAAATTCGACGGCGAGGGGAATGCCATCCTTGAGGTGCATGTGTCGACCGATAATGGCGTCACGTGGACGAAATTGTGGGACTGTGTGGAGATGGCGAGGAAATTCACCCGCCAGCAGCTCCTCAACGACTTGCAGAGCTCGAGTTATGTGTTCGATGAGCCTGTAATCCCTATTGATGAGTACATAGGCAAGGAGATACGCGTGGCATTCCGCTATGTGGGCGCCGACGGAGAGATGATGATGGTCGACAGGGTGTCGACGCGTCCGGTGATTGAGGCTTCCTACAAGCGCCCCGAGGGTGCGCTGTTCAATGGATTTAGTAAAAACCTCAGTATGCTCAGCGGCAATCTTATGCTCACGGCTCCCTACGTCGACACCAAGTGGATTAACACCTCGAGCAGCAATTGCGAGGCGTTTGAGTGGTCCTTCGATGGCGAAGGTGCCGACACTCGCGATTTCACCATCAATCATCAAATCGGATTCTACCCGATGCCACAGCTCACGGCATCGGCGCCGCTTGCCGACAACTCGGTGTATGATTATCCCGATGCCGATATGGTGCAATTCGGAGGCACGTTCTCGTTGGGAGGCGCAGGCGAGATAAAATCGGCCGGCCTCGGCAACTGCCGACTGGCAAAGAAATTCACAAGTTGGGGATTCGGCCGCGATGCCTACGCCGACTGGATGTGGACTATTCTTTTCGGTCTTGCCAATAACGAGACGTGGGTAGTCGACAAGGTGGGCAATTACTTCGAGAAACCTGTAAGCCCCTACTACTTCACTGAAATGTGGGTGAACTGCGTGACCGATTGCACCGACGATGCCGAGTTTGTGATGGAGCTATATCATATTAACGATGGCAAACTCGATGACAAGCCCTTCGCGCTCGGACGCTGCAAGGGTAGTGACGTGCTGTCGTTCGACATATCGGGCGGACTGAACAAATCATCCTATGAGATTATCCCGTTCAAGTTCTATAAAGTGGAGGATGACAAGGAGGTTGCACTGCCATATATTGTGGTCGACTCTCCGATGATGGCGTTTATCAGCGGATTCGGCGATCCCGCCAAAGTGGCCTACTACGACACTTTCACGCAATATGAGCCCAATGAGGACGGTGAGTGCAACACATATTTGATATTCGATATCACTGCCGAGGATGGCACCAAGAGCTCGCGCATGATTCCATCGAGCAATATCACTAATGGCAAGCCGCTATGCGTCTCCTGTTGCTTCAATATGGATGCCGTGTATCCCTGGCTGACTGATGCCGATGGCGAGACTGCTTTTGAGGCTTCGGCCGAGGGTGGAAGCAAATTGTTCTCGCTGCGAAGCTATTTCGACCACACGGCGCTCAGCGTGCAGCCGTCGGCCGAGTGGGTGAGATGCGACGTAAGCAGCAAAAGCGTCAATGTTGATTTCAGTGGCTATGTAATGACGGAGTACGAGATGTCTCTCGACGTGAAGGTGGATCCGCTTCCCGAGGGCGTAACATCGCGTGAGTGTGACGTGACGGTTCAGGGCCCTGCCGTTTCCGCAACCTACAAGGTCACACAAGGCGAGGCCGGAGTGGAAAAAGTGACTGTGTCGCGCGCCAAAGTGGCTGTGACTGCCGGTGAGTTCATTGTCGACGTCGTTGCCGACGATGAGGTGGATATCTTCGATGCCTGTGGACGTAAAGTGGCATCGAGGTCGCTCAGCGCCGGACGCAACGTGATTGCGGCCACCGATCTGCCGAAGGGCGTATATATTTTCCGCTTTGCATCGCAAGAGGTGCTCAAGGCTGTGAGATAGTGACAGGGCAGGGACTGCCTCCCGCCCGTTACACCTTAATGGAAGAAATCACCTTAATGGAAGAAAAAAGAGAATCCTCCGCCATTCGAGTGTGGCAGAGGATTCTTTTTGTCGGAATATCGTCTGGGCTGCGTCAGTTATGATGCTTTTTAGGCGATTTCTTCACCAAGCGCCTTATCCATAGGTAGTAGCCGGTGATTGCTAAAATTGCGCCCATCATAGCTGCCACAAAATTGATGATTCGCGTGATTATGCCGCCCCAACTGCCCACATGGACCATATAGACGCCGCCGCGCGCTTTCACCGACTTTTCTTGAGCCGAATATGGCTTGTGGCCGGTGATTTCGCCGCTTCGGGGGTCGAACTCGTAGCTGTCGGCAGCGCGCAGGCTGTTGCTGCCCTGTGGAACCACGCTTGCCTTCCCCGGAGCTATGGTAATTTGCCTGAATCCGGGATTTGCCTCGGCAAGCTGTGAGTACACCTCATTCCAGTGGTCAAATGGCGAATGATGGCGGTGGTGCCGTTCACCCTCGCCGTCGTGGTGCCGCCGTCCCTCACCGCGGTTATGCTGCCTATTCTCACTGCGGCTCTGCCTGTCGGCTCCGGCATTGCCGTGTTGAGGGTTTCTATCGGCACTCGCCTCTACGCCGAATAGGCTGTAGAATCCGGCCCTGTACCATGAGAATGACCACGTGAGCCCGGTGAGCGCTATTGCGAGCAGGAAAATAGTGGCATATATTCCTCCGGCAACGTGCAGGTCGTGCCAGAATCGGTGCCAACCTTGTGTTACCGATATTTTTAGGCTCTTGGTGAGCGGTTTCTTGCGGTTTGTGAGCCACATAAGCAGTCCGGTGAGCAAAATGAGCACGAGTGCGATGGTGCTGACACCCACAATCAGCTTGCCAGCCGACATGCCGCCGTCGGCCGACCGGGCGCTTCCCAACAGCCATCGGTGCAGGCTGAACATGGTGCTGAAGAAGCCGAGTCGCTCGTTGCGGCCTGTTATCTCGCCTGTATATGGGTCGACGAAAATTGATGAGCGTCGGGGCTTCGACAGTGTGACCTCGAGCGTGCGGTCGGCATCGGCCGACACCGTGACGCCCGTTATCTCCACGCTGTCGGGCAGTGTGGCGGCCACTTTCTCCATTAGGGCATCGAGAGTCATCGGCTCTCCCTTCACCTCATTCACGAAGTAGACGTCGTGGCGGCACCACTCCGTGATTTCCTTCTCAAACACCAGCATGGCTCCCGAAAAGCATATCAGTGTCAGCACTATGCCAAAAGGAACGGAGAGCCAGAGGTGAATCTTTCGAAAAATCTTTTTAGCTTGCATAAGAATATATGTTTTTTAGTCGGGTAAACTGTTAGTCGGGTAAACTCAATTTTCCTACTGCCGTGACGGTGTTTACCTCCATTATAAGGCCTTTAGTGGCTGCCGCCGTGGCAGGATTGATTTTGTAGATGGCAGGAGAGCCGTCGGAGGTCACCACAGGCATGTATATGTGTCCGTCGGCAACGTAAGGCATTTTTCCGAAATCGGCGATGCTCTCGGCTGCCGGCAGTCCGCTCACGAAAGTGAGCTTGCCGGTATCGCCGTCGAACACTGCGAGCTGATTTGCCACATAGCCCGACTCACTGAACGGACGGTCGTACATTCGGAGCAGGAAGTAGTTGCCACCGGCATGCCAGCAGCGCAAGAACGACTTCCCTCCGCTCTGCTCCTCAATATTGTGATAGTAGCCGGCTTCGAAGTCGGCGGTTCCTGCCTTTATTCTCACCACTCCGGCATCGAGGGTAGTGCGCTGTCGGGCGTCGGCGAGTGTCTTGGCGTAGCTCGGCGAGAACACGTAGATATCGCCATTGTCGGCTGCCCACACGCACTGATAATATTGCGAGCGGTAGCGTCCGCATGGATAGCTTATCTTGTCGGTTCTTATGAGCTTGCGGCCTTCGAGCCTCTCATTGTCGAAGATGCCAACCCAGCACTCGTCGGGATATTGGGTGCCCACGAGCTCGCCTTTCACGTATGCGCCGCTGCCGGTGCCTCCGCTCTCGGTCTTCACGAGGTCCTCATAGCCGGGGCGTATGTTTTTACCACCATCGGCGGCCGCGCCATAGGGACTGAGTCCCATTCCCACTACGCCGCTATACAGCTTTCCGGCTGATTCCTCAAATCCGGAGAGCAGCGTGTACTCGCCGTTGCCGAGGTAGTTTTCTGCGAGCAGGTTGGCTTTGTTGGCGCGAGAGTCGCTCGATGTGGCAGTCTCGTTTTCCACGTCGAGATACGTCAGCAGGAACATTTTAGGCAGATTCCCGTTGGTGTCGGCAAAGTCGGTCGGCCCATCGCCCGTTGAGGCGGCAATTATGTATTTGTCGAATATGCCGAACGTGGTGAATCGGCTCACCTTGTACTCGGCGGAGCGGGCGCTGACATTGCCGTCGGTCCCGAGCACGAAGGAGCGTGTGGTTCCGGCATTTCCCTGATTGTAGGTGAGTGCATAGAGATATTTTTCGCCGAAGAAAACCCATTCGGTGGCTCCTTCGTTCACCAATCCATTGTTGATGGCCGATACGCTGCCATTATCGAGCGATGCCGATGTGAGGAGCACATTTGCGGTTTTTTCCCCGTCTTGTACCGAAGTGGCGAGCACGAAGCTGCTCTTGGTGGCGACGTCGCCACTCTCGGGCACATTGGGAGTGTCGTTGGAGTCAGAACAAGCCGCCAAAGTGGCAAGAGCCATTGAGGCGATAGAAAATACGTTTGGAAAGTGTCTATTCATAATAAGTCAGAAAAAATTAGTTATAATTATGCGTGAATAAAAGTCTTAGTTTCCGAAGTGGACTCTCACCTTGCCATAGAACGCCCTGCCCGCCTTTTGCAGCGAGAAGTTGTCGTAGAGTTTCTCGTCGGTGAGGTTGTGGCACTCAAGCGAGAAGTTGTAGCGTCCGTTGCCTATGCTGTAGGTCACGGCCACGTTGTGTGAGAATTGGTTGGGCACCACGTAGTCGCCCTTGTTGGCTCCGATATTTGCCGAGTAATATGTGAAACTGTGCAGATACCGGTTGTCGTAGGTCACCGTTAGCACGTTGCCCTTGTGCCCGAGATCGTGATAGCTGAAGTTGACGTCGGAGTCGGCGAAGATATATGGCAGGTTGGAGATTCGCTCCTTGTAGTTGATGTTTGCCGCGGTGCTACCTATCGCAGTCTTCATATTGTCGCACACGTTCATCTTCGTGAAGCTGCCGCCGAGGCTCAGCCAACGCGAGAATCCGTAGCGGGCCGATATGTTGTAGCCTTTCGTGAGCACATTCCCATAGTTGATGTAGGTGGCGGCATATTTTCCTCCGCTCATCGAGGCTATGTTGCGCTGAATGTAGTCTTTTGTGTCGCGATACACGATTCCGCCCTCCACATACACCGAGTGCTTGCCGAAGCTCTGAGCATAGCTGAGGTTTATGTTTAGATTGTGGCTGCGCTCCGGACGTATGCCGATGTCGCCCATCTCAAGGTCCTCGTCGCCGAACATCTCCTCAATCGTAGGCAGTCGGCAAGCCTTCTCGTAGGAGAGCTTGGCTTGCAGCTCGCGCAAGATGAAGTAGGTTCCGGCGGCGCCATAGCCCCAGAACGATGTATTGCGCGACGTGCGCACGAATTCCTCTTGAGACTCAGAGGTGGCTATCGGTCCCGATACCTCCTGGTTGTAGTATTTGCCGAATACCGACAGATTCCATTTCTCGGATGGCATGAGCCGGTAGGCAAGTCCTGATATGTTCTTGCGGGTGTGCTTCTCTATGGGATCGGTGACCGGCTCTTTTGTGAGCAGTGACGTGTTGGAGCGGCTGAAGTCGGTGATTACATGGTTGAGCGTGAACAGGTGCGTCCTGCCTATGCTGTAGCTCACCGTGGCTGAGCCGTTCCAGTTGTGGTTGGTGGCGCGCAGGTGATGATACGATTGCTCGCCCGGAGAGTTCAGCACCGCTTTCTCGCCGAGCCAGTTGTATTTATGTGATGCCGTGTCGATATTCACGGTTACGTCGTTGCTGTAGTTGGCCGAGAGCTTCACGTCGAGCCCTCGGGTGAGCAGATTGCGCTTCACATATTCGAGCGATGGAGTGAGCGAGTGTCCGCGGCGGTGCCGCTCGCCGTAGACTATCTCCTGTCGCACGCCGTTCTGTATCTCCTTGTACATGTGTGAGTAGGTGATGCCGAGCATCAGGCGGTCGGCCCATTTCTTGTTCACTAATCCCACCTTGCCTACCACAGCCTCGTTGTGGTAGGTGTCGTTGAAGCGTTTCACGCGCACTTTGACATCGCGGTCGATGCGCCCTGTGGCAAAGTCCTCAACCGGTGAGTCGACGTAGTAGTCGTTGTCGGAATAGTTCTGGAAGGCATTAATCTCGTAGGTGAGTCCGTTGGCGAATGTCTGCCCGAAATTAATGAATGATTTGTGGGTGTTGAACGAGCCGTAGGAATAGGAGGCGTCGATAAACCATCCTTTGCGGCGCTTGCCTGTCACCACATTGATTACTCCGCCTATGGCATCGGTGCCGAAGCCCACGGGCACCACTCCCTTGTACACCTCGATGCGGTTGGCGAAGCTCGCCGGGATATTGTTCAGCCCGAAGGATTGTCCGGCTCCCTCCTGCGGCACACCGTCGATGAAAACCTTGACGTGTTTCCCGCTGAATCCGTCGACCATGAGCGACATGTCGGAGCCTACGCCTCCCGACTCGCGCAACTTCAGTCCGGGAGCCTTGGCGAGGGCGTCGCTAAGGTTCTTTGTGGTGTTTTGCAACTCCTTGGTGTCGACTGCCACGGCGTTGAACGGCGAGCGGCGCACGCGTCCCACACCGGTAGCCATCACCACCACCTCGTCGAGTTGCACCTGCGACTCACGCAGGATTATGTTCATCTTTTGACGCTTCCGGGTGAGTGTTATCTCTTTCTCGGCTGTCTCATATCCAATAGCCGACACCACGAGGGTGTATTTTCCCTCGGGAGCGTGGAGGTGATACATTCCGCTCTCGTTGGTGGAGCAGCCGTAGTTCGTACCCTTCAATGCTACTGTGGCGAATGCCACTTCTTCCTTGTCATTGGTGATTACACGTCCCGACAATAATGGCTGATTCTTCTCTTGAGCCGATGCCGATATCGATAGAAGCGCGATAAGGCATAGTGTGAGTAGTTTCCCTGTCTTTGTCATTTTCGTCATTTTACGTTTAACCTCGCTTTGCATAAAAAGAGCAGTGGGCAATCATGAAGTTAACTAGACTTACGTGATTGGTCACTGCTCGTTGTCATTTTGCGAGTGCAAAATTATGAAAAATACAAGTATCGCGTCAATACTCAAATGTGGGTATTTTTCCCCACGTTATGGACGTGCGGCATAACGGTTTTATGTATGCTCATGCCCTGTTGACGTGCGCCCTTCGCAGGGTGCGGCCTCAGCATGGACTACACGAGGCGTCCTATCCACTCGTCGCGGTCGCCGGGCAGAAGGTCGACTACCGGTACCTCAATCATGGTGTAGGCTCCCGGTGTAAGGCGTGTGGTGGCACGTGCCACTCCCACGAGAATCTGAGCCGTGAGGGCGGGATTGTTGATGCTCATAGAGAACTCAAAGCGCTGGTTTTGGGTAATTCCCGACACTCCCTTTCGCTCCATGTGCACGCCGTGTCCCATGTCGCGCACCTCGTCGACGCTGCCCACCTGCATCACGTGAGTCTCGTCGCTTGCGAAATATGGGTCGGCCTTTATGGCTTGTGTCACTTCGGCAAGGTTGGCACCTTCCTCAAGCTCCACATATACCATTCGGCGGTGTATGCCTGTGCCGAGGGGTATTGTCATCGACAGGGCGTCTTTCACTCCGGCTTTGGAGCGCACGGCCACGCTGTGACCCATGCTCATTCCCGGCCCGAAGTTGGTGTAGGTGACGCCCTTAGGCGCTGCGGCCTGCATGAGCGTGCGCACCACCGAGTCGCTTCCGGGGTCCCATCCTGCGGCAATCACGGCTTTTGTCCCGTTGGCCTTTGCTATGGCGTCGAGACGCTTGCGAAGCTCGGGAATCTGAGTGTGGATGTCGAAGCTGTCCACTGTGTTGATGCCTTTGGCAAGGAGTGCCGATGCGTGTTTCTCGACCTCGCGTGTGGGGGTGCTGAGTATTGCCACATCCACCTTTCCAAGCTCGTCGATGTCGGTCACTACTTTGTATTTGGCTATATCTTCAGGAATGTTGTTAATACTGCGGCGCACGATGCCGGCAATCTCAAAATCGGGGGCTACTGACAGTGCTTCCACTACATATCGCCCAATATTTCCGTAGCCTACTACGGCAACTTTAATTTTTCCCATAAACATGATTGATTCTTTGTTTTTTATGGTGCAAATTTATCGAAAATTCACGAATTACCACAAAACTATGGGCAAAAATTCAATAAAAAATGCGGCGCACTATCATAAAAACCGATAGTGTGCCGCGTTTTCTTTCAAAAAGTCGATTCAGCGCAAAAGTGATTAGTCCTCACTGCCGGCAAGAGGCGAAGCCTGCTTATAGGTGCGTGCGCCGAGCTCTTTGTCGAGCATATAGAGGCCGTAGCCATTGCCCTCGATCATCTTCAGGTTGTCGATGATGGTGCGTGCGTTGTCCTCTTCCTCCACTTGCTCGTCGATGAACCACTTGAGCATGCTTTGAGTGGCGAAGTCGTTCTCCTCGAAAGCCACCTTGTAGAGTCCGTTGATAAGCGCGGTGACTTTCTCCTCGTGTGCGAGGGTGGCCTCAACCACGTCGAGCGGTGATTTCCACTCTGTGGGCACTGCGTCGATGGCCTGTAGCTTTACTACGCCGCCGCGAGATACCACATAATTGAACAGAATCATTGCATGGTCCTGCTCCTCCTTGAATTGAACGTCATACCATTTTGCAAAACCGGGATTGCCATTGGCATGGAAAAATGCCGACATCGACAGATAAAGATAGGCCGACCACATTTCGGCATTGATTTGGGCATTGATAGCCTCTTCTACTTTCTTGTTCAACATAATAATATATTTGTTTTAATAGTGTTAATCGTTACAGGATGCAAAGTTACGAAACTTGATAATCGTGTGTGCGGATTTTTATAAAAAATTTTGTTATTTTTTCTGAACCTTTTTCTCGTCGGGAAACTTGTTGGGAAAACTAAGCTCTACGGCAGGACGGCGCAGCGCATAGATGATAAGCGCTATGCCGATGATTATGAACGGTATGCTGAGCACCTGACCCATGTCCATGCCGCATGCGGCGCGCATCTGTAGCTCCCATGGCTCCTGCACGTTCTTTATGAACTCAATGAGGAATCGTGCCGAGAACAATATGGTGAAGAACACGCCGAAGATAAGTCCCGGACGGCTTTGGAGATTGCGCTTCCAGTACATCCACATCAGCAGGGCAAACAGCGCGAAGTAGCATAGTGCCTCATAGATTTGCGTAGGGTGCGAGGGGGCGGTGAAGATGGGTTCCGCACCGTGCATCCATGCTCCGAGGTTGTCGATGAACCGGAATCCCCAGGGGAGGTCGGTCACGCCGCCATAGATTTCGTGATTCATAAGGTTGCCGAGGCGTATGAGGCCTCCTACGAGTGCAATTGGAATCACGAGGCGATCGAATGTCCACAGCGGGCTGCGGTGGGTCACATGGCGTGAATATATGAAGATGGCAAGCACGATGCCTATGGTGCCTCCGTGGCTTGCGAGCCCGCCTTCCCATATCTTTAGGATGTCGCCGAGATGCTGCGAGTAGTAGCTCCAGTCGTAGAAGAACACGTGTCCGAGGCGGGCTCCCACTATGGTGGCTACTGCCACATACACGAATAGCGAGCTGAGCCATTTCTCGGGTACGCCTTCGTGGCGGAACATGCGCCACATTATCTCATAGCCAATCCAGAATCCTACGGCAAATGCAAGGCCGTACCATCTGATGGTGATAAAACTGTCGATTAGGTTGGGGTTGACAGTCCAGGTGATAAAATCGATCATTACTTCTGTGTTTTTGTTGAGTTATTGAAGTCTGGGGTTGCAATTATGGTGATTGCTTTGATTGGCTTAGAAAAGCGACATCTGCTGCTTGTCGGCGTCGGATTTGGCATGATTGTCCTTTGCCGGTGCGGGTTCCGGCTCAGGTACTTGCACCTTTGGCGGCGACGGAGGCGTGGGCATCAGCCAGTCGATGTCGTCGAGTTCGTCGATTGATGTCGTCGGTGGTTCCGGCGCAGGCTCTGCGCTTCCGCTTTCCACGCTTTCGGGCTCGGTGGCTGCAAATGTGGCGTCGATATTGTCGTCGGAGAACGAGTCGGTCTCAAAGATGTCGTTTGGAATCTTCGGCTCGTCGTCGAACGCCACCGGTTCCATCTCTGCTACTGAGCCCGATATTGCCGAGTCGAATCCGAATGTCTGTGCCACTGCCGACTGTATGATCGGCTCTATTGTCGGGTCGAGCGCTATCGACGATTTTTTCTCCTTAAGCTCGGCGATGGTGGCGTTCATCTCCATCTCAGCGCGTTTGTGGTCGGCGTTGAGGAATTTTATTTTCTGCTCGTAGAATGCCACGTCGTTTTTGCGCGCGTTTTGCTCCTCGGCAAGTTTTGCCGTGAGCTCGTTGGTGATTCGCTCTATTTCGGCATTTTTCTCGTCGGTGAGCTGCTTTATGGCTGTGGCGCGTTCTTCCGACAACCGCATTATAGCCGCCTCGCGTTCCCGGGCTATGCGCTCGTTTGAGGCGGCAGTCTCGGCCTTCAGGGTGTCGAGGGATGCTTTGAGCTGCTCTTTTTCGGCATTTGCGGCCTGAGCTTGGGCTACTACTTCCTCATTGCCCGTCTGCAACTCTTGAATTTTCTGCTTCAGAGCCTTTATCTCGTTGTCTTTCTTGGCTTTGAACGCCTCTACCTCGTTGAGCTGCTTCTCGAGTTCGTGGGCTATTTGCAGATTCTCGTTGGCTTCGGCAAGCTCCTGCCTGAGCTGCTCTATCTCCTGCGCTTTGGCCTCGGTTTCCTCTTTTGCTATCTCAGCCTCTATCTTCAGCGAGTCGACTTCTTGGCGGGCACTGTCGTAGTCGGCTTTTGCGGCGTCGGAGAGTGTCTTTGCGGCAACGGCCTCGGTGCGTGCGCCCTCGATTTCCTCCTGCGCCGACTTCAGCTCTGCCTCGGCTTTTGCTATCTTCTCCTTCAGCTCCTTGATGGTGGCGTCGCGCTGTTCCACCTCCTCTTTGTAGGCTTTGGCATCGTCGGCATACACCTGCATCACCTTCATCTTGTTGAGAAGGCTCTTGTTCTCGATTGTGTATTGCTCGTGCTCGGCCTCGAGAGTGGCGATGCGAGCCTCAAGGTCGTTGGCGCGTTCGGTGAGGGCGCGGCGTTTTGTCTCCTCGAGCTGCATCTTCTGGCGTGCTTCCTCGGCGCGCTTTGCGCTCTCCTCGGCAGCTGCTGTGGATGAGGTGATTTTTGCCGTCAGGGCTTTTCGCTCGGTGTCCCACATAGTCTTTGCCTCGTTGAAGGCAGTGTGGTGAACGTCTTCCAAAGCCTTCTGGAAGTGTGAGCCGAAGGCCTGAATCAGAGCTTTCTTCTCTGCCTCGATGTCGATGCAGTCTTTCACGATTTGTGGCAGATTGGCGTTTACTATCTCGATGACCGACGTCAGGAAGTCGTTGGGAAGCTCATATTTCACCTGTGGCGCCTTTTCGGGAGTCGGAGGCGTGGCTGGCGTGATAGCCGCTGATGGCTTCACGGGAGTGTTTTCAGGCACTTGCGCAGGCTCTTTCTTGAAAGGGTTGATATATGGTGTGCGCTGAGGTGAGTCGTCGTAGGGGAGCAGCTCATCATCGATGTCGTTTTCGTTCACGTTGCCCGAAAACCCAAATGCTTTCTTTAAGTTGATCAGTATCGACATATTTCGTTGTATATTTATATAGGTACTGTGTTATACGTTTTAGTTTGGCTGTCGGCTCCGCAGTTGCCGGGCTTAAGTACGATTCCAAGACTTTTCTTGCCGTTGATGGCTACCGTGAGCGACTCGTCGAAGGTGATTATCCGCAGATTCTCACTCTCGTAGGTCGTTGGTAGTGCGGCGAGAAATTCCTCGTCGAACACGCTGCCGTCGTCGGGGGCGCCTACGGTGAAGTAGCCCACGCCGAACGACGTCAGGTTCTGGAAAAAGTGGGTTCCCTGGCTCGGCTCTATGCGGTTGCCCTTGAGCGAGGTCTCCACTATGAGCTTTGCCGCCGATATGTGTGGCCACTTCACCGGAATTCCGAGGGCGGTGTCGCTTGAGCCCCAGCGTCCGGGGCCTATGAGGATGTAGCTCTTCCCCTCCTCGGTGAATTGGCGGTTGATTTTCTCTATCTCGCGAGCTATCAGCGAGTTGTTCATCATTGAGAATCGCTCGGGCCGCACCATCACTATGCTCATGATGTTGTCCATCATTCCGTGGCCCAAGGCCGTGAGGCTTTTCAGCAGCAGCTGTGAGTCGTCGGAGTCCATTATTTTCTCGTCGAGCATCTCCTTGCGGTCCACGATAGGGCGTATTTGCAGCCAGTAGAGCTGCCCCTTGTCGTCGGTCTCGCCAATCGGCTTGGTATTGTTGATTATGCCCGCAAACTCTATCTCCACGGGGCGTCCCATGGCGTGCTGCCCCTTAGTCAGCATCAAGTCGGCTATCTCGGCGAGCGGATATACGTTGTGCTGGAGCACGTTGGCGAATGTCACGACTTTTCGCCCCTCGCCGGTGTCGGTGTCGCGAATCACGCTATTGCGGAAGTCGTAGGTCGACACCATGTATCTCAGCGAACCGTTGTTGGCGGCGTCTTGAACTCGCATCTTTTTTATGTTGAAGCCGTCGTCGACGCTGAATGGAACGTTGCCTCCGTTCATGTCGAGGGCGTAGAATCGAGTCTGCGTGTCGCTCAGGGCTATATCCATAGTGCTCGTTTGCAGCACTTTGTTGGGGTGACGTGGCGAGAACCGCAATGCCCGTCCGCCATCGACGATATATTTTCCAAGTCCAACGGCAATCTCGGCCACTCCGTCCTCGGGACGCTCGTCGTTGATGGGGTAGTAGTTCAGTGAGCGACCTACTCCCGAGAAAGAGGGATAGTAGATTCCGTCATACTCATTTCCCACCACCTCCTGAATGATTACTGCCATCTTCTCCTGATCGATGACATTCTGGGTGGCTGTCATATAGGCTTTGCTGTCGGCAAAGAACACCGAGGCATATACGCTTTTTATGGCATTCCCGAGCATGTTGAGCATCTCGTATTTGTCGTTCGTGTGGGGTATCATGTAGGTGGAGTAGATGCCTGCGAACGGTTGGTAGTGGCTGTCTTCGAGAAGGCTGGAGCTGCGCACGGCAAGCGGCTTGTCGACTACTTCGAAAAGTGCGAAGAAATCCTCGATAAGTCTCTCAGGGAGCCGTGCCTGCAAGAAGTTGCGCAGTATCTCGCTGTCGCTCATGTCGCTCAGCGCAAGCGGATACAGCCCGTTACGCTCCATGAACTCGTCGAATATGTCGGTGCAGAGCACCACGGTGCGGGGAATGGAGATTGTCACTCCCTTATAGTTGTCGAACTCGGGGTTGCGCTTTATGATGGCGTCGATGAAAGCAAGGCCGCGGCCCTTTCCGCCAAGCGAGCCTTGCCCGATGCGGGCGAAGTTGGAATAGTGGTCGAAGCGGTCGCGGTGGAACACTGCCACCACGCCGCGGTTCTTCATCTTGCGATATTTCACTATCAGGTCGAAGATTAGCTGTCGCACTGCGGGTGCCTCGCTGATGTCCATAAAGCGGTGCATCTTTATCACCTCGGCTATCGGGAACATGGCGCGGGAATAGAGCCACCTCGAGATATCGTTGTAGCTGGCGTGATAGAGCAGCGACTCCGACGGTATGTCGAATATGTGCTGCTGCAAGTCTTTCAGGTTGCGTATGCGCAGAATCTCCTCTCCGGTTTTCGGATTCCTGATGATGAAATCGCCGAAACCGAAGTTCTCCATTATGGCGTCGCCGAGGTCTACGGGTAGCTTTTTCGAGTTTTTGTTGATGAACGTGCCGTCGAACTCCTTCACGAGCGCTTCATTCTCTATCTCGCTCGACTCGATGATGATGGGCAGATAGGGGTCGCGCGACTTCAGCTCGTGGGCAAGCTCGATGCCTGCTTTGGAGCTTTTCTCTCCGCCGCGCTTGAACGATACGTCAGAGATTACGCCGAGAATGTTTTTTTGGAACTTGTTGTAGATTTCTATTGCCTCCTCATAGTCGCGGGCAAGCATCACCTTCGGGCGTCCGCGCATGCGCATCATCTGTTCGTGCTCGTTGAGTGCCTCGGTGGAGAAAATGCGCGACTGGCGTAGCAGGAACTTGTATAATGTGGGGAGAATCGACGAGTAGAAGCGCACGGAGTCTTCCACGAGCAGTATCAGCTGCACGCCCACGCCATTGATATCGTTGTCGGCATTCAGCTTGTCCTCAAGCAGCTTGATGATTGCAAGTAGCAGGTCCACGTTGCCGAGCCAGCTGAACACATAGTCGACACCGCTGAAGTCCTCGTTGGCAAGCCGCCGCGAGACCTCGCGGGAAAATGGCGTGAGCACCACGAAGGGCGTGTCGGGATAAATCTCCTTTATCACTTTGGCATTGGCGAAAGTGTCGCTAATGTCGACGCCGGGCATGGCTATAATCAGGTCGTAGTGTTTCTCGGCAAGCATCTCCATTGCCGTGGCGTAGTCGCTCACCTGTGCCACGCGAGGCGGAGAGCTCAGGTTCAGCGAGGTGTATTCAAAGTATATCTGCTCCTCCACGCGGCCGTCCTCCTCCATCATGAAGGCATCGTAGGGCGACGCGACGAGAAGCACATTGAACACTCGCTTCTGCATCAGGTTCTGGAAGGCGGTGTCTTTGAGATATAGTTGGCTTAAACTTGCTTCATTCATCTTGAGTGATAATAAGAAGCCGTTTTGATGCTTCTTTTTGCAAAGATACATAAAAAAGAGATTTTTTACGCCCGGTGAATAAGAAAAAT
>JBJEKJ010000001.1:0-19882 GCA_051878575.1 Muribaculaceae bacterium | reverse complement strand
CAGTTGGCAGCATCTTCGATGCTACCAACAATGTGTTATACATTATCACGCATCTTCGATGCGTTGCTCGCTGCCGCTCGCGCTGAGGTGGCGGTAAATGCGGCCTGCATCACTACCATCACGCATCTTTGATGCTACCAATGTGTTACACATAATCGCGTATCTCCGACACGCTTTCCTATTATTACTGATGTTACACACAGTTGGCAGCATCTTCGATGCTACCAACAATGTGCTATACATTATCACGCATCTCCGATGCGTTGCTCGCGCCGCTCGCTCTGAGGTGGCGGAAAATGCAGCTGAAATCACACACAATCACGCATCTTCGATGCTACCAACAATGTGTTATACATTATCACGCATCTTCGATGCGTTGCTCGCTGCCGCTCGCGCTGAGGTGGCGGTAAATGTGGGGCGGGGCTACTTGAAGTCGATGAAGAAGTCGACGAGCGATGTTCCCTCGGGGAGAGCGAGCTTTCGGCGCAGGCGGTAGCGCGCGGCCTCCACGCCACGAATCGTGAGGTTCGTGATGTTGGCGATGTCCTTCGTCGAGAGGTTCAGTCGCAGGAAAGCGCAGAATTTGAGGTCGCTCGGAGTGAGAGCCGGGTACCGCTGCCTCAGGTTACGGAAGAAATTCTCGTGGATAAGGTCGAAATTGGCCTGGTAAAGGTCCCAGAACTCCTTGTTTTGCAGGTTCGACGTGTTGATTTGCTTCAGGAGTGAGTCGATGTCGGCCTGATGAAGTTTTCCGCCCGAGTGATGCTTTCCCACTATCTCGCGCAGGCTCTCGATTGCGCGGTCTTTGGTGAACACGTCGAGAGCGAGGCTCGCAATCTCCTTGCCCTTGTTCGACAGCTCCGATTCGAGCAATTGCTGCTGTTGGCGGTCGATAATGCGCTGCTGCTCCATCACCTTGAGGTCCTGCTTCACCTTTTCGGCCTCATATTCCTTGCGTCGGGCCTCCATTGTGAGCGCGGCGCGGTATCGGGTGATGAAATATGTTACTGCCACGAGCACCACTATGTAGATGAAGAAAGCGAGATATGACAGGTAGAACGGGCGAGGGACGCAAAAGTAGTAGTCGACGCTGCCTATAGGCTCATAGTTGGCGTTCATTGCCGTGGCGGTGAAGTGATAGTCGCCAAAATCGAGGCTGCTGTAGGTTATCGAGGGCTTTTGCGACTGAGAGAAGTGGTCGATACCGCCACCCTCGATGTGGTAGCGGAAGTAGACTATCGAGTTGTCGAAGTGCGGCATCGAGAGTGAGAATGTGATGTCGCCCTCGGCCTCGGCATTTCCGCGCTTTCCGCTCACCGTGGGCAGCTGCACCACGTTCTTGTCGCGGTCGCATGTCGCCACGCCCACGATTTTTAGGTGGCTTGCCGACGTCGGCAGCGGAATCTCGTTGCCGCTATATCGCGCTATGGCGTTGTTGAGCAGGAAGTAGGCGTTTCCGTCGTGGATGAAAATCTTGTTGTTGGTCTCGTTGCACTCCGTGCCGAAGAAGCGAGCCGCCACCGTCTGCTGCACGGTGGTGCTGTTGCGGTCGATGCGAATCTTCGAGTAGTCGTGGTCGCTCGAGATCCAGTAGTTGCTGTTGTCGATCGCCGTAGCCGAGTTGATTTTGCGCTTGAGCACGTCGCACAGGTAGTCGACGCGAATTATGCGGTTGTTCACGTCGTCGTAGGTGTAGATATTCTGCTGGCTTGCGAACATCACCCTGCCCTGAATCTTGGTGACAAACATTGTGCCGCCCTCAAACCCTCCCAGGATGTCCTCTATCGATGTGGCCTGCTGCACGCGCCTGAGGCTCTTGTCGAGCTCGATTTTGTAGAGGCCTCGGCTCATGTGCGCCGCCCAAATCGAGCCGCTGTGGTCGACCTCAAACTGGCGTATCGGCAGGTCGAGCCCGCTCACATAGTTGGCGAAGACCCATCGGCCCTGCGTCTTGCGGTAGATTCGGAATCCGGTGTAGGACGACTCAATGAGCACCTCTTTGCCGTGGATGGTGCACTGTTGCAGGCATGTGCTGCTGGCATTGTTCACGCCCGGGATGTCGACAGCATAGCCTCCCTCGAGCATCTTCGGAGTGGTGTTGCCGATGAATATCTGCCCGGTGTCGAAGTGGCTCACATGCCAGTTCTGCCCCTTCGTGCCCGGAATGGGCGTTATCTTGCCCGTCGACTCATTGAATGTGTATGCGCCCTGATTGGTGGCGATGTACATGGTGTTGCCTATCCAGTCGATGCCGTAGACCATTCCCAGCGACTGTGAGAAGTTGTCGGGGCGCAGCAGCGAGTAGGGCGAACCGGTGTGAATCAGTGAGATGCCGTTGTCGAGGCACGCCCAGATGTTGTTGTCGCGGTCGACGAATAGCCGCAGCACCGAGTTGTTGTAGAGGCGGTTGCCCATATTGCAGTTCCATTCTATTTTTCCCTCTTGCGAGATGGCGTAGATGCCGTTGAGAATGGTGCCGATGATTATCGTGGAGTCGCCGCGCAGCATTGTGGCGCGGTTGATCTGCTTGCTGCACAGGTCGGCGTCGACCTCGGTGACGCGCTTTCGCACCGTCTTCCCGTCGAAGTCGTAGAGCCCGTGCCACTCGGTGCAAAGAATCATGTGCCCCTTGGTCTTCGGCAGCACCGCCACCACATGGTCGTCGCCCACGGCCTTGCGCGAGAACAGGAAGCGGAAGCTGTCGTTCACAAGCTGGTAGAAGTCGCCGTTCATCATCTGCACGAACACTCGATTGTCGATTTTGTGGAAATATAGCGGCAGCAGGTCCTTGTCGTAGTGCTCGCGCACCGTCGTCCCGTCGAAGTCGAACCACGAGCTGAACGACTGGAAATAGATTTTCTTGCCGGCTTTCACGATGTTCCAGATGTCGTAGTCGTGCACGGAGGTCTTTCGCACCTCGTTGTGGTGCAGCGAGCGGTAGACGAGGTTCCCGAACTCGTCGGGTTGGAAATATCCGAACTCATGGTAGGAGCCCACATATATGCGGTCGCTGTCGGCGAGCACCGATCGCACAATCTGGTTGCCGGGAATGTCGTATTTTTTCCATGAGTAGCCGTCGAATCGCAGCAGGCCGGTGTTGTTGCCAATGTAGATCTCGCCGTTGCTGCCCTGCGTGCAGCTCCAGTTTTGCAGGCCGGCACTATAGTCGCTCGCCGCATAGTTGGTGACTATGGGCATGAACGAGGCGGCATTTGCCGTGAAAATGGGGAGGGTGAGACAAGCCGTCGCACCTATTATATATAGGATTCGTGCCTGAATTAGTAAGATTCTCATCGTTTTTTCAATTATTGACATGGTAAAAGCAATAATAATTTGGTATTAATTCAGGGGGCAAAGATATGAAAATTTATTAATATTTCAATTATTCAAAATGTTTTTATGCCGATAATTTAGCCTTTTTTCAAGTAGTGGGATGGGGGAAGTGCAAAATTTTTGCAAAAATTTAGCAATTGTAATTCAGATAGTTGCAAAAATAAACGTAGAAAAAACGTAGTGCCTAAAGTGGGAAAAGTAGTAAGGTGGTACTGCAAAAGTTTGCAACTTAATTTTAAGATATTTCCTTTGTAGCCGAAAAGTGTAACCAATCACCTTAAAATTTTAACCATAAAAAAGTAAAATGAAAAAGAAAATTTTGTCAATTTTACTCGTTTTCCTGAGTGTGCCAGCAATGTTTGCTGCTCCGAAAACAGTGAAGGGTGTGGTTGTGGACGAAAGCAATCAGCCCGTTATTGGCGCCAGTGTTATCGTTAACGGAACGACTAACGGCGCAGTGACCGACTTCGACGGAAACTATGAGTTGAAAAATGTTCCCGACGGAGCCGTAATCACTTTCTCCTACATTGGAATGAAGACCAAAGAGGTGAAAGTGACAAGTGCAACATTAAACGTACAGATGCAAGACGACTTGCAGAAACTTGACGAAGTGGTGGTAATCGGTTATGGCGCAGCCAAGGCCAAGGACCTCACATCACCTATTACAGTGGTTAAGGGCGAGGACCTCCTCTCGGTGCCCGCCACATCGCCGATGGCAGCCATGCAGGGAAAGGTGGCCGGCGTGAACGTAGTGAACAGCGGAACTCCGGGCTCGGGTCCGCGCGTATCTATCCGTGGTAACGGCTCGTTCACCAACAGCTCTCCGCTCTACGTTGTCGACGGTATGTTCTACGACGACATCAACTTCTTGAACAACAGCGACATTCAGGAGATGTCGGTGCTCAAGGACGCTTCGGCAGCAGCCATCTATGGTGTGCGCGCAGCCAACGGTGTGGTAATCATCACCACCAAGAAGGGACGTCGCAACCAGAACGCTAAAATCACCTACAATGGCTATGTGGGCGTTCAGCAGGCTACCAACGTGCTGAAAATGGCCAACTCTCAGCAATATGCCACAATGCTCCTCGAGGCCAACTACGATGCCTACGTATCGAACATGAAGGCCTCTATCGACCGCTACGGTGGCAGCTATGCCGATGCCGACTTCCACAACTGGACTTATGGCGCCGACACCGACTGGTATAAGGAGATGCTCCGCAAGGCAGTGATCACCAACCACAGCCTCGGCATCAGCGGCGGCTCTGAGAAGGCTGTTTACTCGTTGGGTATCAGCTACCTCTATCAGGATGGTATCATGGACGTCGACAACAACTACAAGCGCCTCAACTTCCGCGCTGCCGTCGACTACGATGCAACAAGCTGGTTGAAGGTGGGCTTCAATGGCGTGTACAGCAACGCTACTCAGGTGCTTCCCAACAACGCCGCTTGGAAAGACGCGTTCAACTCGCCGTCGATCTATCCCGTGTACGACGATGCCGACGACGCCACCAAGCCCGAGAAGTTCGCTTCGCCTGCAAGCGTAGGCTTCACAAGCAACTTCTGGAACCCGATGGCTACTGCTCGTTACAACAATAACCGCAACGAGACTTACCAAGTGCTCAGCAACTTCTACGCACAGTTCAACATCCTGCCCGAGAAGCTGAACTTCAAGACGAGCTATAGCTACGACTACACCGGCACACGCGGCCGCAACTACGTTCGGCCCTACTATGTGAGCAGCTGGCAGCAGAAGTCGGTTTCGGAGCTGACCAAGTCGACTACCAACTACTACAACTACATCTGGGACAACACAATCACCTATAGCGACAAGTTCGGCGACCACAAGGTGGGCGCAATGCTCGGCTACTCAATGCGTCAGCAGCAATATCGCTACTTGTGGGGCAAGGCATCCAACGTGCCCGAAGGCAAGGACGAGTACATGTATCTCGGTCAGGGCGACGCCGACGGCGTGACACTTGGCGACGACGGATACTGCTACTGTGGCCAGTCGTACTTCGCACGCTTGAACTATGACTATGCAGGCAAGTACCTCTTGATGTTCACAATGCGTGCCGACGGTTCTTCGAAATATCAGGAGAAGTGGGGCTACTTCCCATCGGTGGGCGCAGCATGGGTAATCTCCCAGGAGTCGTTCATGCAGAACCAGAACGTATTCGACTACTTGAAACTCCGCGCAAGCTGGGGTCGCCTCGGTAACGACCATGTGGCAGCAAGCGACGGCTTCGCATCGATCAACACAGGTAACGGAGCATCGGGCGTATTTGGCAACACCACTATCCCCGGTTACCAGAATACATCTTACTTCAGCTACCTTAAGTGGGAGCTCGTCGACGAGACCAACGTGGGTGTGAACTTCTCTACTTTCAACAACC
The DNA here is from genome assembly GCA_051878575.1 of Muribaculaceae bacterium. Classification (GTDB taxonomy): domain Bacteria; phylum Bacteroidota; class Bacteroidia; order Bacteroidales; family Muribaculaceae; genus CALZFJ01. The sequence goes on along the minus strand of JBJEKJ010000001.1, from coordinate 14,156 downwards.
GCTTGAACGTCGACCTCGACTGGTACTCGCGCATGACCAAGCGTGCGGTAATCTCTCCGCGCCTTCCGTTCAGCAACGACGTGCTCGCAGGCAACTATGGTAAGATTCTCAACACCGGTTTCGACATCTCGGCCAACTGGAGCGACCGCGTGGGCAACGACTTCAAGTACACCGTGGGCCTGAACCTCTCGTTCTTGAAGAACCGCGTGAAGGATCTCGGCGGCGCCGACATCGTGAAGGGTGGCAAGACAGTGAACATGGTGGGTGAGCAGATGAACTCATTCTACGGCTACAAGGTGGTAGGCATCTATCAGACTCCCGAGGAGTGTGCAGCCGACCCCGTGGCAGTGGCCAACGGTCTTGAGCCCGGCGACTTCAAATATGAGGACCTCAACGGCGACGGCACTATCGACGGCAACGACCGCCAGACCCTCGGCGCCTACATCCCCAACCTGACTTACGGCGTGAACCTCGGCTTCAGCTGGAAGAACCTCGATTTCGAGCTCACCACCTACGGACAGGCAGGCGCACAGATGTACAACCGCAAGCGCGCATTGCGCTACGCACAGTCCAACTTCAACTTCGACGAGGCTCAGTATAAGAACCGCTGGACAGGCGCCGGCTCCACCAACGAGCATCCATCGGCAGCCGCCCTCGTAAAGGGTTGGAACGTGAGCGACCAGAAGGTTAACTCCTACTTCGTGGAGAGCGCCGACTTCTTCCGCATCCAGAACATCACCGTGGGCTACAACTTCCGCAACATCAAGATGGGCAACTACACATTGCCGGGCATCCGCCTCAGCCTCACTGCCGACCGTCCGTTCACCACATTCAGCGCCAATGCGTTCACTCCTGAGTTGAGCGACGCCGAGGGATGGGACGTTGAGGTATATCCTTTAACTTCTACCTACACTTTCGGTGTACAAATAGATTTCTAATCACCTAATGTCTAAATTCATTAAAAACCAAGCAAAATGAATATTCTTAAAAAAGTATTATTATATACACTGCCTGCAATGTTGCTCGCTTCTTCATCTTGCGACTTCCTCGACAAAGAACCGGAGAACAGTGTACCGGAGGAGAATGTGGACTTCACAAACATTGCAAATATGTATATGCCGGTTTCGGGCGTGTACGCTAAACTGAGAACCGGTGGCATGCACTGGGTAATCTGGCCGCTCTCTATCGTGCGCGACGACGATGTGTGGTCGGGACGTATCGACGACCAGCCTACTTTGGTCGATTTCGGCAACTTCAAGTACGACAACTCATTCTGGGGCCTTAACGAGATGTGGAACCAGTATTACGGCATGGTGAAGGTGGCCAACGCCGCTCTCGAGTCGCTCGACAGCTACGCCGCCAACATCACCACCGACGCCGACCGCAACAACTACTTGGTGTATTGCGGTGAGGTGCGCTTCCTCCGCGCCTATGCCTACTATCGCCTCGTGCAAGCATTTGGCCCGGTGACTATCCTGCGCAGCAACAGCCAGACCGACATGACACGCTCCACCGTTGAGGCCGTGTATCGCTATATACTTGAGGATCTTGCATACGGTATAGCCAACATGCCTAAGATTCGTCCTAACGAGAGCGCGCACTACGGTGCCGTCACAGCCTACTCGGCAATGGCTCTCGCCGCTAAGGTGCACCTGAACATGGGCAACTATGCAAGCGTCAAGGAGCTCACCGGCAATATCATCAACAGCGGCAAGTTCGATCTCTACGACGACTTCTACAACCTGTTCAAGATTCCGGGCAAGATGTGCAACGAGTCGCTCTTTGAGTGCCAGTGCACCGACTTCGGCAATGGCTCGGGCGACATGGTGGATGCCGACAACTGGTTCGTATTCCAGGGTCCTGCCAACAATGGCAACATCTCGGGATGGGGATTCATCGGCTTGTTCAAGGATTTCCGTGACTGGGCGGCAGCCCGTGGCGAGACAGTGCGTGCCACTACCTCCTTCCTGCTTGCAGGCTCCACTACTCCGAGCGGCGACGTGATTCGCCCGCTTCAGAACCCGACCCAGACCGACTGCTGGAACGGAAAGGCCTACACCCCCACTAACCAACTTACTGAGGGTCGTACCAAATACGGCGCCAACAACAATGTGCGCATCCTCCGCTATGCCGACGTGCTCCTTATGAACGCCGAGGCTTGCCTCGAGGTGGGCGGCGATGCCGTGACTCCGTTCAACAAGGTTCGCACACGTGCCGGCATGCCTACGTTGGCAAGCGTAACCCTCGACAACATTCTCGACGAGCGCCGCATGGAGCTCTGCTGCGAGTGGGGTGAGCGTTACAACGATCTCGTGCGCCGCGGCAAGGCTGCCTCAACCCTCAAGGGCTGGGATGCTTCGAAGACCTACTATCCCATACCTTTCGAGCAGAGCAGCAATATCCCAAGTCTGGCCAACGAGCCCAAGAACGAGTAACCAAGAATCATGATTGAGCGGACTTTGCGGCTACCGCGCACAAGCGAAGTCGCGGGTCCGCTCAATGTAAAAAAACAATAATCTTTTATGCAACAGAAAACAGTCATTGAAGGTTTAATGAAAGTTGCGGTTTGCATTGTAATGGCGTTCACTGCAACTGTAGCAGTGAACGCTACTTCTTCAGGAGACTCCATAAAGGTAATCAAGGGTCAGGTGAGCGACTATTATATTCCTGTGGTTAAGGAATATACAATATCGGGAACCGTGACCGACGAGACCGGGAAGCCGCTTGAGGGTGCCACCGTGATGTTCTTTGCCTCGCCCCTGCATTGCAATACCGATGCCGACGGACGCTACACGCTGAAAAGCCGCGATACCGACCTGCACATCTATGTGTACTATCCCGGAAAGCAGTTTGCCAACGTGATTCGCGACGCCTCGCAGCGCGTGGTCGACGTGACGATGCAGCCCGACCGCACCAAGCCCGTGCAGCGCGCCAAAGCCGTGGCTACACGCTGGTACGATCCCGAGGACTGCGCCACGCACACCTATTGCAATCCTCTCAACATCAGCTACAACTACGAGCCCTATAACAACAATGTGCGCCCAAATGGCTCGTTCCGCTCGTCGGCCGACCCTATGGGACTCACATATAAGGACCACTATATGCTCTTTTCGACCAACCAGGGCGGATTCCATCACTCAAAGAACCTGAGCGACTGGGATTTCTCGGTAGCGTCGTTCCAGCGTCGTCCCACCGACGACGACCAGTGCGCGCCGGCGGCTTTTGTGGTTGGCGACACACTGTTCTACACCGGCTCCACCTATGAGGGCCTTCCCGTGTGGTACACCACCGAGCCTTATAGCGGGCGCTTCCGTCGCGTAGTCGACTGCAACACGCTTCCCTCGTGGGATCCGTGCCTTTTCCTCGACGACGACGGCAAGCTCTATTTCTATTATGGCTCAAGCAATGAGTATCCGCTCAAGGGGGTGCAAATCAGCCGCGACGACTTCCGCCCAATCAGCAAAATCCACGACGTGATGGCACTTCATCCCAAGGAGCACGGATGGGAGCGCTTCGGCATGAACAATGACGACGAGGTAACGCTCGCTCCGTTCACCGAGGGCGCCTACATGACCAAGCACAATGGCAAGTATTACCTGCAATATGGCGCTCCGGGCACCGAATTCAAGGTGTATGCCGACGGCGTCTATGTGAGCGACAGCCCTCTCGGCCCGTTCACCTATCAGAAGCACAATCCCATGAGCTACAAGCCCGGCGGTTTCGTGCAGGGAGTGGGTCATGGAGGCACATGGTGCGACCTGAAGGGCAACTACTGGCACGTGGGCACCTGCATGCTCTCGCTGAAGTATAAGTTTGAGCGCCGCATAGGGCTTTATCCCGTGGCTTTCGATGCCGATGGCGTGATGTATTGCAACACCGCATTCGGCGACTATCCCTGTTGGAACGCCGACCGCGACATCAAGGACACCGACCGCTTCACAGGCTGGATGATGCTCTCCTACGGCAAGAAGGTGGAGGCATCGAGCTCGGCCGAGCCCGAAATGAGCGCCTCAAGCCTCAGCGACGACAATATCCGAACCTATTGGGCCGCAAAGACCGCAAATCCCGGCGAATGGGTGAAGATGGACCTCGGCGCGATGAAGGACGTGAGGGCTATTCAGATCAATTACTACGACTACAAGACCGAGCAGTACAACCGTGCCAATGACTTGTATCACCAATACCGCATCTATGCCTCGGCCGATGGCGAGAAGTGGGATTTGGTAGTCGACAAGAGCAATAACGACCGCGACGTGCCCCACGACTATGTGGAGCTGCGCGACGTGCTGCGCACACGCTACCTCAAGGTGGAGAACATCCATATTCCTTCGGGAAACTTCTGCCTGTCGGACCTCCGCGTGTTCGGAAATGCCGATGGTGAGGCTCCCGCCGACGTGAAGGGTTTCAAGGTGGTGCGCGACAAGACCGACGTGCGCAATGCGATGATCACATGGCACCCGAGCGAGCGTGCCTACGGCTACAATATTCGCTACGGCATCGCCCCCGACAAGCTCTATCACACTATTGCCGTCAACGGCGAGTGCTGCTACGACTTGCGCGGACTCGACAAGGGCACTACCTACTATTTTGCCATTGAGGCGCTTGGCGAGACCGGACGCTCGGCAATGAGCAAGATTGTGAAGCAATGAGAAAACAAGATTGATTTTTATTTTTTATTGATTATAATGAACAAAATATTCAGGAGTATATCTTTGATTGCCGCCATGTTGCTGGCGGTGGCTTCTTGCACGAGCAAGAGCAACGAATCGGGTAATGGCGCAACTATCAGCGGAAACTCTCGCCCAACGGAGTTCGCCACCGACGATGAGCTTCTCGACTATATACAGAAGGTTCATTTCAATTATATGTGGGAGGGCGCCGAGGCCACTTCAGGACTGGCTTGCGAGCGCATACACCTCGACGGCGACTATCCGCAGAACGACAAGGACGTGGTGACTACCGGTGGTAGCGGTTTCGGCGTTGCCGGACTCATAGTGGCTATCGACCGCGGTTTCATCACCCGCGAGGAGGGCGTGGAGCGCTTGAACAAGATTGCAGACTACCTCACTAAGGCCGACCGCTTCCACGGCGTGTGGCCTCACTGGCTCGACGGCCCCACCGGCAAGGTGAAGCCTTTCGGCCAAAAGGACAATGGCGGCGACCTCGTGGAGAGCTGCTTCCTCATGGAGAGCCTCCTGTGTGTGCGCCAATATTTCAAGGACGGCACCACCGATGCCGAGAAGGCGCTTGTGGAGAAAATCAACAAGCTCTGGCACGAAATGGAGTTCGACTGGTACACCAAAGGTGGCGAGAGCGTGATCTACTGGCACTGGTCGCCCGAGTATGAGTGGGAGATGAACTTCCCGCTCGAGGGCTACAATGAGTGCCTTATCGTCTACATCCTTGCGGCTGCGTCGCCCACTCACACAGTGCCTGCCGAGTGCTACCACAAGGGTTGGGCCCGCAGCGGAGGCATCAAGAGCGACGCCAAGCCTTTCGACCTGCCTCTCGAGCTGAAGCACAATGGCGCCGAGGCTACCGGCGGACCGCTTTTCTGGGCTCACTATTCATATATAGGCCTCGACCCGCGCAACCTCAGCGACCAATATGCCAACTACTGGAATGTGGTGCGCAACCACGCATTGAGCAACTATAAGTATTGCGTAGCCAATCCTAAGGGCTTCGAGGGCTATGGACCCGACTGCTGGGGCCTGACCGCAAGCTACACCGTCGATGGCTATACGGCTCATTCGCCTGCCAACGACTGCGGCGTGATCACGCCCACGGCTGCGCTCTCGTCGTTCCCCTACACGCCCGAGGAGTCGATGGCAGCCCTGAAGGGCTTCTATGCCAAGGGCGATTGGATTTGGGGCAAATACGGCTTCTACGATGCATTCTCCGACAGCCGGAAGTGGACAAAACCCCACTATCTCGCCATCGACCAGTGCACTATCGCTCCTATGATTGAGAATTACCGCACGGGATTGCTCTGGAACCTCTTTATGAGTTGCGAGGAAGTACAGGCCGGATTGGCAAAACTGGGCTTCACCGTCGAGAAAAAGAACTAATATTATTAACAAATATACTTAATTATTATTTTTATGAGAATTAAGAATGCATTTATTTCGGTGGCAGTGGCTTTTGCTACACTCACGGCTTGCCAGAGCAATTCGGGCAGCGGTGATGCCGAGATGGACAAGTTTATCGACCAGTTGATGGGCGAGATGACCATTCATGAGAAAATCGGGCAGCTCAACCTGCCTGTGACCGGCGACATCGTGACCGGACAGGCAAAGAGCAGCGACGTGGCTGAGAAAATCAAGAAAGGCGAGGTGGGCGGACTGTTCAACCTCAAGGGCGTGGAGCGAATCCGCGAGGTGCAGCGCGTGGCCGTAGAGGAGAGCCGCCTGAAAATACCTTTGATTTTCGGAATGGACGTAATTCACGGTTATGAGACTATTTTCCCTATCCCATTGGCACTCTCTTGCAGCTGGGATATGGAGGCTATAGAGAAATCGGCACAGATTGCCGCCCGTGAGGCAAGCGCCGATGGTATTTGCTGGACTTTCAGCCCGATGGTGGATATCTGCCGCGACGCCCGCTGGGGACGTATGTCGGAGGGCTCGGGTGAGGACCCGTTCCTCGGCTCGGCCATCGCAAAGGCTATGGTGAAGGGTTATCAGGGCGAGAATTTGCAGGATAGCGCCACAATCATGGCTTGCGTGAAGCACTTCGCGCTCTATGGCGCTCCCGAGGCCGGACGCGACTACAACACCGTGGATATGAGCCGCGTGGCTATGTACAACTACTATTTCCCGCCATATAAGGCTACGGTGGATGCCGGTGTGGGCTCGGCAATGTCGTCGTTCAATGTTGTCGACGGCGTTCCTGCCACGGGCAACAAGTGGCTTATGACCGACCTGCTCCGCGACCAGTGGGGATTCGACGGTTTCGTGGTCACCGACTACACGGCAATTTCCGAGATGATCGACCACGGCATGGGCGACTTGCAGCAGGTATCGGCTCTTGCGCTCAAGGCCGGCATCGACATGGATATGGTGGCCGACGGCTTTATCGGCACTCTCGAGAAGTCGCTTGAGGAGGGTAAAGTCACCGAGGAAGATATCAACAAGGCCTGCCGCCGCATCCTTGAGGCTAAATACAAGCTCGGATTGTTTGCCGATCCCTATAAGTATTGCAACGTAGAGCGTCCGAAGAACGAGATTTTCACAGACGAGAACCGTGCCGTGGCACGTGAGATCGCTGCCGAGACTTTCGTGCTCCTGAAGAATGAGGGCAACCTGCTCCCGCTTCAGCGCAAGGGCCGAATCGCTCTTATCGGCCCGCTCGCCAACACTAAGGCCAATATGCCGGGCACTTGGAGCGTGGCAGCCGTGAGCGAGCGCTACAAATCGCTCTACGAGGGCATGAAGGACGCCGTGGAGGGCAAGGCTGAGGTGATTTACGCCAAAGGCTGCAACCTCTGCTACGACGCCACATTGGAGGCTAATGCCACGATGTTCGGCCGCGAGATGCGCGATCCGCGCAGCCCGCAGCAGCTCACCGCCGAGGCTCTCAGCGCAGCCCGTCGTGCCGACGTGATAGTGTTTGCCGGCGGCGAGTCGTCGGAGTTCAGCGGCGAGTGCAGCTCACGCTCCAATCTCGACCTGCCCGACGCTCAGCTCGACCTGCTCAAGGAGCTGAAGAAGACCGGCAAGCCCATCGTGATGCTCAACTTCGCAGGCCGCAGCACGGTGATGAACTGGGAGAACGACAACCTGCCCGCTATTCTGCAAGTGTGGTTCGGCGGCAGCGAGGCGGCCGACGCTATTTGCGACGTGCTCTTTGGCGACAAGGCTCCTTCGGGAAAACTCACCACTTCATTCCCCAAGGCTGTGGGCCAGCTTCCGCTTTATTACAACTACCTCAACACCGGACGCCCGGCTGAGAAGTGGTTCTCGAAATTCCGCAGCAACTATCTCGACGTCGACAATGAGCCACTTTATCCGTTTGGTTACGGTTTGTCTTACACTACGTTCACATACGGCGATTTGACACTCGACGCCGACGCTATGGATGCTGCCGGAAAGATTACTGCCACTGTGAAGGTGACCAATACCGGCAACTACGACGCTGCCGAGGTGGTTCAGCTCTATATCCGCGACATGGTGGGAAGCATCTCGCGTCCCGTCAAGGAGCTGAAGGGATTTGAGCGCATCTTCCTGAAGAAGGGCGAGAGCCGCGACGTGACATTCGAAATCGATGCCGACCTGTTGAAGTTCTACAACAGCGAGCTCAATTTCGTGTGCGAGCCGGGTGAGTTCCAGGTGATGGTGGGAGGCGACAGCAAGAACGTACAGACAAAGACGTTCACGCTGAGATAATCCTCGCTCGCCTGAATAATGGCAAGGATTCTTCGTCATGGCCGTGGCGCCGACACACCGGTGCCACGGCAGGACGAGAGCCGCGACTGAAGATTCTCGCATATTACGAGAGATAATAAACCCGACAGAAATGAGATGAATATGCGATAAGTAGAAATTTTGCTATATGCCTTAGTCTTAAGGCGGGGGAAAGAGCCTTCATCACTATTCAAATCCCCTGTGAGGTATGAAAGATTGGTAAATTAGGTAGGAGGAGCGATCACGTCGATTATGATGTAGTCGCTCCTCTGTTTTTTGCGTATTTTGTGTTTTTTGCGTATTTTGTAAGAAAAGTGATATAGGGTGCTATACCGATTGTAGCAGTGTGATGGTGGATAGGATGTTGACGGCCTCCTCCACGGTGGCTACGTCGGCTATCAGGATAGAGTGGCGGCCGTTGATGTCGCGCAGCTTGCATCGGCGCGGATTCTGCTGCAAGTAGCTCAGGATGCGTCCGAATGCCGGCGACTGGTAGTAGGCCTTGTTTTCCTCGCCCACGAAATATAGGTACATCTGTCCCATTTTCAGCGCTATTTTCTCTATGCCGAGGCTGCGTGCAATGCGTCGCAGCGACACGATGCGGATCAGCTCCTGCGCCTCGTGCGGAATCTTGCCGAATCGGTCCTCAAGCTCGCGCCTGAACTCCATCACGTCGGTCTCGCGCTCCATATTGTCCAATTGTTGGTACAGGCTTATTCGCTCGCCCTCCTGCGGCACGTAGGTGGCGGGGAGAAGCAGCTCCATGTCGCTCTCGATGGTGCAGTCGGACACGTATGTGGGCTCGTTGGCGTCGCTTTGTGCCGCATCGTCGCTGAAGGTGTCGGAGAACTCCTCGGTGCGCAGCTCGAGCACGGCCTCTTTTAGAATCTTCTGGTAGGTCTCGTAGCCGAGGTCGGCGATGAATCCGCTCTGCTCTGCTCCGAGCAGGTTGCCGGCACCGCGTATGTCGAGGTCCTGCATTGCAATGTGTATTCCGCTGCCAAGCTCGGAGAAGCTCTCGATGGCTTGCAGCCTGCGGCGGGCTACCGGCGTGAGCGGCTTGCCGGGAGGCACGAGCAGATAGCAGAATGCCTTGCGTGAGCTGCGTCCCACGCGGCCTCGAAGCTGATGCAGCTCGCTTAGGCCGAAATTTTGGGCGTTGTTGATTATTATAGTGTTCACGTTGGGCATGTCGATGCCGCTCTCGATAATCGTGGTAGCGAGCAGGATGTCGTAGTCGTGGTTGGCGAAGTCGATAATCGCTTTCTCGAGCTGCTCGGGAGGCATCTGTCCGTGTCCCACTACCACGCGCGCGTCGGGGACGAGACGGGCTATCATGTCGCGGAGGTTGTAGAGCTGCTCTATGCGGTTGTTCACGAAGAACACCTGTCCGTTGCGCGACATCTCGAAGTTGATGGCCTCGGCCACGATGTCGTCGTTAAGGGAGTTTACCGATGTGAGGATTGGGTAGCGGTTGGCCGGCGGAGTGGTGATGGCGCTGAGGTCGCGCGCTCCCATTAGCGAGAATTGCAGAGTGCGCGGAATAGGCGTTGCCGACATCGTGAGCGTGTCCACGTTCACCTTCAGCTGCTTAAGCCTCTCTTTCACCGACACTCCGAATTTCTGCTCCTCGTCGATAACGAGCAGTCCGAGGTCGTGGAATTTCACCGACTTGCCAATGAGCTTGTGGGTGCCGATGATTATGTCGATTTTGCCGTCGGCAAGGTCGGCGGTGATTTGCTTCACGTCCTTGGGCTTGCGGGCGCGGCTCAGATATTCTATTCTCACGGGGAAATCCCTCAGGCGGTCGCGGAAGGTGTTGAAATGCTGATATGCGAGCACCGTGGTGGGCACGAGCACGGCAGTCTGCTTTCCGTCGACGGCGGCTTTGAAGGCTGCTCGGATTGCCACCTCGGTCTTCCCGAAGCCTACGTCGCCGCAAATCAGGCGGTCCATGGGCTTGGCGCTCTCCATGTCGGCCTTCACGGCGGTGGTGGCTTTCAGCTGGTCGGGAGTGTCCTCGTAGATGAACGAGGCCTCCAACTCCTGCTGCAAGTATCCGTCGGGCGAGAAAGCGAAGCCTTTCTCCTCGCGGCGTGCGGCGTAGAGCTTTATCAGGTCGCGGGCAATATCCTTCAGCTTGCTCTTGGTGCGCTCCTTCATGCGGTTCCAGGCGCCGCTGCCGAGTTTGTTGATTCGTGGCTCCACGCCCTCCTTTCCGCGATATTTCGCGAGCTTGTGCAAGGCATGAATCGACACGAATATAATATCGTCGTTCTGATAGATGAGTTTTATCATCTCCTGCATCTTACCGTTCACGTCGGTGCGGAGCAGTCCTCCAAACTTGCCCACTCCGTGGTCCACATGCACGATGTAGTCGCCCACCTCAATCTGGTTGAGCTCCTTGAGCGAGAAGGCGAGCTTTCCCGAGCGCGCGCGGTCGCTTTTGAGGTTGTACTTGTGGAAACGGTCGAAAATCTGGTGGTCGGTGAAAACGCACACCCTCATGTCGTCGTCGACGAATCCCTCGTGGACGGTGCGCAGAATGGGCGTGAATCGAATCTCGTCGTGGCGGTCGTCGAAAATCACGCGCAGGCGCTCCGTCTGCTTCTCGCTGTCGGAGAGGATGAATATTTTGTAGCCTCTTGCGATAAAATCCTTGAATGAGGCGCTGATAATGTCGAAATTCTTGTGATATATGCCCTGCGGGGCGCAGTGCACGGAAAGATGTGCGCCACTGCGGCTGCCGCTCTCGCCGAAGTGGTAGTCAATGCGTCGGAAACCGGCGAAACGCCGCTTGAACGCCTCGTGGTCCACTATTTTCTTCATGGCGTCCTTGTCGCCCTCGTTGGCTATGATGGCGCTCTCCGAGAAGTTCTCGGCGCCAATGGCCTCGATGCGGCTCAGCAGCCACTCGTGGTAGCGGCACAGCAGCACGGTGTCGTCGGATATATAGTCGAGCAGCGACGCTCCGGTTGCGCTGTCGGAGTTGGCCCCGTTGATTATTGAAATTGAGTCGATGTTCTCCACCGACAGTTGTGTATCGACGTTGAACGTGCGGATGCTCTCAATCTCGTCGCCGAAGAAGTCGACGCGATAGGGCAGCTCGAAGGCGAAGGAGTACACGTCGAGAATCGAGCCTCTGATGGCAAACTGTCCCGGCTCATACACATAGTCGACCTCGGTGAATCCGAGCTCGCGGAGCTGCTTCTCGGTGGCTGTAAGGTCCACGCAGGTGCCTCGCGAGAGGTTTATTGTCGACTTGGCAATCACCTCTCGGCTTTGAACCTTCTCGGCAAGGGCCTCGGGATATGTCACCACGCAGTGCAGGCACGGGTTGTCATACCACTGATTGAGCACCTCGGTGCGCAGAATCTCCGATGGGGCGTCGACTTGTCCATATTTTATGTCGCGCTTGTAGCCCGATGGGAAAATAAGTGTGGCGCCCTCGCCCATAATCTGGCACAGGTCGTGATACATGTATCCGGCCTCGTCGATGTCGGAGGCTATGATTAGGTAGGGCTGTCGGCGCTTCGGCAGCCCGGCAAACAGCATGGCGGCAGCCGAGCCCGCGAGGCCGTCGATGGTTGCCGTGTGGCACTTGCGGTCGGCGAGCAGCGCCTTTAGCGCGTCGCGTCGCGCCTTAGAGTTGATAATCTCGCAAAGTTCCTTAATCTCCACTCCGATATCAGTTTTTCTTCGTTTTGCCCTTCTTGGCAGGCTTTTTGGCGTCGTTTTTCGCCGGTGTGGCAATGTTGAGCGTCTTCTCATACTCGCCCGGCTTGCCGAGCATCTTCTCTATCTCGTCGATATGATTGTCGGCCTTAAGCGACTCTATCACCTGTCCGCGCTGATAGTAGTAGCGCTTCTGTATCTCGTCGGCTATCAGCTTGGCAATCTCCTTGCGGTGAGTGTCGAGGTCGTGGTTGAGGTCGTGCTTCAGCAGCTTCTCCAAGGCCTCGAATTGGGCCTTCGTGGAGTCGTTCATATAGCCCTCGCTCTCGGCTGCCTCCCTTAGCTGCTTTAGCCTGTCCTCGCACACCTTGTCGTATTTGAACTGTGAGGGGTCGATGAATTGCTTGAACTGCTCGTAGATGCTGTCGGTGATCTCAAACTCCTCGGCAGGGGCAATTGTGGGATGCTCGCTGGCGAACTTTGTGGCGAAGTTGAACGCCCATTCGTCGCGGATGATGTTGTAGGTCAGGCGGTTCAATTGCGGGTATTCCACCTTGATGTCGGGCGTGATGCCTCCGCCGTCGCGCACCTCACGTCCGTTGGCGGTGTGGAACACGGTGGTGAGGCTGTCGGGGATACGTGCCACCGAGCCGTCGGGGTTGCGGTGAGAGTAGTCGATAGCCTGAATCAGTCGTCCGCTCGGTATGTAGTATTTCGATATGGTCACTTTCAGCAGTCCCTCGTAGGGGAGCGGGCGTGTGGTCTGCACCAAGCCCTTGCCGTAGGAGCGTGTTCCCACTATCACCGCGCGGTCGAGGTCTTGCAGCGAGCCTGCCACAATCTCCGACGACGAGGCCGAGCCGCCGTCGATTAGCACGAATAGCGGAATCTTGGTGTCGATGGGCTCCTGTGTGGTCTTGTAGGTCTTCTCGTTCTGTTTCGAGCGTCCACGCGTCTGGAGCACCTGCGTGCCCTTTGGCACAAATAGCCCCACAATCTGCACGGCGCTCTCCAGGAGTCCGCCGCCATTGCCGCGCAGGTCGAGCACGATTGATTTCACCTCGGGGTTCGACTTTAGCGCAAGCAGGGCCTCACGCACTTCCTCGGGCGACTTTTGGTTGAACGACGTGAGCGATATGTAGCCAATGCACTTGCGCAGCACGCCATAATAGGGCACTGAGCTGATCTTGATTTTCTCGCGCGTGATGTTGAACTCCAAGTTGCCGCCGTCGTGATAGGGGCGCTCCACCACCACACGCAATTTGGTGTTGGCCTGTCCCTTCAGGTGATCGCTCACCTTCTTGTTGCCCCAGCCTGCCACGCTGTCGTTGTCGATCATCACTATCTTGTCGCCCGGGCGCAGGCCGGCGCGGGCAGCCGGGCTGTTCTCGTAGGGCTCGGAGATGTAGACGTTGTTTTTGAACTCCATGATTATCGAGCCTATGCCTCCATATTCGCCTGTGGAGATGGCGAAGAAATCGTCTTGCGCTGTGGGTGGAATGTATTCGGTGTAGGGGTCGATGTCGTCGAGCATCGCGTTGATGGCGGTCTCAATCGACTTTTGCGCGTCGATGGTGTCCACATAGAATGTGTTAAGCTCCTTGTAGAGCGAGTTGAACACATCGAGGTTGCGGGCAATTTTCATATCGGTGTTGTCGGTGTCCTGAGCCCCGACGGCTATGGAGGCGCACCCTGCCAATACCATAGCCACCCATAGGGTGAGGCGTCGCTGAAAACGTGAAGTATGGTCCATTTTGTCAGTTATCTTGAAATAGACTGCTAAAATACTACTTTATATCGGTATAACGGCGTTATTTGTGTAAAAAAACTCTTAATAGGCAAAAAAACTCAATATTTTTGGCGATTCTATTGCATATTTCAAAAATTAGCTCTAATTTTGCATCGCAAAACTAAAATAGTGGTGCAATTGCTTCAATAGCTCAGTTGGTTAGAGCACCTGACTGTTAATCAGGGGGTCGTTGGTTCAAGCCCATCTTGAAGCGCATAACATAATAAAGGCATTTTGCTTCAATAGCTCAGTTGGTTAGAGCACCTGACTGTTAATCAGGGGGTCGTTGG